>NZ_JBHXAG010000007.1:87122-293559 GCF_042726555.1 Streptomyces sp. NPDC060232 | reverse complement strand
CGCGCGAGCCGAGGAGACACTCCGGCGGGGCACCACCCCACACCACCCAGCCCCGCCGGCGATTGAGGCGCGGGGCCTGGGGCAGAGCCCCAGCACCACCCACCGGCCCGCAGCCGAAACACCGACGGCAGCCGAACCGCACAGCCCGGGGCGCAGCCCCAGCAGCCACCGGCCGCAGCCGAACCGCAGGGCACGGGCAGAGCCCCAGCACCACCCACCGGCGGGCAGCCGGGTTAGCGACAGCCGAAACACCGACGGCAGCCGAACCGCGGAGCCCCAGGACACCGGCCGGAGCCGAGCGGCGTTACGCAGAGGCGTGGCGCGCCAGGAACGCACCCACGCGCGGAGACCGCTGGTGGGGGACAAGGACCGCGGCCGTCCCCGCGAGCATCGACCGCACCCGCGTCGACTGCACGTCGGCCAGCAGGTCCAGCACCCGCCCACCCGCCCAGGCGGCCTCGTCGGGCGCGTCCGCCCGCGCGAGGTCGCCGGCCAGCTCGGCGGTGTACAGCGCCACGTTCCGGGCGAAGTGCGGATCCTGCAGGTCCGCCGCCCGCCGCGCGTGCCGGGCCGCACGGGCGTGCTCCCCGAGCGCCGACCAGCAGCGGGCCTCCAGTGACTCCAGCTCGGCCTCGCCGAAGAAGGACATCCACTCGGGGTCGGCCTGCGCCGGTCCCCGGGAGAACTCCCGGTGGGCCCGCGTCAGCGACTCCTCGCAGGCCTTGCGGTCGCCGAGCCCCGCCCACCCGCCGGCCTCCCGCAGGGCGAGCAGCGCCAGCAGCCGCGGCGAGCCGAGGCAGGACGCGGCGCGCCGGCCCGCCTGGGCCGCCCGTACCGCCTCGCGCGAGCGACCGGTGTCCCGGGCCAGGAACGACATGTTGCTGAAGGCGTGCGCCTCCAGGCTCGCGTCCCGGGCCACCCGGGCCGTGGCCAGCGCCTCCGCGTAGTGCGAGCGGGCGTCGTCGAAGCGGCCGGAGTCGTGGGCCAGCCAGCCGACCGAGACGGCCAGTTCACCGGCGCCCGAGTGCAGCCGGTCCTCGGTGGACTGCCGGGTGGCACCGGCGTCGAGCAGGGCGTAGGCGGTGCGCAGGGGTTCTGACGCCTTGCGGTAGAGCGCGTCCGCCCCGTGCCGGTCGTCCAGCAGCCTGATCCGGCGTACGGCGTCCTCGACGGCGGCCGCCTCGGACTCGCCTGCGCGCGCGGGCAGCCGGCGGGTGTCGCCGAGCAGGGTGAGGCTGAGCGTCGCGGCCGCCACGGTCGCGGAGCCGCCCGCCATGAACGCGCGACGCAGCACGTCGCTCTCCTTGGCACTGGAAGGGGAACGGGGGACGGGGCCGGACAGGGGGTGCGGGCTGCGCTGCGCCGAGCGCCCGCGGACGCTCTCGCGGGGGGAGAAGCCCAGGTCGGCCAGGGTGCGGCCGGGAAACATGTGGAGGAAGACCCGCTCGTAGGCGTAGTTGGGGCAGCGGATCTCGCCGGACTCGACCCGGCCGATGTAGCGCGCGTCGCAGGAAACCGTTTCTCCGATCTCCTTCGCCGCCCGTCGTACCAGGGCCGCGAACTCGGCAGGGGAGTGCTGACCGCGCAGCCGCCGGAACGTGGAGTTGGGTGAGTGGGGGAACGCCGCCATGGACGTGACCTCTCTGGCAAGGAACGCAGCGCCGGTGCGGTGGGTGGTGGAGTGGGGCCCGGCGCGCATGAACGTACCGCCAGCGACGGGGTGTTCACGCGATGTTTAGCTACAAAACGGATATCTCACCCGCGATCCGCCATGAACTGCCATCCTTTGCGGCGTCTTGGTGCCGCACCCGTTGACGTTCCCGTGCGTTGAACTCATGCGGACACGGATCGAGGAGGGGTTTCCCCTTGGTGGAGGCCGGCATGCAGATCACTGGAACGAACACCGCACCCGAGCCCGGCGCGGCCCCGACCCCGGACCTGGACCTGGACCTTGACCTGGTGACCGTGCCCGCCCGCCAAGGCCTGGAGGCGGTGGACATCATCCGTCGCGCCGCCGGCCGGTCCGGCCCGGTGGGGCCCGTTCTGCACGACGGGTCCGGCGACACCCTCGGCTTCCTCGTCCCGCCCGGCACCGCCGACGCGTGGGACCTCCCGGGCAGTGCGTGTACGCAGTCCGACGGGCGGGGGATGCGCTTCGGCGACGCAGTCTCGCCCACCGCGGGCGCCACGGGCTGGCTGCTCCCGCCGGAGGCCGTCGGGCCGGTCACCGACCCCGAGGTGCTGCGTGCGGCGCTCGGCGAGGCGGCCCGGCTGATCGAGGCCGCGGACAACTGCCGCTGACCGCTCCCGGCCGGCCGCCCCGCACAATGGGGTGGTGGCAGGCAAGGACAGGAACAAGGGCAGGCAGCGCGGGCGCGGCGGCGCGGAGGCGGTCGTCGGGCAGGTGGACGGCGGCCGGGCGGAGCTGGAGCCGGACCGCGAGCGCCCCGGGGCCTGGACCCTGCTGATCGACGGGGCCCCGCAGTCGCATGTCGACCTGGACGATCCCGCGTACCTGGACTTCTCCTACCAGCGGCGGATCGGCCATCTCATCGATCTCGTCGCGCCCCCCCGGCAGCCCCTGAACGTGGTGCACCTGGGCGGCGGTGCCTTCACCCTCGCCCGCTACACGGCCGCGTCCCGCCCTCGTTCCACCCAGCAGGTCGTGGAGATCGACGCCGCCCTGGTGGCCTTCGTACGGGAGCACCTGCCGCTGGACCCGCAGGCGCGGGTCCGGGTCCGGGCGGTGGACGCGCGGGCCGGTCTGGCCAAGGTGCCGGACGGCTGGGCGGACCTGGTGATCGCGGACGTGTTCAGCGGGGCGCGTACCCCGGCGCACCTGACGAGCGCCGAGTTCCTGGACGAGGTACGCCGGGCGCTGGCGCCCACCGGGTGGTACGTCGCGAACCTCGCGGACGGTCCGCCGCTGACCCATCTGCGGAGCCAGATCGCGACGGCCGCGTCCCGGTTCACGGAACTGGCGCTGGCCGCGGATCCGGTGGTGTGGCGGGGGAAGCGTTTCGGCAATGCCGTGCTGGTGGCGGCCGACCGGGAGCTGCCCGTCGCGGAATTCACCCGCCGGGTCGCCGGCGACCCGCATCCGGGCCGGGTCGAGCACGGCCGGGCGCTGGCGGACTTCGCGGGCGGCGCGGCTCCGGTCGCCGACGCCTCCGCGGTGGCCTCGCCGCGGCCGCCGTCCTCCGTTTTTCGTTAGCGCCGCGGCGGGACTGGTCAGCCGGGCGTGACCGTCCGGCAGGGCCGCAGTTCCCGTACCACGTCGGCGAAGGCGTGCACGAGCTCGTTCCGGCCCGTGGTGGGCCACACAAGTGCCCACTGAGTGGTCGGGGCGTCCCGGATCGGCAGGTAGGTGATGTCGGGGTAGGGGAAGTACCGGGTCCAATGCTGGTGCAGGGGGCTGACGACCTGACCTTCGCCGATGAGGGCGAGGACCTCCTGGAGAGTGCGCGCGGTCGGACCTCGCCTGATGAGGCGTCCGGCGGGTGTCCGTCGCGGGGTCAAGGACTCCACCCAGTAGGGCGGCGCCAGGTGACCGAGGTCGACGACGCGGTAGCCGCCGAGTTCCTCCCACGAAACGGAATCGAGGTCGGCCATGCACGACCCGGTCGGAACGGCGAGCACGCGCCCCTCGGTCAACATCACGGGGCCGACGGTCACGTCGGATTCCGTGACCGGAAGCCACAGGATTTGCGCGTCCACCTCATTGGTGCGAAGAGGGCCGAGCGGATCGGAAAGGCGGGATTCTATCAACTCGACGGAAATGTTCTGATGGCGTGACCTGAATTCTTCGATCAAAGGCCGAATCTCATGCGCCATGGCTCCGAGGAACCCGACCCGTAATGGTCCGCGCATTCCGCAGGCTGCCGTGCGGGCCCTCTCCGTCGCCGCATGGAACAGCTCCCGGGCATGCGAAAGGTCCTCGCGTAGGCGGTGGCCGATCGGGGTGAGGTGCACGGTGCGCGTGGTGCGCTCGAACAGGGCTGCGCCGATGGCCCGTTCCAGCTTGCGAACGACCTGGCTGACCCGAGCCTGGGAGAGGTGCAACCGCTCGGCCGTCCGCCCGAAGTGGAGCTCGTCTGCCAGCGTCAAAAAGACGTCCACATCCCGCATTTCCAACGCAGCCCCCCGGCTCGGCGATAATTCCCGCTTATGGAATTACGCCCAGACTGCACGTCGATGCTTCCCATGTCACTTCGATAACGTCCGTGTCGTCCGGCCGAGTACGTCACGTTCGAAACGAAGGAGCCAGAAGCATCATGGGCAAGCTCAGCACGTTCGCCGCCGCGGCGGCTTCCGCGACCGCTCTCGTCGCCCTCGCCGGGGCCCCCGCCAGCGCCGCCGACACGGCGTACAACACGCGGGAGGTGACCCTGACCGCGACCCCGAACGCGAGCATGCCCAGCGCCTGCGTGTCCCGGGACATCTATTTGGCGACGGGGAACTACAAGTGGTCGCAGGTCCTCAACAACGCGCGGATCCCGAACCGTGACATCTTCATCGCAGCCGGCTGGTACACCTGGAGCGACTGCATGATCCCCTACAACGGGTACTACAACCAGCACTCCTGGCTGTCCAAGCCGGGCTCGCCGATGGCCACCCTGGCCGACACCAACCAGCTGCACCTGTCGGGGACCTACACCTTCGGATCAGAGCTCGACCCAAGCTTCTGATCCTCGGCGGCCCCTCAGTGCGCCCGGGGCGGGCATAGTCCCGGGCGCACCGGCGTCGCCCCAGGCGACCGGGGCCCTCAGGGGTCGACGGTCTCGACCATCGGCGGGTGGTCGTGCCAGGTGCAGAACACCGACACCTCACGGCCGTCCCGGGTGAAGGTGACCCGGATCCAGAAGTCCTGCTTCCACACCTGCATCCGCCAGCCGGCCGCCGGCGTCGCCGAGACCAGCTCGGCCGACGACGCGCCGAGGGAGAAGGTGACCCTGCCGCCGGAGACCGGATACGCCCGCACCCTCCCCGCCCCCTGGCCACCCGCCTGCTGCCGGTCGTCCGGGGAGGCGGGGGGCTTCTGCGACGGCTTGTCGGCCAAGGCCCCGGCGGCCGGTGACGCGGACGGGCCGGGCGCCTGGGAGGGCGAGGCGGACGGGGACTGCGAGGGGGAGTCCGAAGGCTGTGCGCTGCGGGTCGAGGAGGACAGCGGCTGGCCGGCCAAGGGCACCGCGAGCGGCGGATCGTAGGCCGTGCCCGACATGACGGTGTGGACGCCCCACCAGCACAGCGTCACCGCCGCCCCGGTCGCGAGCATCCAGGCCATGGCATGTACAAGTCCTTTTTGCATCACGGCCCATACTGCACCACGCGCCCCAAGAGTGGCCCGACACCCCGCGCGGTCGCCCGGATGGACTACGGTGCCGCCCATGGCAAGTGTGCTCGTGGTCGAGGACGACCAGTTCGTACGTTCCGCCCTCATCCGGCACCTGACCGAGGCCTCGCACACCGTGCGCAGCGTCGGTACGGCCCTGGAGGCCCTGCGCGAGGTCGCGCACCACCGCTTCGACGTGGTCATCCTCGACCTCGGCCTGCCCGACCTGGACGGATCCGAGGCGCTCAAGATGCTGCGCGGCATCACCGACGTCCCTGTGATCATCGCCACCGCGCGCGACGACGAGGCGGAGATCGTCCGGCTGCTCAACGACGGCGCCGACGACTACCTGACCAAACCTTTCTCCGTCGAACACCTCTCCGCCCGGATGGCCGCCGTCCTGCGCCGCGCGCGGGCCGCCGCCGGGGCCGAACCGCCTTCGCGCGTCCTGCGCGTCGGCGGCCTCGCCATCGACCCGCTGCGCCGCCAGGCCGAGCTCGACGGGGCGGTACTGGACCTCACCCGCCGGGAGTTCGACCTACTGGCCTTCCTCGCCGGCCGGCCGGGCGTGGTCGTGGCCCGGCGCGAACTGCTCGCCGAGGTCTGGCAGCAGTCGTACGGGGACGACCAGACCATCGACGTCCACCTGTCCTGGCTGCGCCGCAAGCTCGGCGAGACCGCCGCCCGCCCGCGGTACCTGCACACCCTGCGCGGGGTCGGCGTGAAGCTGGAGCCACCGCGGTGATGCCGCGATGAGATGGGCCCTTGTCAAGGTGTGCCTCGCGGTCACGGCCATGGTGGTCGTGGCCTTCGCCGTACCGCTCGGGCTCGTCGTCCAGGAGATGGCCAGCGACCGGGCGTTCTCCAACGCCGAGCGGCAGGCCGCCACCATAGGGCCCACCCTGTCGATCACCACCGACCCGCTGCAGCTGCGCAAGGCGGTGGAGTCCACGCAGATGGGCGCCGCCCGGCGGATGGCCGTGCACGTGCCCGCGATCGGCGACAGCGCGCGCGTGAGCATCGGCGAGGGCCGGGCCGGCGAGCGCGCCGTCGCGGAGACCCGGCGGATGGGGCGGGCCACGACGGCCAAGGTGTCCGGCGGAGGCTCCGCGCTGCTCCAGCCGATCGCACTGGGGTCCGGCGACATCGCCGTGGTGGAGATCTTCGTACCGGAGAGCGAGGTCAGCAACGGCGTCGCCACGGCCTGGCTGGTCCTCGCGGGCGTCGGAATCGCCCTGATCGTCGGCTCGGTCGCGGTCGCCGACCGGCTCGGCGCCCGGCTCGTCCGGCCGGCCGAGCGGCTCGCGGACGCCGCGCACCAGCTCGGTGAGGGACGGCTCGGGGCGCGGGTGCCCGAGGCCGGGCCGAAGGAACTGCGCTCGGCGGCCCTGGCCTTCAACGCGATGGCGGACCAGGTCGTCGAACTCCTCGCCAACGAACGGGAGCTGGCCGCCGACCTGTCGCACCGGCTGCGCACCCCGCTGACCGTGCTGCGGCTCAACACGGCCTCCCTCGGTGACGGCCCGGCCGCCGAGCAGACCCGGGCGGCCGTGGAGCAGCTGGAGCGCGAGGTCGACACGATCATCCGTACGGCCCGAGAGCAGCGACCGGCCACCGGCCTGGTCGGCGCGGGCGCGGGGGCGGGATGCGACGCCTCCGAGGTGATCCGCGACCGGATGGACTTCTGGTCGGCGCTCGCGGAGGACGAGGGCCGCGAGGTGCGGCTGGCGGGTGTGGACCGTACGGTACGCATCCCCGTGGCGCGGCCCGAACTGGCCGCCGCCCTCGACGCCATGCTCGGCAACGTCTTCCGGCACACCCCCGAGGGCACCCCCTTCGCGGTGGACGTCCACGACGCGGGCGACGCGGTGATCGTGCTCGTCTCGGACGCGGGCCCCGGCATCTCCGACCCGGACGCCGCCCTGCGCCGCGGCAACGACGGCGGCCGGGACGGGTCCACAGGCCTCGGCCTGGACATCGTGCGCCGGGTCGCGGAGTCGACCGGAGGCGACGTCCGGCTGGGGCGCTCGGTCCTCGGCGGCACCGAGGTCCGGGTGTGGATCGGCCTGGACGGCCG
Organism: Streptomyces sp. NPDC060232; assembly: GCF_042726555.1. Lineage (NCBI taxonomy): Bacteria > Bacillati > Actinomycetota > Actinomycetes > Kitasatosporales > Streptomycetaceae > Streptomyces > Streptomyces sp. NPDC060232. The sequence goes on along the minus strand of NZ_JBHXAG010000007.1, from coordinate 286,150 downwards.
GAGCTCGGGCGGCCCGGGCGCGGGGCGGCCCGGCCGCGGCCGACGCGGCAACCGACGTAACCGGGGGCGCGCCACGCCGTGAGCGGGGGCGCGCCTAGCAGGCGGGATGTCCTCGTCTCGGTACGGTCCGCGGCATGGACACCCTCATCTTCGGCGGGCTCCTCGCCACGCTGATCGCCATGTACCGGGAGACGTCCCGGATGGTCGTGCTCGGGGCGTGGTGGGTCATGCTCATCGCCGTCTTCCTGCTGATGGCGCACCACATCACCGGCAGCCTGGCTCTGACGCTGAGCTGGTGACGATGGCCACGATCGAGAGCCTCGTCCCGGAGACCGCGCCCGACGCCGCGCCGCCGGGCAAGGTCCAGTACTGGTTCGCCTGCCTCTTCGCCATCGGCTGGACGGGTGTGGTCTGCGTCGGCCTCTTCCAGCAGTTCAGGGCATGGGAGCATCCGTCCCCGCTCTGTGTCGTGCAGCGGATGTTCATGCTGCTGGCGGCGATGGGCGCGGCGTACATCGTCCGGACGGCGCTGCTGCGCGGCTCGGTGACGGGCCGCCACTACATGACGGGCTGGGGCCTGGCGCTGGTCGCGGCGGCCGGAGGCTCCTTCGCGGCCTGGCGGCAGACGACGCAGCACATCCTGCCGGGCGCCAAGGGGTACGGGAGCGAGGTGCTCGGCCTGCATCTGTACGTGTGGGCCCTGATCCTCTTCCAGGCCTCGGTGCTCGTCATCGGCGTCGTCCTGGCCACCGCGCACACCACGGCGGACCGCAGCGTCCCGGCGACGGGGCCGGGGCTGCTGCGGGCGGCGGGCATGTTCGCGCTCTGGTTCCTGGGCGTCGTCATCGCCGTGAACCTGGTGGTCGTCTTCCTGGAGGAGGGCTATCACTGGTTCCTCCCGGACGACCCGGACCGGTACCGGTTCTTCTACGAGGTGGGGATGCCGGACGCCCGGCCCTGATCCGACGGACAGTCCCTGGGGGCCCGCCGGGCTCCCGTACCGACCGGAAGGAAGCAGCAGATGCGCTACGCAGTCCTCGGCACCGGGATCGTCGGCCGCACGGTGGCCGCCCGGCTCGACTCCCTGGGCCACCAGGTCGTCATCGGGACCCGGGACCCCGGCGCCACCCTCGGCCGGGCCGAGTACTCGGACTGGCAGGAGGTCCACCCCGGGATCGGGCTGGCCGGCTTCGCCCAGGCCGCGGGGGACGGCGAGATCCTGGTCAACGCCACCGGCGGGCAGGTCAGCATCGCCGCGCTGACGGAGGCGGACGCCGCGCACCTGGAGGGCAGGATCCTCATCGACATCGCGAACCCGCTGGACTTCTCGGGTGGTTTCCCGCCGGGTCTGGACCCGGTGGACGACGACAGCCTGGGCGAGCTGATCCAGCGGACGTTCCCGGGGCTGCGGGTGGTCAAGACGCTGAACACGATGAACTGCCAGATCATGGTGGACCCGGCGCGGGTCGCCGGCGAGCACCACGTGTTCGTGTCGGGGGACGACGCGGACGCCAAGAAGGTGGTGCGAGAGCTGTTGTACTCCTTCGGATGGCCGGAGGCGAGCGTCCTCGACCTCGGCGGCATCGAGACGGCCCGGGGTGCGGAGATGCTGCTGCCGCTCTGGCTCCGCCTGATGGGCGCGCTCGGCCACACGGACTTCAACTTCCACATCCAGGGCGCCTGACGGGGCGCCGCCGGCACGCCTGATGGGACGTCGGCCGGGAGGCCTTGCGGGGCAGGGCGGGGCGGGGCGGGGCGGCGGGGCAGGGCGGGTTGGGCGGAGCCGGGGGATCCGTACGGCGCCGCGGCAGGGCCGTCAGTCGGGCTCGCCGGAAGTCAGCCGCTTGGCCTGGGCCCGTCCCACCTCGGCTGCGCGGTGCAGGTAGTCGGCGATGACGGCGAGTTCGGAGTCGGAGTAGCCCTCCAGTACGGCGCCGAAGGCGCGGCCCGGGGTGTCCCACGCCGCGCCGATGCGCCGGCGCGCCTCGGGGGAGAGGGCCACGAGGGAGCGGCGGCGGTCGTTCGGGTCTGTCCGCCGTTCGACGATGCCCGCTTTGACCATCCGGTCGACGAGGCGGGTGGCCGAGCCCGAGGTCAGGCCGGTGAGTCGGGCGATGTCGCCGGTGCTGACGGGGCCGGGCTCCATGTCGAGGAGGGCGACGCACTGCATGTCGGTGGGGTGCAGACCGACCGAGTCGGCCATGGCCTGGTTGAAGAGGGAGTAGTCGGCGTAGTGCCGCTGGCTCTCGGTGACGATGCGCGCGAGCAGCTCGGCGCGGCTCCACTCATCACCCGTACGAGGGGAATCGGTTGACATCGGATTCTCCGTGCTCCAAATTTATCTGTGTGACGCAGAGAGTGTGTAGTGCGGAATCTGTGTCGCGTAGCAATTCTAGCGTCACTCGGCACCACCACTCCAGAAAAGGGGAATCAGCCATGCCCATGCTTGTGACCGGCGGCCGCGGTGCCGTCGCCCGCTCTCTCTGCGGCCTCCTCGCCGCCCGTGGCATCCCCTACCGCCTGGGCTCCCGTGAACGGGGCACCCCCGATGCGGTCCACTGCGACCTCACCGATCCGGCGACGTTCCCCGGCGCCCTCGCCGGCATCCGCTCCGTCTTCCTCTACGCCGAGGCGTCCGGCATCGAAGCCTTCGTCAAGGAGGCCGTCACGGCAGGGGTGGAGCACGTCGTGCTCCTGTCTTCATCCTCGGTACTCGCCCCGTATGCCGCCGACAGCCCGCTGTCGTCCTCCCACCTCGTCGTCGAGCAGGCTCTGTCGGCCTCCCCACTGCGCACCACCCTGCTGCGGCCCGGGGCCTTCGCGAGCAACGCCCGGGGCTGGGCCTGGTCGCTGAAGTCGGGGCGACCGGTCCGCCTGCCCTACCCCGGCGGCCACTGCGACCCCGTGCACGAGGCCGACCTCGCCGAGTCGGCCCTCGCGGTCCTCACCGATCCGGCCCTGGCAGGCCGCGCGTACACGCTGACCGGCCCGCAGTCGCTGACCTTCGCCACCCAGCTCTCGATACTCGGCGAAGTCCTCGGCCGGCCCATACCCTTCGAGGCCGTATCGGCCGAGCAGTGGAAGGCCGAGGTGGACGGCTGCATCCCCGGCCCCTACGCCGACGCGCTCCTGGAGTACTGGGCGTCCACCGACGGCCTCCCGGTCGAGATCACCGGCGCCGTCGAGCAGCTCACCGGCCACCCGGCCCGCACGTTCAGGACCTGGGCCGAGGACCACGCCGGCGTCTTCGCGTGACGCTACATGGCCCCCTTACGGGCCAGGCGGGCGTACCAGTGGGCGCTGGAGCGCGGCGTGCGGACCTGGGTCTCGTAGTCGACGTGCACGATGCCGAAGCGCTTGCTGTATCCGTAGGACCACTCGAAGTTGTCCAGCAGCGACCAGAGGAAGTAGCCGCCCACGGGGGCGCCGTCCGCCAGCGCGCGGTGGACGGCGGCGAGGTGGGCCTCCAGGTAGGCGATGCGCTGCGGGTCGTCCAGGTCCGGGGCGTAGGCCGCGCCGTTCTCGGTGACCATCAGCGGCAGGCCGGGTGCCTCGCGGGTGAAGCGCATCAGCAGGTCGTACAGGCCGGTCGGGTCGATCGACCAGCCCATGTCGGTCTGTTCGCCGGGCGGCTGGTGGAAGGCCACCGTGTCCGCGGCGGGCCAGGGGGAGTGGGAAGTGGCGCCGTGGCCGTCGGCGCGCGGGCCGCTCCCGTCCGGGGCCGCCGACACCACCGCCGGGGTGTAGTAGTTCACGCCGAGGAAGTCCAGGGGCTGGCGGATCAGCGCCTCGTCGCCGGTGCGGACGAACGACCAGTCCGTCAGGGCGGCGGTGTCCGCGAGCAGGTCCTGCGGGTAGGCGCCGTGCAGCAGGGGCCCGGTGAAGATGCGGTTGGCGAGCGCGTCGATACGGCGGGCCGCGTCCAGGTCGGCCGCCGAGCCGGTCAGCGGCCGCACCGCGCTGGGGTTGAGCGCGATGCCGGCCCGGGTGCGGGCCGGCAGGGCGGTCGCGGCCAGGCCGTGGGCCAGGTTGAGGTGGTGGGCGGCGCGCAGCGAGTCGGCGGGAGAGGTGCGGCCGGGGGCGTGGACGCCGGAGGCGTAGCCGAGGAAGGCGCTGCACCAGGGCTCGTTGAGGGTGGTCCAGAGCTCCACGCGGTCGGCGAGGGCGTCAGCGACCTGCCCGGCGTACCGGGCGAAGGCGTAGGCGGTCTCCCGCTCCGGCCAGCCGCCGGCGTCCTCCAGCTCCTGCGGGAGGTCCCAGTGGTAGAGCGTCACGCAGGGCTGGATGCCGTGGGCCAGCAGCTCGTCGACCAACTCGTCGTAGAAGCCGATCCCGCCGGCGAGGACGCGTGGCCAGGACACGGAGAACCGGTAGGCGCCGAGCCCCAGTTCGGCCATGAGCGCGACGTCCTCGCGCCACAGCCGGTGGTGGTCGACCGCGACGTCGCCGGTGTGGCCGCCGTACACCTTGCCCGGGGTGCGGCAGAAGGTGTCCCAGATGGACGGCCCGCGCAGGGCGGCCGCGCCCTCGATCTGGAATGCCGCCGTGGCCGTGCCCCACAGGAACCCGTCGGGGAAGCGGAGTTCCCCGGCCTGCTCCGTCGGCTTCGGCGTGTGCGACCCGCTCGGAGTGTGTGGCGTGTTCGACATGTCCGTCGTGTGCATCGGGGTGTCAGTCATCCCTTTACCGCTCCCTGCATGATGCCGCCGACGATCTGGCGGCCGAAGACGAGGAACACCAGCAGCAGCGGAAGCGTGCCCAGCAGCGCACCCGCCATGATCACCGACTGGTCGGGGATGTAACCCCGGCCCAGCCCGGTCAGGGCCACCTGTACCGTCGGGCTGCCGTTCTGGGTCAGCGCGACGATCGGCCAGAAGAAGTCGTTCCAGGACATGACGAAGGTCAGCATCCCCAGTACCGCCATCGCCGGCCGGGCCGCGGGGAAGACCACGTGCCACATGACCCTCAGGGAGCTCGCCCCGTCGGTGCGGGCCGCCTCCACCAGTTCCGTCGGCAGCGCGTGCACCAGGTACTGGCGCATGAAGAACACCCCGAAGGCGCACACCAGGGACGGCAGGACCACCGCCTGGAGCCGGTCGGTCCACGACAGCTTCGCGATCAGCATGTACAGCGGCACCACGCTCAGCTGCGGCGGGATCAGCATCGTCCCCACCACCAGCGCCATCAGCATCCGCCGTCCGCGGAAGCGGAGTTTGGCGAAGGCGAAGCCCGCCAGGGTGGAGAAGAGCACCGTCCCGACGGTGACGCTGCCCGCCACGATCACCGTGTTCAGCAGGGCCGTGCCCATGTTGGCGTCGGTCCAGGCGATCTGCAGGTTGCGTCCCAGGTTCCCGCCGAACCAGAACGGCGGCGGGGTCTGGGCCAGCCGCGTGTTGGTGCGGGAGGCCGCGACCGCCGTCCACAGGAGAGGGAAGAGCGAACCGGCCGTGAAGAGGCCGAGCACCACATAGGTGAGCCGGCCCGCGCGCAGCGTTCTCATCGCGAGTCCCCCCGTCCGCGCAGCAGCCGCGCTGCTCCGGCGATCAGCAGCAGGATCAGGAACATCGCCCAGGCGATCGCCGAGGCCCGCCCCAGGTGCAGGTTCACCCAGCCCTGCTCGTACAGGTACAGCCCGAGCGTCTGGAACTGGTGGTCCGAGCCGCCCGTCGCGCCCGCCCCGCCGTTGAACAGCAGCGGCTCACCGAACAGCTGGGTCGCCCCGATCGTCGACACCACACAGGTGAAGAGGATCGTCGGCCGCAGCGAGGGCACGGTGACGTGCAGGAACTGCTGCCAGCGCGAGGCGCCGTCCAGCGCGGCCGACTCGTACAGCTCGCCCGGCACGGCCTGCATGGCCGCCAGGTAGATCAGCGCGTTGTAGCCGGTCCAACGCCAGATCACGATGGTGGACACCGCCAGCTGGGAGGCGAAGGTGCCGTTCTGCCAGTCCACCGCCCCGAGGCCGACCGCCGAGAGCGCCCAGTTGATCATTCCGTAGTCCCGGCCGAAGAGCAGCACGAAGACGAGGGTGGCCGCCGCCACGGAGGTGGCGTACGGGGTGAGCACGGCGACCCGGAAGAACGCCGAGCCCCGCAGCCGGTAGTTGAGCAGATGGGCCACGCCCAGCGCGATCGCCAGCTGCGGCACCGTCGAGAGCAGGCCGATGGTGACGGTGTTGCGCAGCGCGTTCCAGAAGAACTCGTCGTCCCACAGCCGGGTGAAGTTGCGCAGTCCCACCCACGTCATGCTGTCCGGATCGGTCAGCTCCACCTGGTGCAGCGCCGCCCAGCCCGTGTACAGCAGCGGGAACAGCCCGAAGACGGCGAAGAAGAGGAAGAAGGGCGCCACGAAGGCGTACGGGCTCCAGCGCAGGTCCCAGCGGTAGCGGCGCGAGCGCCACACCTGGCCGGGCCGGCCCCGGCCGCCCCCCTCCGCCGCCGGCCGCTCCGGGGCGGCGGCGGAGGGGGACAGGAATGCCGTCTCGTCCGTCACCGGCGCCTCACTGGTCCAGGGCGTTGTCGATGGCCTTCACCGCGGCCTCCCAGCCCTCCTGCGGGCTGCGGCCCTTCTGGTCGACCTGCAGCATCCCGATGTCCGCGAGGTTCTGTGCGATCACCAGGTCCTTCGGGCCGACCACCGTCACCGGAATCCCCTGGGCGGCCTTCGAGAAGATCTCGCCGATCGGGGCCCCGCCGAAGTACTCGTGCTTCGCCCCCGACACCGCCGGCAGCTGGTACGCGGCGCTCGCGCTCGGGAAGCTGCCCCGCTTCTCGAAGAGCTTCGCCTGCTGCTCCGGAGCCGTCAGCCAGGCCGCGAGCTTCGCCGCCTCCTGGGCGCGCTTGCCCGCCTTCGGGACCACCAGGAAGGAACCGCCCCAGTTGCTGGGCTTCGGCGCCTGCGCCACGTCCCACTTGTCCTTGCCCGACGGACCCGCCTTGTCCTGGATGTAGCCGAGCATCCAGGCCGGGCAGGAGACCGTCGCGAAGGCGCCGTTGGCGAAGCCCTGGTCCCAGCCCGGGGTGAACTGCTGCAGCTTGGCGCTCAGCCCCTCGGTGGCGAAGGACGCCGCCAGGTCGAAGGCCCCGCGCACCGCTGGGTTGGTCTTGTAGACGACCTTGCCCTGCTCGTCGTAGAACCGCTGGGCGCTGCTGCCCGTCACCGCGGCCATGACGCCCGACGCCGAGTCCACGAAGGCCTTGCCGTCGCCGGCCTTCGCCTTGTACGCCTTGCCCGTCTCCAGGTACTTGTTCCAGTCGCCCGCCCACAGCGCGCCGACCGCCTCCCGGTCCGAGGGCAGCCCGGCCGCCTCGAACAGGTCCTTGCGATAGCAGATGCCCTGCGGGCCTATGTCGGTGCCGAGGCCGACGGTGGCCCCGCCCTTCGCCGCGGGCGCCGTGCCCTGCGCCCACTTCCACGGCAGGTACGCGGCCTTGTCCACGCCGGGGGTCTTGCCCAGGTCCACCAGCTTGTCGGCCTGGGTCGCGGTGATCTCGGCGATGTTGTTGACCTCGACGGCCTGGATGTCGGCGAGCCCGCTGCCCGTACCCAGGTGGGTGAGGAGCTGGGGGTAGTAGTTCTCGTTGCGCTCGATGGAGGTCTGCTCGATGCGGATCCCCGGATTCTGTGCCATGTACTCGTCGTAGAGCCCGGCCTCCTGGAGGCCGAAGGCTCCGAAGACGCCCACCGTCAGGGTGGTCTTCGCCTTTCCGTCGGCCGAGGAGCCGGACTTCGGGTCCGTCTCGGGGTCCTGCGCGCACCCTCCGAGCAGCAGCGCGGCGGCGCCCATGGTGGCGGCCGCCGTGAGGAGGCTTCTTCGGGCTCGTGCTCGGGCCGGGGGTTGGGCTCGCATGGTTCCTCCCTGAAGGGTGGGCGACAACGTGGGGGTGTCGTGTGACACAGTGTGGGAGCGCTCCCACAGTAGTCAAGGGGTAGATTCACAACCGGGAGGAAACCATGAACGGGCATGGGCGCAGTGGGGGACGGCCGACCCTGGAAGAGGTCGCGGCACGCGCCGGGGTCGGGCGCGGCACCGTGTCCCGGGTGATCAACGGGTCATCCAAGGTCAGCGAGCAGACCAGGGCCGCCGTCGAGGCGGCCGTGACCGAGCTGGGGTACGTACCGAACCGCGCGGCCCGCGCCCTCGCGGCCAACCGCAACGACGCCATCGCCCTCGTGATCCCCGAGCCCGAGGCCCGGTTCTTCGCCGAGCCGTACTTCTCCGAAGTGGTCCGCGGGGTCGGTGCCGCCCTCGCGGAGACCGACATCCAGCTCGTCCTCACCCTGGCCGGCAGCGACCGCGAGCGCCGCCGCCTCGCGCAGTACCTCTCCGGGCACCGCGTCGACGGCGTGCTGCTGGTCTCCGTGCACGCCGGGGACCCGCTCCCGGAGCTGCTGGCCGAGCTGGGCATCCCGACGGTGATCAGCGGCCGCCGCTCCGGCGCCGAGACGCTGCCCTGCGTGGACTCCGACAACCTGGCGGGCGCCGCCGAGGCCGTACGCCACCTGCTCGACCGGGGCCGCCGTACGATCGCCACGATCACCGGCCCGCTGGACGTGTACGGGGCCCGCTGCCGGCTCGACGGCTACCGGCAGGCCCTGGCCGCCGCCGGGCGGCCCGTCGACGAGCGGCTGGTCGCGGTCGCCGACTTCACCGAGGAGGGAGGCCGCCGGGCCATGCGCGAGCTGCTCGAACGCAGCCCCTCCCTCGACGCGGTCTTCGCCTCCTCCGACGTCATGGCGGCGGGCGCCCGGCGGGAGCTGCGTGCCGTCGGGCGCCGGATCCCGCAGGACGTGGCACTGGTCGGCTTCGACGACTCGGTGGTGGCCCGGCACATGGACCCGCCGCTGACCAGCGTCCGCCAGCCCATCGAGGAGATGGGCCGGACCATGGCGAAGATGCTGCTGGAGCGCGTCGCGGGAGGGCGGGGGAGCGCCGGGAGCACGGGCGGGCCGACGGTCGTCCTGCAGAACAGGCTGGTGGTCCGGGAGTCGTCCTGACCGTCATGGCCCGCCCCCGGGACATGCAGAAGGCCCCGGTCCGCTTCCGCGTACCGGGGCCTTCCCGCAGGGTGAGTGACGGGACTTGAACCCGCGGCCACCTGGACCACAACCAGGTGCTCTACCAACTGAGCTACACCCACCATGTCCGGTCGAAACCGACCGGCCGAAGAAAAGGGTACAGGGTCCGGGAGGGTGCTCGCTCCACCCTTTTCCCGCACCCCCTCCGGAGGGCCGGCGCGGAAACCTAGGACGTGTGCTTGGCCGCGATGCTGCGGGCCGTGTCCGAGTCGGGCCCGGGCTGCGGCACGAAGACCGCCTCCCGGTAGTAGCGCAGCTCGGTGATGGAGTCCTTGATGTCCGCCAGCGCCCGGTGGTTGCCGTTCTTCGGGGGGCTGTTGAAGTACGCCCGCGGGTACCAGCGGCGCGCCAGCTCCTTGACCGAGGACACGTCCACGATCCGGTAGTGCAGGTAGCTCTCCAGCGCGGCCATGTCGCGCAGCAGGAAGCCGCGGTCGGTGCCGACCGAGTTCCCGCAGAGCGGAGCCTTGCGCGGCTCCTTCACGTGCTCCCGTACGTACGCCAGGACCTGCGCCTCGGCATCCGCGAGGGTGGTTCCGCCGGCCAGCTCGTCGAGCAGGCCGGAGGCGGTGTGCATCTCGCGGACCACGTCGGGCATGGTCTCCAGGGCCGCGTCCGGCGGGCGGATCACGATGTCCACGCCCTCGCCGAGCACGTTGAGTTCCGAGTCGGTGACCAGTGCGGCCACCTCGATAAGTGCGTCGTCCGTCAGCGAGAGCCCGGTCATCTCGCAGTCGATCCACACCATGCGATCGTTCATGTGTCCCACCTTATGCGGTCCCTTGCGGAGCGGACCGCATATGCGGAAGGTCCCCCGTCGGCGGTGACCGACGGAGGACCTTCGCTGTCGTACCCGTGGTGGGGGTTACGCGTGTTCCCGCAGGACCCGGCCCGGGGCGTACAGCTCCGTTACCGTGGGACCCGCCGCGGCCAGGGCCGCCGCTGCCCGGTGGGGCTGCGGAGTGCGCTGGTGCGGAACCGGCCCGCTTGAGATCTCCGAGACCTGCGCCACGTCTGCCTGCGGGCGGCGTGCCCGGTAGGCGGAGCGGTACGCGGCCGGGGAGGACCCCAGCTGCCGCCGGAAGTGGCCGCGCAGGGCGACCGGCGAGCGGAACCCGCAGCGTCCGGCGACCTCGTCGACCGAGTAGTCGGAGGTCTCCAGCAGCCGCTGGGCCTGGAGCACCCGCTGCGTGATCAGCCACTGGAGCGGCGCGCTGCCGGTGAGCGAGCGGAACCGCCGGTCGAAGGTGCGCCTGCTCATGTAGGCGCGGGCGGCCAGCGTCTCCACGTCGAACTGCTCGTGGAGGTGTTCCAGCGCCCAGGCGACGACCTCGGCCAACGGGTCGGCGCCGATCTCCTCCGGCAGCGACCGGTCGAGGTAGCGCTCCTGGCCGCCGGTGCGGCGCGGCGGCACGACGAGCCTGCGGGCCAGGGCCCCGGCCGCCTCGCTGCCGTGGTCGGTGCGCACGATGTGCAGGCACAGGTCGATTCCGGCCGCCGTGCCCGCGGACGTGAGCACGTCGCCGTCGTCGACGAACAGTTCGCGCGGGTCGACATGGACGGACGGGTAGCGCTTGGCCAGCGTCGGCGCGTACATCCAGTGCGTCGTCGCGGGCCGGCCGTCCAGCAGACCGGCGGCCGCGAGCACGAAGGCCCCGGTGCACAGTCCGACGATCCGGGCCCCCTCCTCGTGCGCCAGACGCAGTGCGTCGAGCGCCTCCGGAGGCGGCGGTGAAGTGATGGAGCGCCAGGCGGGAACGACGACCGTGCCTGCCCGGGCGATCGCCTCCAACCCGTACGGCGCGGTCAGTTCGAGTCCGCCGGTGGTCCTGAGCGGACCGTCCTCACCGGCGCACACGAGCAGTCGATAGCGTGGAACTCCCGCGTCCTGCCGGTCAATGCCGAACACGGATAGTGGAATGGAGCTCTCGAAGATCGGTCCGCCGCTGAAGAGCAGCACCGCGACGATCTCCCTGCGGCGACGCCCCGCGAGCTTCCGGCCGGCGTCTGCGACGACGGCGGTGGAATCCTGGCTCATGGCGCTAAGCCCCCCTTGGGTGTCGCGACTCCTTGGTCTGGTCGCACCTGCACGTTTCCCCTCGGCCTTGCACGTGGATCCCCCGCCGTAAATACATGATCGAATCTACTGCGTCCCGTGGTGTCGGCGTGACAAGTTCAGCACGCAGCGCTATGTCGACTTCTCAACTTGGCGAAAAGCATTCGATCAGGAAGCGTTCCACTCCGCTACCCGGGTGGGAAGCTCGGAACGCGGCTGTGGCCAGTACCCGTAGGGCCGAAAAGCCCCCCGGCGAATCTCGTCGCTGGTGGTGGGGGGATCAGGGGGACATTCCGGCAAGGGGGGCACCCTGCCGGGAAGTTGGCTTAAAACGTGCGGGTGTGGGTGTGCGAATGAGTCAGTCGTGCGGGGACGCGGAGTCGGAGGTGCGGCAGCCCCGGCGGCGCGGGGTGCCGCCGCGTGAGTGCCGCCGGCGGTGTGCGGACGCGGGGCGCTCCTGCGCGCGGACGCGGGCCGCGGCCCGTTCCGAGTGCCGCAGCAGGACCAGGCAGGCGGCCGTGACGACGAACAGGCCGAGGGTGGCCACCGCCGCCCCGCCCACGGAGGTGCCGTAGACGACGAGGACCACCGGGACGAGCAGGCAGCTGAAGGCCGCCCAGCGCACGACGTCACCCGCGGGGTCGTCATGCGGGCGCCCCGAGGGCCGCACGGACGGGTGAAGCGGCTGGCGCGCAGAGGCGGCGAAGTGCGCGCCAGGGTCGGGGAAGTGGACGGACTGGGTCGGCTGAGCTGGCTGGTCGGGGTCAACCGGATGGCCGGGCACGGCGTACTCCCTGCGGGCTCTTCCTGAACGGTCGGACGCGTGTCCAACGCCGCCCGGCGGGGCTCGGTCACTGCGCGCACGGGTGGCAACTCCCCGCTGCCGTCACTGGCTGTAGGGGTCAGCGGCCATTGCCAAGGCGCGCTCGCTCCGGCATGCTCCCTGGGACGCTCTCCAAGTGCGGCAAGCCCTGTGCAGGACAGGAGTGTCGCCGTACCCTGGAGGGTATGGGCTTGGGAAGATGCTTCCCGGACAGAGCTCCGTCACACTGCGTCGCCGATTTCGCCCCTGTTGCTTCCTCCAAGGACCTCTTCGCCGAGACACCCATGGCCGGTCACGAATTCTCCGAACCCGCGGACCGCAAGCGCAAACGGCTCGCCGACCCCGCGTCGGCCGCCGAGCTGCGCGCGGTGGAACAGACACGCTCGCCCTGCGACCCGGCCTTCCGGCATGGCGTCGTGGTGGGATTCGACGGATCCACCTCCAGTGAGCGCGCGCTCGCCTATGCGATCGGCATGGCCCGCCGCTCCGGATCCGGCCTGATCATCGTCCATGTCGCCAACCGGCTGCCCACCACCGTGTGGGCCGGCTGCGAGCCGCCCGTCTTTGTGGACGTGCCGGACCACCGCACCGAGGTGCTCGGGCTGGAGCTCGCCTGCGCCGACTATCTGGCGGAAGTGCCGTGGATCCTGGTCGAGCGCGGCGGTGACATCTGCCATGAGCTGGAGGAGGTCGGCCGGGAGTATTCGGCCGACGCCATCGTGGTCGGCTCCACGCACGGCATCGTCGGCCGGATCTTCGGCTCGGTGGCCGGCCGGCTGGCCAAGCGCGCACAGCGACCGGTTGTTGTCATTCCGTGACCGGCTGGCAAGTCGATTGTGCGGTTGTGCCCCCGTGTAAAGGGTAGATAAATGCTGCTGGGACGCAGCAAACAACTGCAGATCGAAGGGAGCCCGCCGTGGACAATGGTGTCTCTGCGGGAAGCACGGCCTCGACTTCTACCCTCGGGAACATCGCCCTGGGTCTGACCCTTCTCGCATTCGGTATCGGCCACACCGGTGTCATCGACGGTGTGTCCGCTGCCAGCTCCGTGTCGCTCGCGATGTACGTCGGCGGCGCCGCCCTCTTCCTCCTGGGCCTCCTGGAGTACCGCGGCGGCAGCGGATTCAACGGCACCGCGTTCGCGGGCCTGGGCATCTTCTGGTTCACGTGGGCCAAGGGGGCCGGCGGTTCGGTCTCCGGCGAGGCCGCCGGAACGTTTCTTGTCCTGTTCGCCATGCTCGCGCTGACCCTGACGGTCGCCGCCGCGAGCGGCCTGTTCAGCCAGGGCGTCTACGGCCTGCTGACCCTCTCCCTCGTCCTGCTCGCCGTAGCCTCGTTCATGGACGGCGGCGCGCTGGCCAAGGCGGGCGGCTGGGTCGCCGCGGTCGCCGGACTGCTGGCCTGGTACGGGGCCACCGCGGTCCTGGCGCACTGGCCGATGGCCCTCGGCAGGGCCCGGCGCGGCGGCGCGGTCGCCGCGGGCTGAGCGCGGTACGTGGAGGGCCCCCGTGCGCGGTGCGCACGGGGGCCCTCCCGTCTCCGGCGGCAGCCGTGGCTGCTACTCGACGGTGACCGACTTCGCCAGGTTGCGCGGCTTGTCGATGTCCCGGCCCATGGCCAGGGCCGTGTGGTACGCCAGCAGCTGGAGCGGGATGCCCATGAGGATCGGGTCCAGCTCGTCCTCGTTCTTCGGGACCACGATGGTGTGGTCCGCCTTCTCCTGCTCGCGGTGGGCGACCGCGAGGATCCGGCCGCTGCGGGCCTTGATCTCCTCCAGCGCCGCGCGGTTCTTCTCCAGCAGGTCGTCGTCCGGGACGATCGCGACCGTCGGCAGCGAGGGCTCGATCAGGGCCAGCGGGCCGTGCTTGAGCTCGGAGGCCGGGTAGGCCTCGGCGTGGATGTAGGAGATCTCCTTCAGCTTGAGGGAGGCCTCCAGCGCCACCGGGTAGCCGCGCACCCGGCCGATGAACATCATCGACTTGGCCTCGGCGAACTCGGCCGCGAGCTTCTTGATGTCCTCTTCGCCGTCGAGGATCTCCTGGATCTGCGCGGGCAGCCTGCGCAGGCCCTCGATGATCCGCTTGCCGTCGGTGACCGACAGGTCCCGGATGCGGCCCAGGTGCACGGCGAGCAGCGCGAAGGCCACGACCGTGTTGGTGAAGCACTTGGTGGAGACGACGCAGACCTCGGGGCCGGCGTGCACGTACACGCCGCCGTCGGCCTCGCGGGCGATCGCGGAGCCGACCACGTTGACGACGCCGAGGACGCGGGCGCCCTTGCGCTTGAGCTCCTGCACCGCCGCGAGGACGTCGTAGGTCTCACCCGACTGGGAGACCGCGATGTAGAGGGTGTCGGGGTCCACGACCGGGTTGCGGTAGCGGAACTCGGAGGCCGGCTCGGCGTCCGCGGGGATGCGGGCCATGCCCTCGATGAGGCCGGCGCCGATCAGGCCCGCGTGGTACGAGGTGCCGCAGCCCAGGATCTTGACCCGGCGGATACCGCGCGCTTCGCGCGGGTCCAGGTTCAGGCCGCCCAGGTGGACCGTGCTGAAGCGGTCGTCGATCCGGCCGCGCAGCACGCGGTCGACCGCGTCGGGCTGCTCGGAGATCTCCTTGTGCATGTAGGTGTCGTGACCGCCCATGTCGTAGGAGGCGGCCTCCCACTCCACGGTCTCCGGGGTGGCGTTGGTCGTCGTGCCGCTCGTGGTGTACGTGCGGAAGTCGTCGGCCTTCAGGGTGGCCATCTCGCCGTCGTTCAGGGTGACGACCTGGCGGGTGTGGGCGATCAGCGCGGCGACGTCGGAGGCGACGAGCATCTCCTTCTCGCCGATGCCGAGGATGACCGGCGAGCCGTTGCGGGCGACGACGATGCGGTCGGTGAAGTCGGCGTGCATCACGGCGATGCCGTAGGTGCCGTCGATGGCCTTGACGGCCTCGCGGACCTTCTCCTCCAGGGTGTCGGCCTGGGAGCGGGCGATCAGGTGGGTGATGACCTCGGTGTCGGTCTCGGACGCGAAGACGACGCCCTCGGCCTCCAGCTTGGCGCGCAGCTCGGCGGCGTTGTCGACGATGCCGTTGTGGACGACGGCGACCTTGTTCTCCGGGTCCAGGTGCGGGTGCGAGTTCACGTCGCTCGGGGCGCCGTGCGTGGCCCAGCGGGTGTGGGCGATGCCGGTGGTGCCGGCGAAGCGCTTGGGGACCCGGGCCTCCAGGTCGCGGACGCGGCCCTTGGCCTTGACCATCTTGAGCGCGCCGGCCTTCGGGCTGTTCACGACGATGCCCGCGGAGTCGTACCCGCGGTATTCCAGCCGCGCCAGGCCCTCCAGCAGCAGCGGTGCCACATCACGCTTTCCGATGTAACCGACGATTCCGCACATACGGTTTTGCCCCTCCTGAAGTTCGGTTCGTGTACCCGTCACCCGCCGCGGCCGCGCCGGCCGCGGCCGGTCAGCCGTAGACGATGCGGCGCAGCTGCCGGAGCGAGAGCTCCGGGGGCGCCACGGCGCGGTGCGGCAGTTCGGCCGCGATCCGCTCGAAGATCTCGGCGTTCACGGCTCCGCCCGCCTGAAGTTCGCGGTGGCGGCGGCGGACGAAGTCCTCCGTCGTCTCGTCGAAGTAGGCGAGCACGTCGAGGACCACCCGGGCCGCTTCGCCCCGCTGCAGCGAGGTGCTGCGCACCAGGTGTTCGACGAGATCGTCATAGGACGGGCGGCGGTCGAGCACCCGTAGATATTGACTGCTCCAGCCGTCCAACGCAAAGATCCTGCCCGATTCCGGGCAGGATCTCTCTGGTCTGGACCAGCGGAATGGATGCATCCGGTCAGAATCTACGCAAAACGGCCTGCTTGGCCGCCGCGAACTCGTCAGCCGTGAGCACCCCCGTCTGATGCAGCTCCCCCAGTTCCCGCAGCCGCCGCAGCAGGGCGTCGTGGTCCTCCGCGACGTCGGCGGCCGGTGCGGCGAGCTCCTTCGGCGGGGCGTCCTCGACGGCCCGGTCCTGCACCGGCGCCGCCGGGTGCGGCAGCCGCAGCGCCACCGCCGCGGCGACCAGCGCCATCAGCGGGTCCTTCTTGAAACCGAACAGCTCCACCGTGTGCGGGTCGTACTTGGGCGCGGCCGACTGCGGGGCGCCGGCCAGACCGAAGCGGAGCCAGCCGTTCTCAAGCCCCTTGGCCGGGGCCCACTCCACCGTCCGCAGATCCGTCACCCGGAACTCGCGCGGCCCCCCGGAGCGCTTGGCCTCCTCGGTCGTCCAGTTCCATTCCAGCGCGACCCGGTCGCCGTCGAAGGTGACCGTCCCGTCGCCCGCGCCCACCGCTATCGGCACGCTGGGGCCGGGCAGCAGATAGGTCTCCGACGGACCCGGATCCACCTGCTCCAGCAGCAGGGCGTTGCGGACCTCGTCCACGAAGTACTCCGCGACCCCCGTCCGGTCAGGCTCCACGCTCAGCCGGTACGGGTCGGAGGCCTCCGGCAGCCGCCCGCCCGTCACCTGGGTCAGCGGGTCGGCACCCTCACGCAGCCGCAGGCGCAGCCGTCCCGCCTTGCGGCCCGGCTCGTAGCTGATCCCCGCGAGCGCGCGCAGCGGCACGACCACTTCGCCCAGGGTCTGCCGCAGCAGCCCCACCCCCTTGTCGCGACCGGGCACGATGCGCACCCCGTCGCCGTCGAACGTCCAGGTTCCGTCCTTCTGGATGATTTCCGCCATTCGGCGATTCTCCCACCGCCCACGACGGGCCAGTTGGCCTATACCTGGGCACATGAGAGTCCTGCGACGCGCGCTCGGCACCCTCCTCGTCCTCGGTGCCGTCTCCTGCACCGCCGCCCACGGCGATGACGCGAGCGCCGGCGACGACCCGCCCGCGGTACCGGCCCCCTTCGAAATGCTCCTGCCGGCGCCGGTCTCCGCGCGCGCCGAGGGCCCCGGCTACGCGTTCGGGCCCGGCACGGTCATCCGTACGGGACCGGGCGCGGGCGAGGTGGACCGCCGGGAGGTCCGCCGGGTGGGAGAGCTCCTCGCGGAGCAGCTGCGCGGCCCGAGCGGGCTGCCGCTGCCGGTCGTCGACGGGGCGAGGGGCGACGGGATCCGGCTCAGGATCGACGCGGAGGCCGAGGGGGCCGGTGAGGAGGGCTACCGGCTGGAGTCCGGGCCGAGCGGCGTCGACCTCGTCGCACGGACCCCGGCGGGCCTGTTCCGCGCGGGCCAGACCCTGCGTCAGCTGGTGCCCGTGGCCGGCCCCGGGACGGTGCCGGGAGGCACGGTCACCGACCGGCCGCGGTTCGCCTACCGCGGCGCGATGGTCGACATCGCACGGCACTTCTTCACGGTGGAACAGGTCAAGAGGTACGTGGACCAGCTCGCCCAGTACAAGGTCAACACGCTGCACCTGCACCTCACCGACGACCAGGGCTGGCGCCTGGCGATCGACTCCTGGCCACGGCTGGCGCAGTACGGCGGCGCGAGCGAGGTCGGCGGCGGGCCCGGCGGCCACTGGACGAAGGACGAGTACCGCGAGCTGGTGGCGTACGCGGGCGAGCGGTACGTGGACGTCGTCCCGGAGATCGACATGCCGGGGCACACGAACGCGGCCCTGGCCTCCTACGCCGAGCTGAACTGCGACGGGAAGGCCCCCCAGCGGTACACCGGGACCAAGGTCGGCTTCAGCTCCCTGTGCGTGGGCAAGGAGCGGACGTACGAGTTCGTCGACGACGTGCTCGGAGAGCTGGCGCGGCTGACGCCCGGCCGCTACCTGCACATCGGCGGCGACGAGGCGCACGCGACGCCGGCGGCGGACTACGCGGCTTTCATGGACCGGGCGCAGGAGGTGGTGGGCCGCCACGGCAAGACGGTGGTGGCCTGGCACCAGCTGGCGTCGGCGCGGCCGGCGGCGGGCGCGGTCCTGCAGTACTGGGGCCACGACAAGACCTCGGCCGCGGACCGGTCGGCCGTGGCGGCGGCGGCGAAGGCCGGGCACCCGCTGATCCTGTCGCCGGCGGACCGGGTGTACCTGGACATGAAGTACGCGGCTGCGACGAAGCCGGGGCTGTCCTGGGCGGGCTACGTCCCGGTGGCGCGGTCGTACTCCTGGGACCCGGGGGCCTACCTGGCCGGGGTGGCGGAGTCCGCGGTGCTGGGGGTGGAGGCCCCGCTGTGGACGGAGAACGTCGCGACGCGGGCCGAGTGGGAGCTGATGGCGTTCCCGCGGGTGCTGGGCCTGGCGGAGCTGGGCTGGTCCCCGGCCGCCGCCCTGGACTGGAGTGCGTACAGCCGCCGCCTCGCTGCGCAGGCCCCCCGCCTGGACGCCCAGGACATCGGGTACTTCCGGGCCCCGGACGTTCCGTGGGCGCGGTGACGGGCGGGGCCCGGACACCGGGGCACCGGGTTCAGAACTGCTGCTGCTCCGCGTCGGGCGGCAGCAGGCAGGGGGTGTCCACCGACAGGCTCCACACGTCATCGCCGACATCGCTCGCGGAGACGTACTGCTTGTCCCTCGGGTGGCTGGCCTGGAGCCCGTAGGCGCCGCGCTCCTGCCCCGGGCCCTCCTGGTAGCCCGCGATCTCGAAGCCCTGCTTCGTGAGCTCGTCCCGAAGCGCCCTCGTGGCCTCGACGTACCGGTCCCGGGGGAGCTTGGTGCGGGCGTTGAACATCAGCATGAAGCGGCCGTCATCAGCGGTCTCGCCGTTCTTGCCGGTGCAAGGGTGGAAGTTCGCCTCGGGAGTGCCCGGGATGATCTCGGACCTCGTCGTACGGGCCATGGATTCGACCCAGTGCTGCGCCCAGGCCTGTGCCTTGTCCTTGCTCATCCGGGGGAGTGGGTCGTTGACCCCGTCGTCGGACATGCAGCCTCCAAGCAGCACGGTGAGGGCGAGGGCGAGGGAAGCCCTGATGGTCCTGGACATGGTTCGCGGTCTCCTTCGGGTCAGTTCGACGGCCCGGGCCGCGGCTTCAGCCCCGCGATGATGCGGCCCTGGTTGTCCAGGCTCCGGCTGCCTTCGTTCCAGTAGCCGCTGTGTCCTTCGGTGTCGACGTGCATCCGCTGCGCTCCGAAGGCGGGGTCCTTGGGGTCTTCACCCAGGGTGGCGCCGGAGGTCCAGTTCGAGACCCGGTCGTCCGGGGCGGCCCCCACCCACAGGTGCTGCGGGTTCACGTGCAGCTGGTTCGCCCGCTCCACGGTGAGACCGGGACTGCCGACCACCACCACGTCGTCCGCGTCCAGCCCGCGGCCGCCGGCGTCTGCGGCGCCGGTCATGGTGGAGCCGTAGCTGTGGCCGATGACGGTCAGGTGGGTGCGTTCGCCCTGGTGGGCGGCGCGCAGGCCGTGGGTGAAGTCCCGAAGGTCCTCCTCTCCCGCGTGCGCCCTGCCCGGTGTGGCGACGCTGCCGTCGATCTCGGGGGCGTCGTAGTCCATCCAGCTGATGACGGCGACTTCCTCACCGGGGGCGACCGACTTGCGCGCGGAGTCCTGCAGCTTGCCGATGCGGTCCAGTTGACCACCGTAGTTGTCCAACTGGTTGTCCGTTCCAGGCACAAGGACGGCGGTGTGCCGCGCCGTGTCGGGATTGCCCATGGCCACGATCGCGCGGCCGTCCTTCTCGGTGCCGTACCCGAGCAGGTACATCTGCTTGTCCGGCGGGCCGCTGTCCGTCTTCTCCAGCCGGTCCTTGAGGGTGGTCAGGTTCCGGTAGTTGTACCGGTCGTGGTAGCCGAGCGTGCCTTCCCGTAGCGCGTAGTCGTTCAGGCGCAGGTCCAGGGCGCTCCGGTTGGCCTCGTCGCGCACGGGCGCGGGTAGGCCGTCCAGGGCACCGAGCCGCTCCGGGTAGGCGGCGAGGTAGAACTGCCGCTTCTCCTCGTCCAGGCCGGCCCACCAGTCCTTGGACCGCTGGGGGTCCTTGCCGTCGGGGATGGCCTTCGGGTCTATGCCGGCGTATGCGGCGACGCGCGCCGCGTCTTCCTGGGCATGGGCGCCGCCGTAGCGCTTGTCGAGGTCGAAGGGATCCAGTTGGTAGAGCGCGTCGGCCGCCGTCTGGCTGGCGGTCTTGGCGGCCTCGACCGCCGCGTCGATGCGGGCCCGGAAGCCCCCGAGCCCGGAGTTGGCCTCGCGTTGCAGGCCGGCGTAGTCGGGGTCGTTGTGGTACTTGGGGTCGACGGCCTGCTTCGGTTCGACCCATCCGTCGTCCTCACGGACCTTGTGCCCGGCAGCTTCGGCGTCCGCGACCGCGTTGCGCAGATTGCGCTGGGCGTCGCGCATCTTGGTGCCGAGTGCCTGGAGGATCGTGGCGATCAGGCGGGCGTTCACCTCGGCCGTGCCGAGCTTCGTCTCGGTGGCCTCCATGGCGGCGAATCCGTAGTGGGCGCTGACGCCGGCCCAGCCGGCCTTGTGCAGGGGACCGGTGACGCGCTTGGCGCTGCCCCGCTGGGTGTCGTCGAAGGCCTTGGCGAGCTTCTTCCAGGAAGCGGTGGCGGCGTCGAGTTCGGCGAAGTCCTGACGGAACAGCTGGGCGAAGAGTTCGGGCACGGCAGGTCACCAGCCCCGGAACTTGGACAGGATTTCCTGTTCCATCACATCGGTGCCGTTGGCCAGGCCCCGGAGGCCCTCCGCATGGTCGGCGAGGGTCTGCTGAAGGGTTTGCAGTGCGCTACCCCAGCCCTTGCTCGCGCCGGTCATCTTGGCCCCGGCCGACCAGGGAGCGAAGGAGGTGCCCGCGTCCGTGAGGTCGGCCAGCGCCTTGGTGAGTATCGGCCGCAGGTCTGTCACCAAGGTGTCCACCGCCCCGGCGGACGCGCGAAGTTCACCCTGCGAGATGTTCTGATCCCACGTCATGGAACGCTCCCCGTGCTTCCTGTGATCGCGGAGATCGTATGCGCAAGCGAATCGATTCGCCAGCTCGTTCGGAATGCGGGACGCGGGAGGCGGGGCGGGTGCCGAGGGACCGTCTCGACACCCGCCCCGCCCCGTGTCTCACCGCCGCGCGAAGGGCGCGACGGGGTTCTTGAGGTTGCCGATCAGCTGGAGGGCGGCGGACGGGTCGGAGAGGTCGACCATCTGCTTGTTGTTGCGCAGCTGGAGGCGGTTGAGGCAGGACAGCTGGAACTCCTCCGCGAAGAAGTCGTAGCGCTCGAACTTCTCTGCGAGGGCCGGCATGGACTCCTGGTAGTCGTGGGCGCAGTCGGCCACGGCCTGCCAGAAGGTGCCCTCGGTGCAGATGCCCTCCGTGACGAGGATGGAGGACAGGAAGCGGAAGAAACAGTCGAAGACGTCAGTGAAGATCGACAGCAGCTTCATGTCCTCCGGGACGTCTGCCCGGATCCGCTCGACCGCGGGCGGCAGCACCGCGTCCGCGTCCATGATGACGATCTCCTCGGCGATGTCCTTGAAGATCGCACGCTGGACGACGCCGTCCTTGATGACCAGGATGGTGTTCTCGCCGTGCGGCATGTACGCGAGGTCGTACCGGTAGAAGCAGTGCACCAGCGGCAGCAGGTAGGCGCGCAGGTAGGGCTTCAGCCACTCGGCCGGGGTGAGGCCGGACTCCTCGATCAGGGCGCCGACGAACGACCTGCCCTCGGCGTCCACGTGGAGGAGCGAGGCCATGGTGGCCAGGCGCTCGCCGTCCCCGAGGGAGTTCACCGGGGACTCGCGCCACAGGGCCGCCAGCATCTTGCGGTAGGGCGAGTAGCGGTCGGTGGCGCGCTCGTACTGCAGGTGCCGGTAGCCGATCGCCGCCCGCTCGCGGATGATCGAGAAGTCGACGGACCGCAGGACCTCGTCGGACTCGATCAGCTGGTGCAGCCAGTCGTTGATGGCGGGGGTGGCCTCCATGTAGGCGGCCGAGAGACCCCGCATGAAGCCCATGTTCAGGACGGAGATGGCCGTCTTGACGTAGTGCTTGGTCGGGGTGGTGGTGTTGAAGAACGTACGGATCGACTGCTGCGGGAGGTAGGCGTCCTCGCCCTCGCCGAGCAGCACCAGCCGGCGGCCCGCGATCTCCGCGGCGAAGGTGACCGTGGTCTTGTTCCACCACTGCCAGGGGTGGACCGGGAAGAGCAGGTAGTCCGCCGGGTCCAGCCCCAGGGTGCGCAGTTTCGCCGCGAACAGGTCGACCGCCGTGTCGCCCAGCTCGGCGCGCATGAAGCTGTCGTGCTCCAGGCCGGCGCCCGCCGTGAAGGTGGCGACGTCCTTGTGCGCGGCGGCCCAGACCAGGTGCACCGGGTTCGCGGCCTCGGGGGCGTACGAGTGGTACTCGTGCACGCCGAAGCCGAGCCGGCCGTTGTTGGCGACGAAGCAGGGGTGCCCCTCGGTCATGCCGGTCTCGATGTCCTGGAAGGAGGACTTCGCCAGCACGGCGGCGGGGACCTGCGGCTTGGTGTACTTGAAGGCCGAGCCCGCCAGGGTGGAGGAGATCTCCTCCAGGTAGACCGGCAGGACCTCCGCACTCAGCCCCAGGGTCTGCTGGAACTCGATGTGGAAGTCGAGGGCGTCCAGCGGCAGCGACTCGCCGTCCCGCAGACGGGTGATGGCGGTCTCGTCCACCGCCCAGTGGTCCAGGACCTGCCGGGTGGCGTCGAAGCGGTACTCCACCGCGCCGTCGTCGGAGACGACCGAGTAGCGGTCGCCGCCGAGGGAGACGGGGGTCAGGAGGCGCTCGTGCGCGAACTCGGCGATGGCCTTGCGGACCAGGGCGCGGTTGGCGCGGGCCCACAGCTCGGGGGAGAGGTGGGAGACGGCGTCGGAGAGGCTCATATCGACACCTCCTGGGCGATGCCGGTGGCGGCCTCGAACTGCGCGCGGGTGCAGAAGCTCAGCAGTGCTTCCTTCTCCGGCTTGGTGACCTGGCGCTCCGGCACGAAGCCGACGGCCTCGTTCAGGGCGTGCACGGCGGTGTTGGCGACGTCCGGCTCGACGACGACGCGGACGGTCGCCGGGTCGGCGAAGATCGCTGCCATGACGGTGGTGATGACCGCGCGGGTGAACCCGTGGAGCGGCCGGTCGCTGGGCGCGACGAGGAAGTGCATGCCGACGTCGCCGGGCTGGGCGTCGTACAGGCCGACCAGCTCCAGCTCGCCCGGGTCGTAGGTCTCCATCAGGAAGGCCGGGCGGCCCTCGTGCAGGCCGATGTAGGCCTGGTGGTGCTCGTGGGCCGTGATGCGCATGTACTCGCGCTCGACGTCCGGCAGCGAGGCGTCCTGCATCATCCAGAACGAGGCCTTGGGGTGCGTGACCCAGCCGTGGAGCAGCTCCGCGTCGGCGAAGGGGTCCAGCGGGCGGATCGCGAAGTCCCCGAGGACGGAGTCCGTCCGGGAGTAGAGGGTGTCGGTGGTGCTCATGCGTGGGTGCCTTCCGGGGCGGCGAACTGCTGGAACGCGATGGACTTCTCGACCTTGTAGTACTCGCGGCCGAGCAGCTCACTGACGATGTACGCGTTGCGGTACGCGGCCATGCCCAGGTCGGGGGAGGTCAGGGAGTGGTTGTGGGTGGCGCCGTTCTGGAGGTACACCTCGCGGCCCGTGGTGTCGACGCTGTAGTTGCGGGCGGCGTCGAGGCGGCCGCGGCCGTCGAAGTTGAGGCGGCCCTGCACCGGGCCCAGGAAGTCCGGGGTCCGGTACTTGTAGCCGGTGGCCAGGACCAGGCCCTCGGTGCTGAGGGAGAAGTCCCGCTCCTGCTCCTCCTGGCGCAGCCCGAGGGTGTAGGAGCCCGTGGTGGTGTCGTACACCGTGCTGTTCAGCGAGGTGTTGGTCAGCAGGGTCGTCGGCACGGCGCCCGGCATGGAGATCCTCTTCTGGTAGAGCAGGTCGAAGATGGCGTTGATCAGATCGCCGTCGATGCCCTTGAAGAGGTTCTTCTGCTGGGTCTCCAGCCGGTAGCGGGTGTCCTCCGGGAGGGCGTGGAAGTAGTCCACGTACTCGGGGGAGGTCATCTCCAGCGTCAGCTTGGTGTACTCCAGCGGGAAGAAGCGCGGGGAGCGCGTGACCCAGTTGAGCTGGTAGCCGTACACGTCGATCTCGGCGAGGAGGTCGTAGTAGATCTCCGCGGCGCTCTGGCCGGAGCCGATCAGGGTGATGGACTTCTTCTTCTGCAGCTCCGCCTTGTTCGGCATGTAGGCGGAGTTGTGCAGGAAGTCGCCGCCGAGGCCGGCGCAGGCCTGCGGTACGTACGGCGAGGTGCCGGTGCCCAGGACGATGCGGCGGGCGCGGTGGGTCTCGCCCTTGTCGGTGCGGACCTCGTACAGGCCGGCGGCCTCGTCGTAGGCGACCTCGGTGACGGAGGTCGAGTACAGGACGTTGTCGAGCCGGTCGGCGGCCCAGCGGCAGTAGTCGTTGTACTCGGCGCGCAGCGGGTAGAAGTTCTCCCGGATGTAGAAGGAGTACAGCCGGTCCTGGTCCTTCAGGTAGTTCAGGAAGGAGAAGGGCGACGTCGGGTCGGCGAGGGTGACCAGGTCCGACATGAAGGGCGTCTGGAGGTGCGCGCCGTCCAGGAACATCCCCGCGTGCCACTCGAAGTGCGGCTTCGACTCGATGAACAGGCCGCTCAGCTCGTCGATCGGCGCGGTCAGGCAGGCCAGTCCCAGGTTGAAGGGACCGAGGCCGATGCCGATGAAGTCGTGGGGCTCAGTGGTGGACGGCAAGGGATTCTCCCAGGAACTGCTCGGCGTGTGCGGCGAGGAGGTCGAGGACGGCTGCGATGTCGGCCGTCGTGGTCTGCGGGTTGAGGAGGGTGAACTTCAGGTACTGCTGCCCGTCCACCTTCGTGCCGGCGACGACGGCCTCGCCGGAGGCGAAGAGCGCCTTGCGGGCGTGGAGCTGGGCCTCGTCGAGGAGGTCCGCGGGGACGTCGTCGCCGGGCAGGTAGCGGAAGACGAGGGTGGAGATCTGCGGTGCGACGACGACCTCGAAGCGCGGGTCGGCGGTGATGACGTCGTAGCCGGCGGCGGCGAGGTCGATGACCTGGTCGAAGAGGGAGCCGATGCCGTCGGCGCCCATGATGCGCAGCGTCATCCAGAGCTTGAGGGCGTCGAAGCGGCGCGTGGTCTGGATGGACTTGTCGACCTGGTTGGGGATCCGCTCCTCGGCCATGCGCCGCGGGTTGAGGTAGTCCGCGTGGTACGTGGCGTGCTTGAGGGTGTCGCGGTCGCGGACCAGCATCGCGCTGGAGCTGACGGGCTGGAAGAACGACTTGTGGTAGTCGACCGTGACCGAGTCGGCGTGCTCGATGCCGTCGAGGAGGTGCCGGCGGGTGGGGGAGACCAGCAGTCCGCAGCCGTAGGCGGCGTCCACGTGCATCCACGCGGAGTGCTCTGCGGTCAGGCGGGCGATCTCGGGGAGCGGGTCGATGGACCCGAAGTCGGTGGTGCCGGCGGTGGCGACGACGGCCATGGGGAAGAGTCCCTCGGCGGCGCAGTTCTCCAGCTCCAGCGCGAGGAGGGAGGTGTCCATGCGGCGGTTGCGGTCGACGGGCACGGAGATGACGGCCTCGTAGCCCAGGCCCAGCATGGCGGCCGATTTCTGCACGCTGAAGTGGCTGGCCTCGGAGGTGAAGATGCGCAGCTTCGGCAGGAGTTCGGCCTTGGTCAGGCCGATCCCGGCGTCCATGGCGCGCTTCATGACGGTGCGGCAGGCCTCGTCGCGGGCCAGCAGCAGGGCGTGGAAGTTGGACTGGCTGCCGCCGGAGGTGAAGACGCCGTCGGCGTTCTCCCCGAGGCCGATGCGGCGCGTGGTCCAGTCGATGAGGCGGCGCTCGATGAGCGTGCCGCCGATGGACTGGTCCCAGGTGTCGAGGGAGGAGTTGACGGCGGCCATGACCGCCTCGCCGACTACCGCGGGGATGACGACCGGGCAGTTGAGGTGGCCCAGGTAGCGCGGGTGGTGGAAGTAGACGGCGTCGCGGAGGTAGACGTCCTCCAGCTCGGCCAGCGCGGCGGAGGAGTCGCCGAGCGGGGTGTCGAGGTCGATCCCGTTGATGACCGGGGCGAGTTCGTCGACGGATATGCCGGTGTGGGGCCGTTCGGTGGTGGCGAGCTTGGCGGCGACGCGGTCGACGCCCTCGGTGACAGAACGGCGGTAGATATCCGCGGTCGTCTCGTTCAGCAGATGCTGGCGCATCAACTTTCCTCCGGGCAGGGGGGGAAGGGGAGGGTGGGGTGTGTGATGTTTAGGTTAGCCTAACCTAAACATAATGACCAAATGAAGATGGGCCCCGGTCGGAACCGGGGCCCATCTCGAACTGCCGTGGGGCGAAAGCCAATTGACTACAGCTCGGAGGCGGGGTCCTCGCTGGGCGCCTTGCCCGCATACGCCTCCGCGAGGAGCTGCTCCTCGCTCGCTCCGAGCCGCCAGTAGCCGGTGAAACGCACCGAGCGGCGGTCGACGGATCGTTCCTGCACGACGTGGCGGCGCACCGCGCGAACCGTGCCCGCCTCGCCCGCCAGCCATACGTACGGAGCCCGGGCGGCCGGCGGCTGCGCCGAGCGGAGCGCGTCCAGCACCCGGCCCGTCCGCTCCCGGTCGTCGCCCTCGCGCACGATCCATGTGATGTCCGTGTCGGGGGGCGTGCGCAGTTCGAGGCGGTCGTCCTCGTGCGGGACCTCGAACCAGGCGCGCACCGGGGTGTCCGCGGGCAGCCGCTCCAGGATCGCGGCCGCGGCCGGCAGGGCGGTCTCGTCCGCGTACATCCAGACGGTGTCGGCGTCGGCCGGGGCCTGGAAGCGCACGGACTTGTTCTCGGCGACGGCCGGGCCGATCGCCAGGATCCGGCGGCCGGCGCTCGCGCGCCCCGCCCAGTGGGAGGCGGGGGACGAATCCCCGTGCAGGACGAAGTCGACGTCGACCTCGACCGCGCCCGCGTCGTCCGTGCGCTGCTCGCGCACGGTGTAGGAGCGCATCACCGGCCGCTCCTCCTGCGGCATGCCGCGCCAGGCGGTGAACCAGGTGTCCTCGTCCGTGGAGGGGAGCGCGGTGTGCTCCACGCCGGACGGGGGCAGGAAGAGCGACAGGCTCTGGTCGAAGCCGCCCGACCGGAAGTCCGCGAGGGACTCACCGCCGAACGTGACCCGCAGGAAGGAGTGGCCCAGACGGCGCGTGCGGAGCACTTCGAGGGTGAAGAAGCGGAAGTGCGCGATGGCCGGTGAGTCGGACGCGGTGGCGGTCATGCGGAAGGTCCCCCTGGAAGTCGGTACGGCCTGAAGCGAGTCCAGGGCGTGTCCACGTGGACACGCCCTGGGAGCGGGCGCCCGGGTCACCGGGCGCCACGCGCGAGGGTCAGGCGACCTTCTTGGCGTTCTGGAGGGCCTTCGCGAGGTCCTCAAGGATCTGGGCGCACTTGTCGTACGAGTAGATCGGCTCGGTGGTGCGCGGGGCGACCTGGCCGGCCTTCACGGCGGGCATCTCGGCCCAGGTGGCCTTGGCCTTCAGCTCCTCCGGCTGCAGGGTGCCGGTGCGGTTGTCGAGCAGGATCAGGTCGGCCTTGTACTTGCCGGCGTTCTCCCAGCTCAGGCTCTCGAAGAAGCCGCCCTCGTCGAGCTTCTCGGGGGTGATGAACTCGACGCCGAGGGTCCTGAAGTACTTCAGGTCGGCCGAAGTGTCCGCGGTGGAGGCGTAGAACAGGTCGGCGGAGCCGGAGCCGGCAAGGACCTTGATGCCGGGGTTGGCCTTGGTGGCCTCGCGGACCTTGGCGGCGGCGGCCTCGAAGCGGGCCTTGCCGTCGACGGCGGCCTTGGCGTTCATGTCGGCGCCCAGCGACTTGGCGAGGTCCGCCGTGCGCTCCAGGGCCTTGTCCATGGAGACGTCGCCGCCGACGCCGATCGCGGCGGCCGGGGCCAGCTTCAGGATCTTGTCCTTGGAGGCCTCGGGCACGTACCAGTACGAGCCGTCCCAGGTGTTGGTGACGAGCAGGTCGGGCTGGAGGGAGGCGTACTCCTCGACGTTGAACTCGTCGTAGACGTTGCCGATGATCTTGACCTTGGAGATGTCCATCGAACCGGCCTGGACGTCGGGCTTGCCGTCGGCGGTCTTGGTCGGGCCGAAGACGCCCTTGACCGGGACGCCGTAGTCGTACAGCGCGGCGGCGGTGCCGGTGAAGGCGACGATGTTCTTCGGCGTGGACTTGGTGCTGACGTCCTTGCCCAGGTCGTCCTTGAAGGTCCAGGGACCGGAGGACGCGGCGGCGTTGCTGCCCTTGTCGCCGTCGCCCTTCGCCGTGTCGGTGCCGCCGCACGCGGCGAGCGCGGCGACGAGGCCGAGGGCGCCACCCGCGGCGACGAAGCCGCGACGGGTGAAGGAGAAGCTGCGGGACTTGGGCATAATCGATGTCCGTTTTCGTGCGTACCGGGGCGGCCACCAGCGTGCCGTTCGTGGGGAAGGTTAGCCTAACCTTGGCCGAAAACGGTAAGGGGGCCCTAAGTTTTTTCGGGCCCCCTCCCATCACCCGTGCTCGCACGGGCTTTTGAACTAGCCGGCGAAACCGAGCTCGCGGGCGATCAGCATGCGCTGGACCTCACTGGTGCCCTCGCCGATCTCCAGGATCTTGGAGTCCCGCCACATCCGGGCCACCGGGTACTCGTTCATGAACCCGTAGCCGCCGTGGATCTGCGTCGCGTCACGGGCGTTGTCCACGGCCACCGTGGAGGAGTACAGCTTCGCGATGGCCGCCTCCTTCTTGAACGGCTCCCCGGCCACGAGGCGGGACGCCGCGTCACGCCAGCCGATGCGGGCCATGTGGGCGCGCATCTCCATGTCGGCCAGCTTGAACTGGATGGCCTGGTTGTCGCCGATCGCCTTGCCGAAGGCGTGACGCTCCCTGGCGTACTTCACCGACTCGTCCACACAGCCCTGCGCGAGGCCCGTGGCGAGCGCCGAGATGGCGATCCGGCCCTCGTCCAGGATCCGCAGGAACTGGGCGTAGCCGCGACCCTCCTGGCCCACCAGGTTGGCCAGCGGCACCCGTACGTCGTCGAAGGACAGCTCACGGGTGTCCGACGAGTTCCAGCCGACCTTCGAGTACGGGGCGGCCACCGTGAAGCCCGGCGTGCCGGACGGGACGATGATCGAGGAGATCTCCGGGCGGCCGTCCGCCTTGCGGCCCGTCACGGCGGTGACCGTGACCAGAGCGGTGATGTCCGTACCGGAGTTGGTGATGAAGCACTTCGAGCCGTTGATGACCCACTCGTCGCCGTCCTTGACGGCGGTCGTGCGGGTGCCGCCGGCGTCCGAGCCCGCGCCCGGCTCGGTCAGGCCGAACGCGCCCAGCACCTCGCCCGAGCACAGCTTCGGCAGCCACTGGCGCTTCTGCTCCTCGGTACCGAAGAGGTACAGGGGCATGGCGCCGAGCGAGACCCCGGCCTCCAGGGTGATGGCGACCGAGGAGTCGACGCGGGCCAGCTCCTCCAGGGCGATGCCGAGAGCGAGGTAGTCCCCGCCCATGCCGCCGTACTCCTCCGGGAAGGGCAGGCCGAACAGGCCCATGCGGCCCATCTCGGCGACGATCTCGTAGGGGAACTCGTGCCGCTCGTACAGGTCGCCGATCTTCGGGGCGACCACGTCGTGGGCGAACGCCTCGACGGTTCTGCGGAGTTCCTCGTGCTCAGGGGTGAGCCGGTGGTCGAGGGACATGGTGTGACTACTCCTTGTGGGAGAGGGCGCGGACGGTGCGGGAGGGGCTGGGGCGTCCCAGCTGTTCGGCCATCCACACGCTCGTGGCGGTGAGGGCGGCCAGGTCGACCCCGGTCTCGATACCGAGACCGTCGAGCATCCACACCAGGTCCTCGGTCGCGAGGTTGCCGGTGGCACTCTTCGCGTACGGACATCCGCCGAGGCCGCCGGCGGAGGCGTCGACGGTGGTGACGCCGTGCTGGAGCGCGGCGAGGGTGTTGGACAGGGCCTGGCCGTAGGTGTCGTGGAAGTGCACGCCGATGCGGTCGGTGGTGACACCGGCCTCGTTCAGCGCGGAGAGCAGGGCCTGGACATGGCCCGGGGTGGCGACGCCGATCGTGTCGCCGAGGCTCAGCTCGTCACAGCCGAGGTCGAGCAGGGCCTTGGCCACGGAGACGACCTGGTGGACCGGTACGGCGCCCTCCCAGGGGTCGCCGAAGCACATGGACAGATAGCCGCGCACGTGCGCCCCGCCCTGCCGGGCCCGGGCCACGACGGGCTCGAACATGGCGAGGGACTCGGCGACGGTGCGGTTGAGGTTGCGGGAGGCGAAGGTCTCCGTGGCCGAACCGAACACAGCGATACGGGTGGCCCCGAGGGCGAGCGCGCGGTCCAGGCCGCGCTCGTTGGGCACCAGGACGGGAAGTGCGGCGTCCACGTCGGCGAGCAGCGGGAAGAGCTGCTCGGCGTCGGCGAGCTGGGGCACCCACTTGGGGTGCACGAAGCTGGTCGCCTCGATCGTGGTCAGGCCCGAGGCGGCCAGACGGCGGACGAACTCCGCCTTGACCTCGGTGGGGACGGCCGTCTTCTCGTTCTGCAGGCCGTCGCGGGCGCCGACCTCGTGGATGCGGACCCGGGCCGGCAGGCCGGGGGCCGGGACGTTCATGGGCAGCCCGATCACGCGCCCTCCTCCTCGTCCGGGGTGACGACGGCCAGGACCTGGTCCATCGCGACGGTGGTGCCGGGGGAGACGTCCAGCTCGGTGACCGTGCCCGCGTGCGGGGCGGAGATGACGTGCTCCATCTTCATCGCCTCGACGACCAGCAGGCTCTGACCGGCCGCCACCTTGTCCCCGACGGCCACCTTGACGACGGTGACGGTGCCGGGCATGGGGGCGGCGAGGGTGTCGGCCCCCGCGCTCGCCGCGCCGTGGGCGGACACCGGGTCGTGGTGGAGCACGTGCCAGGAGTCGCCGTCACGGCCGAGCCAGGTCCCCTCCGGGGAGGCGGCGTGGCTGAAGCGGTGGGTGACACCGTCGAGTTCGACGGTGACGGTGTCGGCGGTGCGGGCGACGATCCGGCCGCGGGCCGGTGCGCCGGGGGCGCCGCCCCCGGACCCCCGCGCCTCAATCGCCGGCGGGGCTTGATCGGCGGGCAGCAGGATCTCCTGCTCGGCGCCCAGCTGCCGAGTGCGGACCGTGACCGGGTCCTGTCCCGGCAGCCGGACGTGGTGCACGGTCCAGGCAGGGGTGCCACCCAGGCGCCAGCCGCTGACGGCATCGAACGGGTCGCACCACATCTTCAGCCTGTCCGGCGTCTGAGGACCGGGATCCGGGGCGGAGCCCCGGTTTCGGGAAGGGGCGGGGTGGGGGACACCCAGCAGCGCGGCCGCCGCGTACACCTCCGGCGGCACCCCCTCCGGCAGCAGCCCGGAAAGGTCGCGCTCGACCAGCCCGGTGTCCAGGTTGCCCGACACCACATCGGGGTGGGCGAGCAGGCGACGCAGGAACCCCGCATTGGTCTGGACGCCCAGGATCACCGTGTCGGCGAGCGCGGCCCGCAGCATGCGCAGCGCCGCCGGCCGGTCCGGCCCGTGGACGATGACCTTCGACAGCATCGGGTCGTACGTCGAGCCCACCGGCACGCCCGCCGTCAGGCCCGAGTCCGTACGGACCGCACCTCCCGACGGCTCCGACAGGGCCAGGACCGTACCGCCGGACGGCAGGAAGCCGCGCGCCGGGTCCTCCGCGCAGACGCGGGCCTCGATGGCGTGCCCGGTCAGCCGGATGTCGTCCTGGGCGACGGGCAGCGCCTCACCGGAGGCGACCCGCAACTGGAGTTCCACCAGGTCCAGGCCGGTGACCAGCTCCGTCACCGGGTGCTCGACCTGGAGGCGGGTGTTCATCTCCATGAAGTAATAGGAGGACGGGTCGCCGCCGGGGACGATGAACTCCACCGTGCCCGCGCCGACGTACCCGCAGGAGCGGGCCGCGTCGACCGCTGCCGCGCCCATCGCCGCGCGGGTCTTCTCGTCGAGCAGGACCGAGGGGGCCTCCTCGATGACCTTCTGGTGCCGGCGCTGGAGCGAGCACTCGCGCTCGCCGAGGTGCACCACGTTGCCGTGGGAGTCCGCCAGCACCTGGATCTCGATGTGCCGGGGCCGGTCCACCCACCGCTCCACCAGGAGGGTGTCGTCGCCGAAGGACGAGCGGGCCTCGCGGCGGGCTGCCGCGATCTCCTCGGCCAGCACCGCCTCGTCCCGTACGAGCCGCATGCCCTTGCCGCCGCCGCCCGCCGAGGGCTTCAGCAGGACCGGCATGCCGATCTCCGACGCGGCCGCGGCCAGTTCGGCGTCCGTGAGGCCGCTGCCCGAGGAGCCGGGGACCACGGGTACGCCCGCCGCCTTCACCGTCTCCTTCGCGCGGATCTTGTCGCCCATGAGGGAGATGGCGGAGGCGGGCGGCCCGATGAAGGCCAGTCCGGCGTCCGTGCAGGCCTGGGCGAAGGCGGCGTTCTCCGCGAGGAAGCCGTAGCCGGGGTGGACGGCCTCGGCGCCCGTCCGCTTCGCGGCATCGAGCAGCCGCTCCACCGACAGGTAGCTCTCGGCGGCCGCCGCCGGGCCGATGCGGACGGCCGTGTCGGCCTCCCGTACGTGGCGGGCGTCCGCGTCGGCGTCGCTGAAGACGGCCACGGAGCGGATGCCGAGCTCCCGCAGGGTGCGGATGACCCGGACCGCGATCTCGCCCCGGTTCGCGACCAGAACAGTGCTGAACATCAGTGAGGTCCTCACGTCACATACGGAAGATGCCGAAGCCGCGATCACCCAGCGGGGCGTTCGCGCACGCGGTCAGGGCCAGTCCCAGCACCTGCCGGGTCTCCATGGGGTCGATGACCCCGTCGTCCCACAGCCGCGCCGTGGCGTAGTAGGCGTTGCCCTGCTCCTCGTACTGGGCGCGGACCGGGGCCTTGAAGGCCTCCTCGTCCTCGGCGGGCCACTCCTGGCCGGCGCCCTCGATCTGGTCGCGCTTGACCGTCGCGAGGACCGAGGCGGCCTGCTCGCCGCCCATCACGGAGATCTTGGCGTTGGGCCACATCCACAGGAAGCGGGGCGAGTACGCCCGCCCGCACATCGAGTAGTTGCCGGCGCCGTACGAGCCGCCGACCACCACCGTCAGCTTCGGCACCCGGGCGCAGGCCACGGCCGTGACCATCTTGGCGCCGTGCTTGGCGATGCCGCCGGCCTCGTAGTCACGGCCGACCATGAAGCCGGAGATGTTCTGGAGGAAGAGCAGCGGGATGCCGCGCTGGTCGCACAGCTCGATGAAGTGGGCGCCCTTCTGGGCGGACTCGGCGAACAGGATGCCGTTGTTCGCGATGATCCCGACCGGGTGGCCGTGGATCCGGGCGAAGCCGGTGACCAGCGTCTGGCCGAACTCGGACTTGAACTCCTGGAAGCGGGAGCCGTCCGTGATCCGCGCGATGATCTCGCGGGCGTCGTAGGGGGTGCGCGAGTCGACGGGGACCGCGCCGTACAGCCCGGCCGGATCCACCTTCGGCTCCTCCGGGGCCTCCACCGACCAGGGCAGGGCCCCGCGCGCGGGCAGGGTCGCCACGATGTTCCGTACGATCCGCAGCGCGTGCGCGTCGTCCTCCGCGAGGTGGTCGGTCACGCCGGAGACGCGGGAGTGGACCTCGCCGCCGCCGAGCTCCTCGGCCGTGACGACCTCGCCGGTCGCGGCCTTCACCAGCGGCGGGCCGCCGAGGAAGATCGTGCCCTGGTTGCGGACGATGACGGCCTCGTCGCTCATCGCCGGTACGTACGCCCCGCCCGCGGTGCAGGAGCCGAGGACGGCGGCGATCTGCGGGATGCCGGCGCCCGACATGCGCGCCTGGTTGTAGAAGATGCGGCCGAAGTGCTCCCGGTCGGGGAAGACCTCGTCCTGCATCGGCAGGAAGGCGCCGCCCGAGTCGACCAGGTAGAGGCAGGGGAGACGATTCTCCAGCGCCACCTCCTGGGCGCGCAGGTGCTTCTTGACGGTCATCGGGTAGTACGTGCCGCCCTTGACGGTGGCGTCGTTCGCGACGATCACGCACTCGCGTCCGCTGACCCGGCCGATGCCGGCGATGACCCCGGCGGCGGGGGCGGCGCCCCCGTACATGCCCTCGGCGGCCAGCGGGGCCAGCTCCAGGAAGGGGGAGCCCGGGTCGAGGAGGGTGTCCACGCGGTCGCGCGGGAGGAGCTTTCCGCGGGCGGTATGGCGGGCGCGGGCCTTCTCGCCGCCGCCGAGCCGGGCCGCGTCGAGCCGGGCGCGCAGGCCCTCGGTCAGCTCGCGGTGGGCGGCCTCGTTGGTCCGCCAGGCCTCGGACGCCGGGTCCGCGGCGCTCGTCAGCACTGGTGCCTGCTGCATCGGTCGAGCTCCCTTGCTCGTTCCACTTGCTCGGTACACGCTGTTAATGGTCGTTAACGTGTGTGGGACTTAGGTTAACGACCGCTAACGGCCCTGTCTAGAATGGTTTCCCATGAGCACCAGAGCGGCCGCCCCCACCCGTCGCGAGCAGATCCTCAGTGAGGCCGCCCGCCTCTTCGCCGCGCGCGGCTTCCACGGCGTCGGCGTCGACGAGATAGGGGCCGCGGTGGGCATCAGCGGCCCCGGCCTGTACCGGCACTTCGCGGGCAAGGACGCCATGCTCGCCGAGCTGCTCGTCGGCATCAGCGAACGACTGCTCACCGGCGGCCGGCACCGGGTGGCGGAGGCGGCGGGCGACCCGGGCCGGGTCCTGTCCTCCCTCATCGACGGCCACATCGACTTCGCGCTCGACGACCGGGCGCTGATCACCCTGCACGACCGGGAGCTCGACCGGCTGCGGGAGGCCGACCGCAAGCTCGTACGTCAGCTCCAGCGCCAGTACGTGGAGCTGTGGGTGGAGGTCGTACGGGAGCTGCACCCCGAGGTGGGCGAGGCGGAGGTGCGGGTCGCCGTGCACGCCGTGTTCGGCCTGCTCAACTCCACCCCGCACCTGGCGGCCCTGGGCCGGGAGGCCGTGGAGTCGCTGCTGCGCAGGCTCGCGCACGGGGCCTTCGGGGCGCTGTCGGCATGACCCGGGGCGTCCGCCGACCGGAATGGACGCGCCGCCTCCGGCCCGGCGGCGGCAGAATGGCCCCCATGCCGAAGCCGATAGAGACGCCCGACCGATCTATTGAAACGCCGAGCCGCGCCGAACTCATCGACCATCTGGTCCGCACGCGGATCGCGGGGCAGGTCGCGACGCCGCGCGAGAACAACCTCTCCCATTACCGCAAGCTCGCCAACGGCGACCGGCACTACTGGCTCGGCCTGGAACTGGGCGACCGCTGGAGCGACGAGCAGGACGTGCTCGCCGTGATGGCGGAGCGCTGCGGCGTCGTGGACGACCCGGAGTTCCGCTACGGCCAGGACACCATCGACCCCGAGCTGACCGTGGCCGGCCTGGACCGGCTGGCGGCCCGGCTGCGCAAGGCGGCGGCCGACCGGCAGAGCGTGCTGCTGGCCACCGGCCACCCGGGCGGGCTGCTGGACGTCCACCGGGCGACGGCGGCGGCCCTGCGGGCGGCGGGCTGCGAGATCGTGGTGATCCCGCAGGGGCTGACGGCGGACGATGGCTCGGTGTGGCAGTTCGCGGACGTCGCGGTCCTGGAGCGGGGCGCGACCCTGTGGCACACCCATTCGCCGGCGCCGATGGCCGCGATCCTGGACGGCCTGACGGCTTCGGGCCGCCCGCAGCCGGACCTGGTCGTCGCCGACCACGGCTGGGCGGGCTGCGCGGCCCAGCGCGGCCTGGACGCGGTCGGCTACGCCGACTGCAACGACCCGGCGCTGTTCCTCGGCGAGGCCGAGGGCACCCTCCAGGTCGCCATCCCCCTGGACGACCACGTCCGCGACCCCCGCTACTACGACCCGCTGGTGGCGTACTTGCTGCAGGCGGCGGGCCTGCGCTGACGCGACGGCGGCCAGGGGAGGGCCCAGGTCAGCCCCTGCCCCCTACAGGTCGCCGCATTGGGACGCTTTGGGGCGGGCGAAAGCGTGCGAGATCGATCGCGCGCTCAGCGATCACTGATCCGAACCGCCTTCAGATCATCGGGGCATGCCGAAACCGGCCGATTTTCTTAGTCGAGCCGTGATGCGCATGCCACATCTGGCATGCGCATCACGGCAACCCCGCCGTCTACAGCGGCAGAGTTCCTTGAGGCGGCATCGAGATTTTCGCCCCTACTGCTGATCCTCGGGCGCGGCGCCCCAGAATTCTGGCTCGTCAATGCGCGCGAAGCGCACCAGGCTGCTCGACATATCCACCAGGATGGGCCAGCAATCCAGTAGCTGGTCGGAATAGTCTCTGGTTTCCATGAAGCGGACAGAGTTGTATGGGGCGACCAGAACGCCATCCTTCACTCGTGCCAGGTCCCAGAGAATCGCGAACTCCGGTTCACCTGCCACTCGACTCGCGAGGAGGAATTCTTCAGCCAATGCCCTGGCTTGCCCTTCCGAAAGCATCAATTTGTCCTTAGGGACGAGAAGCTGTCATATGGGGTCGGATTGGCCCGCCCTGTTTGTCCGTCCAGGAACGTGACCTTGCCGCCCTGGTTGATGACATTAAACACGTGACCCCCGGCCGGGTTGTGGCCCCATACTATACCGCGGGCGCCTGGCCCCGCCTTCTGGATGTCTCCCACGATGTTCGAGAAACTTCTGTTGCGAAACTTCCTGCCATAAAACTCTTCTATGGCCGTATGGGATCCGCGGCTGATGTTGGGAAGGGCGTTTGACCTGGCCCCATTTGCAAGCAATTGGTCCAGGGAGATTACGCATGCCCGGCAGTTGGTCGTTCCGCCCATCGGGTTGATCATCTCTTTAAAGGGTGTCTCCGGCGTGTAGTACGACCCGCCCAGTCTAGTCTTGCTGGGGGGCCGTGTAGGCCCCTACCCCAGCGGCCTCATCGGCGGTCGATCCCAAAGCGCCGCCGCGACCGAGAGCGGCTGCAGAGAAGGACCCGGCGAGCGCACCGACGAGAGGGGCGCTTGCGTACCAGGATGCCCTCATGCGGCACAGGGTTTCGCTATCTCCGCTGGCCATGCAAGAGTTGAACCAGTATTCGTATTCTCCTTCCCGGCTTCCCGCCGAATCCTTATTGGGGTCGAGTATGCTGCCCTGCGGCACGCCCTGAGCGGGATATCCGGAAGCTGTCTGCACATATATCGTAGGCTTCGGCTTCGGAGCCGGATTTCCCGGATGCTTGACGTAGTCTCCGCCCTTCTTCTGATCCCCTCCGCAATATATTCCGCATCCTCCGGACGGGCGGATCGAGTATCCGTTGGTGTATCGCCTTGCAGCTTCAACGACGCTCTGCGGCTTGGACTGGAAACCGCCGTCGCTGTCGCCCTCGAAGTACTTGAGGCCGTCAGGGTCGGAGTACGTGAACGGGTTGTTCGCGGCGTACGTGTAGCCGTGGAGCTGCTGCGAGTCGGTGAGGTCCATGATCGGGTCCACCGAGATGAAGCGGCCGATCAGGGGGTCGTACTCGCGGGCTCCGATGTGGGTCAGGCCGCTGTCGTTGTCCTTCGTGCCTTCGACGAAGTTCTTCTCGCCGGTCCACGTCGTCGGCTGGGTTCCGCGGGTCTCGCCGAACAGGCCCGTCTTGCGGCGGGTGACCGTCTGGGTCGCGTCGGCGGTCACCTGGGTGGTGCTGGTGTTGTGGTGGTCCGCGAAGGTGAAGGTGAGCTTGCCGCCTGTGCGGACGGCGACATCGCCGTAGTAGCGGGTGCCGGTGATCGTGCCCGACTTGTCGAGCTTCAGCTCGTTGCCGGACGGCAGGTACAGCGTGGTGCTGTCCTTCTCCTTGCGCAGGATGCGGTTGCCGGACGCGTCGTAGATGAACCCGTCGGTGGTCAGGCCCTGGACGAGGGACTTGAGGCGCGCCCCTCCGCGTCCCAGTCGAGGTACTGCGTTTCACCGGTGCCGCTTTTGCGGGTCTTGGTGTTGCCGGAGGCGTCGTAGGTGAAGGTTTCGTCGTGCGGGGCGGTGCCGGTCTGGGTGACCTTCGGCAGGTCGTGCTTTCCGGGCGTCGGGGGCGCGTACGTGCGGATCGTGTCCGCGGTCGGGCCCGAGGCGGTCTTGTGCTTGGTCTCCGTCTTGCGGTTGCCGACGGCGTCGTAGGTGTACGTGGTCCAGTACGGGTCCTCACCGCCGATGACGGAGGCAGAAGGCGTCGCCGCGCAGGTCTCGCCCTTGTTGGTCCACGCCTCGGTGACACGGCGCAGGGAGTCGAGGGTGACGCACTGGGTGTCCGTCGTCCGGGTGGTGTCCTGGCCGTAGGCCGAGGCGATCGCCGTCACGTTGCCGACGGGGTCGTTGGTGTACTTGGTCTCCTCGATCCGCTGAGGGGCCAAGGCCCGGTCGACGACGGTGCGGGTGAGGGCACCGGTGTGCTCGTCGTACTCGTTCGTCCGGTACAGGCTCTGGGCGGACGAACCGAGTTCCTGGCGGATCGTGCGGCCGTAGTGGTCGTAGGTCATCGCCCCGACGAGGTGACTGCTGCCGGCGCCCATGCTGTTAAGCAGGCCTGAGACGGTTTTGTAGGTGCTGCCGTGGGTCTCGGCCGGGAGGCCGCCCATGGCCGGGTGCCTGGTCGTGAGGACCTGGCCGGCGATGTTGTAGGTGTTCGTCCACTTGTAGGTGCCGGCCAGTGCGCCGGTGTCGGGGGTGGACGGGATGGTGACCTGGGTCGAGAGCGGCTGGTAGAGGTCGTTGTAGGCCAGGACCTCCGAGGTGTACGCCTTGCCGTCGACGTAGCGCGTGGACTGGGCGAGCTGCCCCTTGGCCACGGTGTCGTAGACAGTCGACGTCAGCTTCGTTGCGCCCTGCTTGGTGGCGACGGCGCGACCGAGGTCGTCGTAGTCGGTGTGCAGGGTGATGCCTCGGGCGTCGGTGACGCCGGTGATCCGGTCACCGCTGTCGTAGGCGGTCTTGGTGACGCCCTTGTCCGGGTCGTTCACCTCGACCTGACGGCCGCGGACGTCGTAGGTGTACGTCCACTTGGCGTTGGCCGGGTCGGTGACCTGGGCCAGCTGCCCGAGCTTGTTGTAGGTGTACAGGGTCGACTGCGAGGTGGTGCGGGCCGGGTCGGTGTACTGCTTGACCTCGACCGTGCGACCCAGCGCGTCGACGACACTGGTGGTAGTAGTCCCGCCCTGAGGCGGGCTGACCGTGGTGGTGTCGCCGGTGTAGCTGGTTGTGGTGCGCTTGGTCTCGGTACCGAACTTCTTCGCGATCACCGCTGTCGGGCGGCCGGCGCCGTCGAAGAGGGTGTCGGTCGAGGCCGGATAGTTGAGCTCCTGTCCCGTGACCAGATCGGTCGAAGGCGCGCCGTCGGCGTAGTACGTGCCGGAGGAACGCCACGCCAGGCCGCGGGTGTCGTAGAAGGTCTCCGTGACCAGACGGCCGGACAGGTCGGGCGACTGGGTCTGCGTCTGCCGCTCACGCAGCAGACCGTCCTGGATGGAGTGGGCGACGGAGTACTTGTAGTCGTGGGTCAGCGCCTTGGACGTGACCACGTTGGGACCGCTGTTGCGGACGGTGTACTCGAACACGCGGCTCGGCAGGTCCGGGTTAGCCTCCTGGGTCCAGTTCGGGACCCAGACCTTCGTCACGCGGCCCAGGGCGTCGTACGCCGTCGTGGCGACCTTCCCGTTGGGGTCGGTGACCTTGGTGGCCTGGCCGCGCAGCGGGTCAAGCTGGCTGGTGGCGGCGTGACCTAGCGCGTTGGTCGCCGTCATCGCGGTCGGGACCTCGCCGGTGGCCGGCGTGTACGCGGTGGTGGTCACCTTGCCGTAGGCGTCAGCGGCAGCCAGCGCCCGACCGTACAGGTCGTAGCAGAGCTGGTCCTTGGCCGCACCACAGGTGGACGGGACGCTCGACGCGGTGTCGTAGCCGTCGCCCTTGCCGTTGATCTTCTCGGTCTTCGTCACCAGGCCACGGCCGGGGACGGTGCCGAGCGTGCCGTTGTCGAAGTAGGTCCGGGTGTCGCTGATGACGTCGGCCGGGCCGGCGCCGGACGTGTCGCACGGAAGCGCGACGGTCTCGACACGGCTCTGCCGGTCCAGGATCCACGTGGCGGTGTTGCGCGCGTACGTGGTCCGGGTGCAGGACTCGTCGCCGGTCTTGGCCGTGTCACCGGTGCTCGACTGCCAGTCGGCCATGCCGTACTCGTCGAAGTGACGGCTGGTCTCGGTGGTTCGGGTACCACCGGTGACGGTCGTGCGGGTCGACTCCTTCTCGACGTTCGTCTTGTAGGAGGTGAGGTTGGGCAGTCCCGGGCGCAGGCGCTTGGCCACTTCGGCCGAACGCCACGGCAACTTCCTCGTCCTGTCGGCCGACGCCAAGACCACCCTGTGGAGCAGCAAGACCAGCACTCCGGGCTCGTACGCGGTGCTCCAGCCCCGCGGTGTGCTCGTCCTCTACACCCCCTCCGGGCAGGGCCTGTGGAGCAGCGGCAGCCAGAGCCGGCCGGACTACAACGGCGACGGCTACACGGACATGGCTCTGCGTGATGCCAACGGTGGTTTCTGGATCTATCCCGGTACCGGCGGCACCGGAACCAGTACCTTCGGCAGCCGCTACTTCGCCGGGAACGGCTGGTGGCGCGATCACTGGACGAACGCCTACACCACCGATTTCAACCACGACGGATACAGCGACATCGTCGGACGCAACCGCTTCGGGGACCTCTCCCTGTACCCGGGCACCGGAAGGACCGGGACCGAGACGTTCGGCAACCCCGTTCTGATCGGCACCGGATGGACCACGTACGTGGACCTGGGCTTCGGAGACATCAACGGCGACGGTCGTACCGATGTCATCGGCCGCGACAGCGGCGGCAACATGTGGGTGTATGCCCACAGCGGTGGAACCGGTACTCAAGCCCTCAATGCCCGGGTTCTGATCGGAAACGGGTGGGGGACCGCCGACTGGTCCGCCTTCCGGGTCGGTGACCTCAACAACGACAACAAGGCCGACATCCTGGGGCAGCGCACCAACGGCAGGCTGTACCTCTACCCGAACGCGAGCAGTGACGACGCC
This sequence comes from Streptomyces sp. NPDC060232, assembly GCF_042726555.1. Taxonomy (NCBI): domain Bacteria; kingdom Bacillati; phylum Actinomycetota; class Actinomycetes; order Kitasatosporales; family Streptomycetaceae; genus Streptomyces; species Streptomyces sp. NPDC060232. Next base: position 245,224 of record NZ_JBHXAG010000007.1, on the reverse strand, counting down.
CTCCGTTTCGCCAGTCCCAGCGTAGTCGGGGAGGGCTGGTGGCCGGGTGAATGGAGTCCCTACGTCAGCGACCCCGACAACGACGGCGTGCCAGAGCAGGTCGGCGTGACCCGTACCGGAGAGCTCTACGGCTTCTTCGCCGCAGGTCGCACTTTCCTCGGTATCGGCCTGACCGGGTACGACGTCATCTTCTGACCGGCAACGAGAAGGCGGCCCGGGTGTGGTGACACCCGGGCCGCCCTTCTCACGTCAGGCGCGGGGGATGCGGACCACGCCCTCCTGGATGACCGTGATCGCCAGGTGGCCGTCCTGGGTGTAGATGCGGGCCTGGCCCAGGCCGCGGCCGCCGTGGGCGGAGGGGGACTCCTGGTCGTACAGCAGCCACTCGTCCGCGCGGAAGGGCCGGTGGAACCACATCGCGTGGTCCAGGGAGGCGCCGACCACGTCGCCCACCGCCCAGCCTCCGCGCCCGTGCGCGAGCAGGACCGCGTCGAGCAGGGTCATGTCGGAGACGTAGGTGGCCAGGCAGGTGTGCAGCAGCGGGTCGTCCGCGAGCTTGCCCTGCGTGCGGAACCAGACCTGTGAGTGCGGCTCCAGCGGTTCGCCGACCGTGCCCCAGGGCGGGGTGGTCGCGTAGCGCAGGTCCACCGCGCCGCGCGCCTCCAGCAGCCGCTCGACGGTGCCCGGGTCGCGGAAGATCTCGCGGTACGGCGGCAGCGCCTCGGCGGCCGTCGGCAGGGACTCGGGGTCCGGGGCCGCCGGCATCGGGACCTGGTGCTCCAGCCCCTCCTCGTACGTCTGGAAGGACGCGGAGAGGTGGAAGATCGGCTGCCCGTGCTGGACGGCGACCACGCGCCGGGTGGTGAAGGACCGCCCGTCGCGGATCCGGTCCACGGAGTAGACGATCGGCGCGCCGGAGTCGCCGGTGCGCAGGAAGTACGAGTGCAGCGAGTGCGGCAGACGGTCCGCGGGCACCGTGCGTCCGGCCGCGACCAGGGCCTGGGCGGCCACCTGGCCGCCGAACACGCGCGGCACCAGGGAGGTGCGGCTGGTGCCGCGGAAGATGTTCTCCTCGATCTGCTCCAGGTCGAGCAGATCGAGGAGATCCGTCAGTGCCTCGTTCAAGGGGACTTACAGACCCATCGACTTGGCGATGATCGACTTCATGATCTCGCTGGTGCCGCCGTAGATGCGGTTGACGCGGTTGTCGGCGTACAGGCGGGCGATCGGGTACTCGTTCATGTAGCCGTAGCCGCCGTGGAGCTGGAGGCAGCGGTCGATGACGCGGTGCGCGACCTCGGTGCAGAACAGCTTCGCGGAGGCGGCCTCGGCCGGGGTCAGCTCGCCGGCGTCCAGGGCCTCCAGGGCGCGGTCGGCGACGGCCTCGGCGGCGTCCACCTCGGCCTGGCAGGCGGCCAGCTCGAACTTGGTGTTCTGGAAGTGCGCGACGGGCTTGCCGAAGACGGTGCGCTCCTGCACGTACTGCTGGGCGAACCGGACGGCGGCCTTGGCCTGGGCGTACGCGCCGAAGGCGATGCCCCAGCGCTCGGAGGCCAGGTTGTGGCCGAGGTAGTAGAAGCCCTTGCCCTCCTCGCCGAGCAGGTCCTCGACCGGGACCTTCACGTCGACGAACGCCAGCTCGGCGGTGTCGGAGGTGCGCAGGCCGAGCTTGTCGAGCTTGCGGCCGATGGAGTAGCCCTCGGACTTGGTGTCCACGGCGAAGAGGGAGATGCCGAAGCGGCGGTCCTCGGCGCTGGGGGCGGAGGTGCGGGCGCAGACGATCACGCGGTCGGCGTGGACGCCGCCGGTGATGAAGGTCTTGGAGCCGTTGAGGACGTAGTGGGTGCCGTCCTCGGAGAGCTTGGCGGTGGTCTTCATGCCCGCGACGTCGGAGCCGGTGCCCGGCTCGGTCATGGCGAGGGCCCACATCTCCTCGCCGGAGACGAAGTTCGGCAGGAAGCGCTTCTTCTGCTCGTCGGTGGCGAGCATCTTGATGTAGGGCAGGGCGAGCAGCACGTGCACGCCGGAGCCGCCGAAGTTCACGCCCGCGCGGGAGGTCTCTTCGTAGAGGACGGCCTCGAACTTGTGCGTGTCCAGGCCCGCGCCGCCGAACTCCTCGGGCACGTTGATGCCGAAGACGCCCAGCTCGCCGAGCTTGTAGTAGAAGTCGCGCGGTGCCTGTCCGGCGGCGAACCACTCGTCGTAGACGGGGACGACCTCGGCCTCGATGAAGGCGCGGATGGTCTCGCGGAACGCCTCGTGGTCCTCGTTGAACACCGTACGGCGCACGGCCGGCTCCCTTCGTCGCGGCGGTCCGCCGCCTAAATTAAGCGCTTGCTCAGACTAAGTTACCGACGAGTTGGCCACGCTGTCCAGATGTGGTCGTACACGCGTACGTCACACCGGCGCCCCGAGGGCGGCTGGCCGGATAGCGGCCGGATGGCGGTCGAATCATGGCCGGATCTCGTTCAGATGCCGTCCCGAGCCCGCCCGAGCCCGCCCGAGCCCGCCCGGGCCCGCCCGAGCCCGTCTCGCGCCCGTCCGTATGCCGTCCGGATCCGGCGTCCCCCGCCCGCATCACTCCTGGCGCAGTGCGAACCACAGCTCCATCCGGACGTCCGGGTCGTCCGGGTCCTGCTCCAGCAGGACCGCGCAGCGTGCCACGCGCTGGCGCACGGTGTTGCGGTGCACCCCCAGGGCCGCCGCCGTACGGTCCCAGCTGCCGTGGTGCGCCAGCCAGGCCCGCAGGGTCTCGCGCAGCGCGGGGGAGAGCGGGCCGAGCATAGCCTCGGCGTGGGCGCGCGCCTCGGCCTCCCCGACCAGGCCCGCGAAGCCGGCGTCGGCGTGCCGGGCCAGCGGGGCGCGGGCCGCCTCCGCGCGCTGGAGGGCCCGCCCGGCCTGGGCGTCGGCCGCGGCCAGCGCGTCCGGCGCCGCGGGGGCGCTCACCCCCAGCCGCCATCCGGGCTGCGCGCCGGGCTCCCGGTCGGTCAGCAGCCGTACGACCGGCCCGCGCGGGTCCAGCAGTACGGTGCCCAGTGCGTCGGCCAGGGCCCGCGGGTCGCCGCCGCCCCGCGCGTGGACCGCGTACCAGGGCCCGGGGCGGCCCAGGGCCTCCGCCGCGGGTTCGCCGAGCAGCAGCCGGGCCAGCGCCGCGGCCTCGGTCCCGGTCGGCCGGTCGGCGGTGAGCAGGGTCAGCAGGACGGCGGCGACCGAGGCGACGGTGTGGTCGCCGGGGGCGCGGCCCGGGGTGGCGGTGCCGAGGGCGGCGCCGGGCCCCAGGGCGTACGCGGCCAGGTGCCGGCCCCCGGCCTGGTCGGTCGCGGTGGCCGGGCCCCCGGCCCGGCCGACCCGGGCCAGCAGCGCCTCCAGGGCGGCCGCCGCCCCGGCCGGCGGCGCCCCGCCCGCGGCCCGGCCGTCCGGCCACAGCGCCACGTGCCCGCCGAGGCCCGCCGCCAGCCGGGACAGCACCGCCGGGACCGGGTCCGGGCGGGCCGCGGCCGCGGCCAGGGCCTGCTGGACCTCGGTGACCCGGCGCAGCTCGCGGGTACGGGCCTCCGCCATCAGCCGGCCGACACCGCGGGCGACCGCGGTGAAGGGGGTTCCCGGCGGGACCTCCACCAGCGGCAGCCCCTCCGCCTCGCACGCCTCGGCCAGCCCGGCTGGCACCCCCTCGTGCACAGGCGTCACGCCGAAGCCGAGCGCGGCGACCCCCGCGCGGGCGAGCCGGCCCACGTACGCCGCGGCCCCGGCCTGCGACAGCTCGGCCCCGGCGGTCAGCAGCAGCTCCCCGCCGAGCAGGTAGGGCGAGGGGTCCGCCATCTCGGAGGCGTGCACGCCGTGCACCTGAGCCGTCGGCGGCCCCGCGAGGTGGCGCAGGCCCAGCGCGCGCTCGCCGAGGAGCCGGTCGAGCAGTACCGGCGGCGTGAGCGGCTCCCCGGCGGGCGGCACGAAAGCGCCGCCTCCCTGGTCGGGGTCACGGGGAAGCCCGTCCATGGATACTCCGTACACATCAGCAGGGCCAGATGGATGAAACGTACACTCCCCAGCCCCGTGCGGCGCGCTTACGCTCGAAGGACCGCACACGTCAGGCCAGAGAAAGAGGCACAGCCATGAGCACGCAGCCGCGCGGACCCGTCGACTCCTCCCGCATCCCGCGCTACGCGGGCCCGGCGACCTTCGCCCGGCTGCCCCGCCTCGACGAGGTCGGCTCCGCCGACGTCGCCGTGGTCGGCGTGCCCTTCGACTCGGGCGTCTCCTACCGCCCCGGCGCCCGCTTCGGCGGCAACGCCATCCGCGAGGCCTCCCGCCTGCTGCGCCCCTACAACCCGGCCCAGGACGCCTCCCCCTTCGCCCTCGCGCAGGTCGCGGACGCCGGTGACATCGCGGTCAACCCCTTCAACATCAACGAGGCCGTCGAGACGGTCGAGGCCGCCGCCGACGAGCTGCTCGCGGGCGGCTCCCGCCTGATGACCCTCGGCGGCGACCACACCATCGCCCTCCCGCTGCTGCGCTCCGTCGCCAAGAAGCACGGCCCGGTCGCCCTGCTGCACTTCGACGCGCACCTGGACACCTGGGACACCTACTTCGGCGCCGAGTACACCCACGGCACCCCGTTCCGCCGCGCCGTCGAGGAGGGCATCCTCGACACCGAGGCCCTCTCCCACGTCGGCACCCGCGGCCCGCTGTACGGCAAGCAGGACCTCGACGACGACGCCAAGATGGGCTTCGGCATCGTCACCTCGGCGGACGTCTACCGCCGCGGCGCCGACGAGGTCGCCGACCAGCTGCGCCAGCGCATCGGCGACCGCCCGCTGTACATCTCCATCGACATCGACGTCCTGGACCCGGCGCACGCGCCCGGCACCGGCACCCCCGAGGCCGGCGGCATGACCTCCCGCGAGCTGCTGGAGATCATCCGTGGACTGTCCTCCTGCAACCTCGTTTCCGCCGACGTGGTCGAGGTCGCCCCGGCGTACGATCACGCCGAGATCACCTCGGTCGCGGCCTCGCACACCGCGTACGAGCTCACCACGATCATGAGCCGTCAGATCGCGGCGGCGAAGGCGAAGTAAGAAGGGCACCACACCCCCGTGACGCACGACCACGACCTGGTACTCCGTCCCACCGAGGCCCAGACGGCCGCCGCCCTGGCCCCGCCGCCGGGCCGGACGGGCGGGGACCTGGTCGTGGAGACGCTGCGTTCGCTGGGCGCCACCACCGTTTTCGGACTGCCGGGGCAGCACGCCCTCGGCCTCTTCGACGCGGTGGGGCGCTCCGACCTGCGCCTGGTCACCCTCCGCGTGGAGAACAACGCCGGCTTCGCGGCCGACGCGTACGGCCGGATCACCGGCGAGGCGGCGCCCCTGCTGCTGTCCACCGGCCCCGGCGCGCTCACCGCCCTGCCGGCCCTGGCGGAGGCGGCGGCGGCCTCCGCCCCCGTCCTCGCCATCTCCTCCCAGGTCCCGGTCGCGGGCCTCGGCGGCGGCCGCCGCGGCCACCTCCACGAGCTGCGCGACCAGGCCGCGTCCTTCCGGGAGGTGGTCAAGTCCGTCCACGAGGCGCGGACCCCCTCCCAGATCCCCTCGGTGATCGCCGCAGCCTGGGAGTCCGCGCTCACGGCTCCGCACGGCCCGGTCTGGGTGGAGATCCCCGAGGACGTCCTGCGGTCGGAGACGATCGTCCCGCAGGTCACGGGCACGGACGCGACCCCGCACGAACTCGTCCCGCGGCCCGAGCTGACGGCGGTGGCGGCGCACTGGCTGTCACGTGCCTCCCGCCCGGTGATCGTCGCCGGCGGCGGGGTCGTCCGCTCCGACGCGTCCGGCAAGCTCAGGCAGCTCGCGGAGCGCCTGAACGCACCCGTGGTCACCACTTTCGGCGGCAAGGGCGCCTTCCCCTGGACGCACCCGCTGTCCCTCCAGTCCTGGCTGGAGGACCGCCACATGACGGACTTCCTCGAAGACGCCGACGTGCTCCTCGTCGTCGGCTCGGGCCTCGGGGAACTGTCGTCGAACTACCACACCTTCTTCCCCACGGGCCGGGTCGTCCAGATCGACGCGGACCTCGGCAAGCTGGAGTCCAACCACCCGGCCCTGGGCATCCACGCGGACGCCCGCCTCGCCCTCCAGGCGCTGCTGGAGACGGTGCCCGAGCGGCAGGACGACCACGCCCCCGAGCGGGTCCGCATGGTCCTGGAGGACATCGCGGCCCGCCTCGCCGACCAGGACCTGGCCCTGGAGCAGTCCCTGCTGGCCTCGATCCGGTCCGCGCTGCCGGCCCGCTCCCCGTCCTTCTGGGACATGACGATCCTGTCCTACTGGGCGTGGTCGGCCTTCGACCCCAAGCACCCCAACACGATGCACTCGGCCCAGGGCGCCGGCGGCCTCGGCTACGCCTTCCCGGCGGCCCTCGGCGCGTGCGTCGCCGAGCCCGGCACCCCGGTGCTCGCCGTCTCCGGGGACGGCGGCGCGATGTACTCGCTCGCGGAGCTGGCCACGGCCCGGCAGCACGACCTGGACGTCACCTGGCTGATCGTGGACGACGGCGGCTACGGCATCCTGCGCGAGTACATGACCGACGCCTTCGAGGGCCGCACCACGGGCACGGAACTCACCCGCCCCGACTTCGCCGCCCTGGCGGAGTCCTTCGGCGTCACGGCCGCCGCGACCACCCCGGAGTCCCTGACGGCCGACCTCAGGAAGGCCCTCGCCACCCCGGGCCCCTCGGTCCTGGTCCTTGCGGCCACCCTCAGGATGTTCGCCCCGACCCACCTCTGACCCACCTCTGACCCACCTCTGACCCACCTCTGACCCACGTCTGCCCCCCTCTGACCCACGTCCGGCCCTCCGGGCGACGGCGTGCGACCCGGGCGGCCCAACCGCGGGGCTCCCCGGGTGCGCCGGAGCCGACCTGCGTACACGTTCGAATGGTTGCGGCGGGATGAAATCCGCCGGTCGGGGCGTTCCCGCTTCCGGCAGGACAGGACCGAACGGGGAGGCCTACGTGGCGGCGGCACAGACAGCGGCGGGGGAGAAACAGGGCTGGGCCAGGAGGCTGGCCGCCTACACCTGGCGGTACAAGGCCAATGTGCTGCTCGCGCTCGGCTCCTCGCTGGCGGGCATGGCCGTCATGGCGCTCGTGCCCCTGGTCACCAAGGTGATCATCGACGACGTCATCGGGGACCGGACCAAGCCCATGGGCCCCTGGGCCGGGATGCTCATAGCCGCCGCCCTCCTCGTGTACGCCTTCACCTACATACGCCGGTACTACGGCGGACGCCTCGCCCTCGACGTGCAGCACGACCTGCGCACCGACATGTACGACACCATCTCCCGCCTCGACGGGCGGCGTCAGGACGAGCTGTCCACCGGGCAGGTCGTCGGACGCGCCACCACCGACCTCCAGCTCATCCAGGGCCTGCTCTTCATGCTCCCGATGACGATCGGGAACTTCCTGCTCTTCGGGATATCCCTGGGGATCATGCTGTGGCTGTCGCCGCTGCTGACCGTCGTCGCGCTGCTGATGGCCCCCGCGCTCTGGTTCATCGCCAAGCGCAGCCGCAAGAAGCTCTTCCCCGCCACCTGGTACGCGCAGGGCCAGGCCGCCGCCGTCGCGGGCGTCGTCGAGGGGGCCGTGACCGGCGTACGCGTCGTCAAGGGCTTCGGGCAGGAGGAGCAGGAGACCGGCAAGCTCCGCGAGGCCGGACGGAGGCTCTTCGCCGGACGGCTGCGGGCCATCCGGCTCAACTCCCGCTACACCCCCGCCCTCCAGGCCGTGCCCGCGCTCGCCCAGGTCGCCATGCTGGCGCTCGGCGGCTGGATGGCCACCGAGGGACAGGTCACGCTCGGCACCTTCGTCGCCTTCTCCACCTACCTCGCGCAGCTCGTCGGCCCCGTCCGCATGCTCGCCATGGTCCTCACCGTCGCCCAGCAGGCGCGCGCCGGCGTGGAGCGGGTCTTCGAGCTCATCGACACCGAGCCCGCCATCTTCGAGGGCGAGCTCGACCTGCCCGCCGACGCGCCCGCCACCGTCGAGTTCGAGGACGTCCACTTCGGCTACGACCCCGAGCGGCCCGTCCTCGACGGGTTCTCGCTCTCCGTGGCGGAGGGCGAGACCGTCGCCGTCGTCGGCGCCTCCGGCAGCGGGAAGTCCACCGTCTCGCTCCTGATGCCGCGCTTCTACGACGCCGACCGCGGCACCGTCCGCATCGGCGGCCACGACGTCCGCGAGCTGACCTACACGTCCCTGCGCGGCGCGATCGGCCTCGTCCCCGAGGACTCCTTCCTCTTCTCCGACACCATCCGCGCCAACATCGCCTACGGGCACCCGGGCGCCACCGACGAGCAGATCGAGGCCGCGGCCCGCGCCGCCCAGGCCGACGGGTTCGTCCGGGCCCTGCCCGCCGGGTACGACACCAAGGTCGGCGAGCAGGGGCTGACCCTCTCCGGCGGCCAGCGCCAGCGCATCGCCCTGGCCCGGGCCATCCTCACCGACCCCCGGCTGCTGCTCCTCGACGACGCCACCTCCGCCGTGGACGCCCGCGTCGAGCACGAGATCCACGAGGCCCTGCGCGCGGTCATGGCCGGCCGGACCACCGTGCTGATCGCCCACCGCCGCTCCACGCTCGCGCTGGCCGACCGGATCGCCGTACTGGACAGCGGGCGGCTCGCCGAGATCGGCACGCACGAGGAGCTTCAGAAGCGCTCGCCGCTCTACCGCAGGCTGCTGACCGATCCCGACGCGCTCGGCGCCGGCTCGCCGCGGACCCCGGACGCCCTCGCGATGGCCGAGTTCGAGAGCGACCTCGACCGCGACCTCGAACGCGACATCGAGCTTGAGGCCGAGATCGACTCCGAGCCCGTCAACGCCAAGCGCAGGGTCCCCGCCGGGATCACCCCAGAGCTGTGGCGCCGCCGCGAGGAGCCCGAGACGGCCACCGCCGGCGCCCCCGCCGCCGTCGGCGGGGCGCCCGGAGCCGGCCACTCCATGGCCGGCGCGGTCGCCGGGATGCCCGCCACCCCCGAACTGCTCGCCCAGGTGGCCGCGCTGCCGCCCGCCGACGACCGGCCCGACGTCGACGAGACCCGCGCCGCGGCAGCCGAGGAGAGCTACGGCCTGCGCCGCCTGCTCAAGGGGTTCTGGGCGCCGCTCGCCATCAGCCTCGCGCTCGTCGCCGTGGACGCGGGCGCCGGACTGCTCCTGCCGATCCTGATCCGCCACGGCATCGACCAGGGCGTGGAAGCGGCCGTGCTCGGCGCCGTCTGGGTGGCCGCGGGGCTCGCCCTCGCGGTCGTCGTCGCCCAGTGGGCCGCGCAGTTCGCCGAGACCCGCATGACGGGCCGCACCGGCGAGCGCGTCCTGTACTCGCTCCGGGTCAAGATCTTCGCCCAGCTCCAGCGGCTCGGCCTCGACTACTACGAGCGCGAGCTGACCGGCAAGATCATGACCCGGATGACCACGGACGTGGACTCGCTGTCCACGTTCCTGCAGACCGGCCTGGTCACGGCGGTCGTCTCCGTCTTCACCTTCTTCGGGATCCTGGTCGCCCTGCTCGTCCTCGACGTCGAGCTCGCGCTGATCGTCTTCGCGACCCTGCCCGTCCTGGTCGTCGGGACCATCGTGTTCCGCCGCAGGTCCGTCGCCGCCTACGAGCTCGCCCGCGACCGGGTCAGCCTGGTCAATGCCGACCTGCAGGAGTCCGTGTCCGGTCTGCGGATCGTCCAGGCCTTCCGCCGCGAGGGCTCCGGCGCCACCCGCTTCGCCGAGCGCAGCGACTCCTACCGTCAGGCCCGGGTCCGCGGCCAGTGGCTGATATCGGTCTACTTCCCGTTCGTGCAGCTGCTGTCCTCGGCCGCCGCGGCCGCCGTGCTGATCGTCGGCGCGGGCCGGGTGGAGGCCGGGACGCTCACCACCGGCGCGCTGGTCGCATACCTGCTCTACATCGACCTGTTCTTCGCCCCGGTCCAGCAGCTCTCCCAGGTCTTCGACGGCTACCAGCAGGCCACCGTCTCCCTCGGCCGCATCCAGGACCTGCTGCGCGAGCCCACCACCACCCCGCGGCCCGAGCACCCGCGCGCACTGCCCGCGCTGCGCGGGGAGATCGCCTTCGAGGACGTCCGCTTCCAGTACGGGACAGCCGCCGAGCGCGGCGAGAAGGGCGAGGCCCTGGCCGGCATCAGCCTGCGCATACCCGCCGGGCAGACCGTCGCCTTCGTCGGCGAGACCGGCGCCGGAAAGTCCACCCTGGTCAAGATGGTGGCCCGGTTCTACGACCCGACCTCCGGCCGGATCACCGCCGACGGCGCCGACCTGCGGGAGCTCGATCTGACGGCGTACCGCCACCGGCTGGGCGTCGTCCCCCAGGAGTCGTACCTCTTCCCGGGGACCGTCCGCGACGCCATCGCCTACGGGCGCCCGGACGCGAGCGACGAAGAGGTGGAGGCCGCCGCCCGCGCGGTCGGCGCCCACGCCATGATCGCCACCCTCGACGGCGGCTACCTGCACACCGTCGCCGAGCGCGGCCGCAACCTCTCCGCGGGACAGCGCCAGCTGATCGCGCTGGCCCGCGCCGAACTCGTCGACCCGGACGTGCTGCTGCTCGACGAGGCCACCGCCGCCCTCGACCTGGCCACCGAGGCCCAGGTCAACCAGGCCACGGACCGGCTCGCCGGCAAGCGCACCACGCTGGTGGTCGCGCACCGGCTGACCACCGCCGCGCGCGCCGACCGGGTCGTGGTCATGGACCGCGGCCGCGTCGTCGAGGACGGCTCCCACGACGAACTCCTGGCGCTCGGCGGCCGGTACGCCGAGCTGTGGCGCACCTTCGTCGGGGAGGACGAGCGCGCCGCGGCCTGAGCGGGCGGGCCGGCCGCGGCCCCGGGGATCAGAACTCGCCGAACAGCAGGTTCCCCGGGGCGTCCTCGTCGGTGCCGGTGTAGTACTCGCGTACCGCGCCGAGGAGTTCGTCCACCGTCAAGGTGCCGTCCCCGTCCGCGTCGATCCGGTGGAACAGCGCCTCGGTGTGGGCGGGGCTCAGGTCCGTGTCGAAGGCCTCCTGCGCCCGGTGGAACTCCTCCGGGCTGATGCGCCCGTCGCCGTCGGTGTCCACGATCGTGAGGATCGCCCGCATCATCGGACGGAACGAACGGTCGTAGGCCGGCCCGCCCTGCGCGTACAGCCGGGTCATGCCCGCCTTGTACTCCTCGGGCGTGACCTTGCCGTCCCGGTCCAGGTCCAGTTCGGTGAAGAGGTCCTGCCAGAAGTCGGCCAGCCCGCCCATCACCAGGGTGGCCTTGGGTGAGTCGGCGGGCTCGGCGAGGGCGGTCAGCAGCCGGGAGCCGAGCGCGATGATGTCGTCGGCGTCGATCACCCCGCTGCGGTCGGCGTCCAGATGCGTGAAGGCGCGCTCCAGCTTGCGGTCGAGCAGGTCGTTCGTCATGTGGGTGCCTTTCACGGCTACGTCCGCCTCTGCCTCTGCGGATGCGTTGTGCGGGCTTGTCGTCACCTAGCGTAATGTCCCGGTGGATCGTGAACTCCCGCGGTCCCGACGGGGAGTTGTGGATGCACCCGTACGAGGGAGGGGCGGCCCGCGGTGGGACGGGCCCGGTCCTTGGCGACGGCAACCTTTCGCGGCCTCCAGGCGTCGTACGTGCGTGCGCACACCGTGCGCATGACCGATCGGGGGGTTGGATGGTGAACTGGCAGAGCGGGCACGGCCGTCGGGCCGCGTCGCTGGGAGCGCTCACAGCGGCCCTGTGGCTGTGTGTCGGCGGGCTGTTCGCCGGGCCGCCCGTCCAGGCCGCGAGCGGCGGGTGTGCGGGGCGGCTCGCGCGCACGGTGGCCTTCGGTGAGGGTGAGCTGCGCGTCTTCAAGAGCCGCAACCGGGCCTGCGCGGTGGCCGTGGCCCGCACGCCCGGCGAGCGCCGGCGGATGGCGGTGAGCATCCAGCCGCGCGGCGGGGCGCCGGTGCGCGACGCGGGGCGATTCACCCGGTATGCCGGGCCCGTCAGCGTAGGGGCGATCAGTCGCTGTGTGTATGTAAAGGGGGGCGTGGGAGCCGGTTCGGCCGACTCCGGCTGGATCCTGTGTTGAGGGACAGTCCCAACTGGGTCTGTTCAGTGGCGTGTTGGCCCGGCTAGGTTCACGGCGACCGAAGTGAACTCAAGGGGAGGGCGAATGCGCAAGACGCTCGGATGGCTGCTGTCGCTCGTGGTGCTCATCGGCACCATGGGTGCGGCGGGCTCCACGGCACACGCGGCCACCGCCGCGGAGCCGGCGGCCGCCGCGGACATCAAGGACCAGATCCTCGGCATTCCCGGGATGAGCCTGATCGAGGAGAAGCCGTACCCCGGCTACCGATTCTTCGTGCTGAACTACGAGCAGCCGGTCGACCACCGGCAGCCGTGGAAGGGCACCTTCAAGCAGCGCCTGACCCTGTTGCACAAGGACGTCTCCCGGCCGTCGGTGTTCTTCACCTCCGGCTACAACGTCAACACCAACCCGCGCCGCAGTGAGCCGACGACCATCATCGACGGCAACCAGGTGTCCATGGAGTATCGATTCTTCACGCCCTCCCGGCCCGACGCGGCCAACTGGGCCAACCTGGACATCTGGCAGGCCGCCAGTGACCAGCACCGCATCTTCACCGCCCTGAAGAAGATCTACAAGAAGAACTGGCTGGCCACCGGCGGCAGCAAGGGCGGCATGACGGCGACGTACTACGAGCGCTTCTACCCGCGCGACATGGACGGCGTCGTCGCCTACGTCGCGCCCAACGACGTCGTCAACAAGGAGGACTCGGCCTACGACCGGTTCTTCGCCAAGGTCGGCACCAAGGAGTGCCGCGACAGGCTGAACGCGGTGCAGCGCGAGGCACTGGTGCGCCGTGAGCCGCTGGAGGCCAGGTACGCGACGGCCGCCGCCGAGAACGGCTGGACCTTCACCACCATCGGCAACCTCGACAAGGCCTACGAGGCCGTCGTCCTCGACTACGTGTGGGCCTTCTGGCAGTACAGCCTGCTGGCCGACTGCGCCTCGATCCCGGCCGCCGCCACCGCCACCGACCAGGAGATCTGGGACTCGATCGACGCGATCTCCGGTTTCTCCGCCTACACCGACCAGGGCCTGGAGACGTACACGCCGTACTACTACCAGGCGGGCACCCAGCTCGGCTCCCCGGACATCAAGCAGCCGCACCTGGGCAACCTCAGCCGCTACGGCTACCAGCCGCCGCGCAACTTCGTGCCCCGCGACATCCCCATGACCTTCCAGCCGGGAGCCATGGCCGACATCGACAGGTGGGTGCGCGACCACGCCGACCGGATGCTGTTCGTGTACGGGCAGAACGACCCGTGGGGCGCCGAGCCGTTCCGCATCGGCTACGGCGCACGCGACAGCCACGTGATGATCGCGCCGGGCGCCAACCACGGGGCGAACGTCGCCAAGCTCCTCGACGGCGAGAAGGCCCTCGCGACCGCCAAGATCCTCCAGTGGGCCGGGGTGGCTCCGGCCGCCGCGCTCGCCGACGCGGGCCGGGCGGCCCCGCTGGCGGCCCCGGACGCCGAGCTCGACCGGCGCGACCTGGAGCGCGAGCCGCAGCTGCGCCCGTAAGGGCCTCACGGCTGGAAGGGACGAGGGCGCGTCCGCACCCGTGCGGGCGCGCCCTCCGCCGTCCGCGCGGCCGGGTTCACGCGTCGAGGGAGAGCCCGTGCCCCAGCGGGTAGCGGCCTGGGACCGGGACGGGCAGACGGCCCGCGGGCCGCGCCGCCCCGGTCAGGACCCGGGCCGCCGCCTGCATCTCCGCGTCCCCCCACGAGTACGTCGCGAGTTCCGCCGCGCACGCCGGCAGCCGGGCCGGGTCGTACGGGTTGCGCAGCGCCACCAGGACCACCGGGACACCGGTGGCGACCAGGTCCCCCACCAGGGTGCGCTGCGGGCCGTCCCCCTCCGGGACGTTGTACGTGCACACCAGCACCGCCGCGTGACCGGCCGCCGCGGCCGCCGCGCGCACGGGCGCCACCGCCGTGGCCCGGCAGCCCAGCACGGTCAGCTCCCGGGCCAGGACGACGGTGGGCGGTCCGGTGGTGCCGCTGGGGGAGACCGGGTCGGCCCCGGTGACCAGCAGCCGCGGTGCGGCCTTGGCGTCGAACGGCACCAGGGCGCCGGGGTTCGCCAGCAGGGTCGTGGTGGCGGCCGCGATCCGGTCGGCGGCGTCGAGGTGCTCGCGTACACCCACACCCGCGTCCACCGCCGCGGCGGAGGGGTACGCCTCGTCGAACAGCCCCCGGCGGGACTTCAGTTCCAGGATCCGCAGCACCGACTCGTCGATCCGGTCCTCCGCCAGCTCGCCCGACTCGACGGCCGCCAGCACGCTGCGGTGGGCGAGCGGCAGGTCCGGCGGGTTCAGCAGCTGGTCGCAGCCCGCCAGGAGGGCCAGTACGGGCACGCGGTCGTCGCCGTACTTCTGGCGGACGCCGGCCATGTCCAGGGCGTCGGTGACCACCACCCCCTGGAAGCCGAGGCGTTCGCGCAGGATGCCGGTCACGATCGGCCGGGAGAGGGTCGCCGGGTCCCCCGAGGGATCCAGCGCGGGGAAGACGATGTGCGCCGTCATGATCGCGTCCACGCCGGCCTCCACCGCCGCCCGGAAGGGCGGCTCGTCCAGCTCCTCCCACTCTGCGCGGGTGTGCCGCATGACCGGCAGGCCGACGTGGCTGTCGGTCTCGGTGTCCCCGTGACCGGGGAAGTGCTTGGCGGTGGCGGCCACCCCGGCGCCCTGGTAGCCGCGTACCTGGGCGGCGACCAGCTCCGCGACGGCGCGCGGGTCGGAGCCGAAGGAGCGGACGCCGATGACCGGATTGGCCGGGTTGACGTTGACGTCGGCGACGGGGGCGTAGTCCTGCCGGATGCCCATGGCGGCCAGCTCGGAGCCCGCGATCCGGGCCGCGCGCCGGGCGTCGGCGGCGGAACCGGAGGCGCCGAGCGCCATCGCCCCCGGGAAGAGCGTCGCGGGTTTGCCGATGCGGGCCACGGCGCCGTGCTCCTGGTCGGTCGAGAGCAGCAGCGGGATCCGGGCGCCGGAGGTGAGGGCCGCCTGCTGGAGGCCGGTCGACAGCGCGGCGATCTGGTGCGGGGTACGGGTGTTGTGGGCCCAGGCGAAGTAGACGATCCCGCCGAGGTGATAGCGGGAGACCAGCTCGGCGGCGGTGCGCACGCCGAAGAGGGCCTGGTTCTGCTCGGCGTCCGCCGGGTCGGGTGCGGAAGCGGAGTGCCCGTACGCCCGGGAGACGAAGAGCTGCCCGACCTTCTCGGCGAGGCTCATCCGGTCCACGGCGCGCCGGAGGCCTGCCCGGTCGGGTCGGCGGCCCGCGGGCTCCTCGGGGTTGAGGGAGTCGACGGCGGCGGTGCGGGCGGTGCCCGAGGTGGCGGCGACCGCCCCCGCGGCCGTGGCGGCGGCCGCGGCGGCCGCGGCGAGCAGGGTCCGGCGGGAGGCGTGGTTCGGCACGCGCCGGACCCTACCGGTGCCGTCCGGACGCCGCCGGGCGTGTCGGGGCGTGTCGCCGCCGCCGGGGGCCGGCGGGCGGTAGGCGGCGGCTGCCGGGCGGGCCTGCGGGCCGGGGCTACCGGCCGGGCCTGCGGTGGCCGGGGCCCGCCGAGCTGGGCCTGTCGGCCGGCGCGGGGACGGTCGGGGCCGGCCGCGCGCCGGGGTGTCTCCTCGGGCGCCGAACGTGGCGGGGTGGTGCGCCGCGCGGGGTGGTTGCGTTCGGCGCCCTGCGGGGACACCCCGGCACACACCCGGCCCCGTCGGCGGCCGTGCCCGGGGAGGGGCGGGGATCCCGGATGGGCCCGGCCCCGTCGGGTCGTGGCCCCGGGGACCGGTTGGCGTGCCGGGTGCGGCCCGGCCCCGTCGGCCGGCTTACTGCGCGGGCCAGTGGTCCTGGAGGGTGCGGACCGTTTCGGTGATGGCCGGACGGCGGGCGGCTCCGGTGCGCCACAGGGCGTACAGCCGGCGGACCGGGCCCGGTTCCAGCGGTACGGCCACGGCCCCCGGCGGCAGCTCGCCGGTGCCCAGCCGGGGGACGACCGCCACCCCGAGTCCGGCCGCGACCAGGGCGACGATCGTGTGGTTCTCCTCCGCGACGTGCGCGATGTCGGGCTCGAAGCCCGCGGCGCGCAGCGTCCGCATCAGCCAGTCGTGGCAGACCCGGCCCGGCGGCTGGCACACCCAGCGCTGGCCGCCGAGGTCCGGGCGCCGGACGGCCCCGCGGGCGGTGAAGGGGTGGCCGGCCGGTACCACCAGGTCGCAGAGGTCGTCCCCGATGAGGGCCTGTTCCACCCCCTCAGGTGCGGGCAGCGGGGCGATGTCCCAGTCGTGCGCCACCGCCAGGTCGGTGACGCCGCGGGCCACCAGGTCCACGGACAGGTGCGGGTCGACCTCGGTGAGGCGTACGTCCAGGGCCGGGTGCCGGTGGGCCAGGTCGGCCAGCACCCCCGGCAGCAGCCCGCGTGCGGCCGAGGCGAACGCGGCGACCGTGAGCAGCCCGCTCGGCTGCCCGCGGCGTTCCTCCAGGGTGGTCTCGGCGCGTTCCACGATCGCCAGCAACTCCTGGGCGGTGTCGGCGAGATGGCGGGCCTCCTCGGTGAGGGCGACCCCGCGCCCGCGCCGCTCCAGCAGGGTGGTGCGGGTCTCCCGTTCCAGCTTGGCGATCTGCTGCGAGACCGCGGAGGGGGTGTAGCCGAGGGCGGCCGCCGCAGCCGCGACCGAGCCGTGGACGGATACGGCGTGCAGGGCGCGCAGCCTGGCGAGATCGAGCATGCCTCCATCCTATTCATAAGCAGCGCTTCATCCATCGACGAAGAGATTCGTGCTGGTGCTACATGGTTCGTCGAGGTGATGCTCGGTGCATGCGTCCCGTACACACCGCACTCGCCGTGCTCGTCGCCGCCGTCTGGGGCATCAACTTCGTGGTGATCGAGATCGGACTCGGCCACTTCCCGCCCCTGCTGCTGTCCGCGCTCCGCTTCCTCGTCGCCGCCCTGCCCGCCGTGTTCTTCGTCGGGTGGCCCAAGGTCGCCTGGAAGTGGATCGCGGGGGTCGGGATCGCCCTCGGCATCGCCAAGTTCGGCCTGCTCTTCACCGGTATGGACGCGGGCATGCCGGCCGGGCTGTCCTCGCTCGTCCTCCAGATCCAGGCCGTCTTCACCGCCGTACTCGCCGCCGTCCTGCTCCGCGAGCGGCCGGGCCGGGTACGGGTGGCCGGCATGGCCGTGGCGCTGGCCGGGATCGCTGTCGCCGCCGCGGACGGGGGCACTTCCGGGCCGGTGCTCGGCTTCACCCTGGTCGTGGCGGCCGCCGCCTGCTGGGGCGTGTCCAACGTCCTGACCCGCAAGGCCTCCCCGCCGGACGCGCTGAACTTCATGGTGTGGGTGTGCACGGTCCCCGTGCTGCCGCTGCTCGGGCTCTCGCTGCTCCTGGAGGGCCCGGAACGGGACCTGGCCGCGCTGCGGGCCCTGGACTGGTCGGGGGCCGGCGTCATCGCGTACGTCGCCTGGGTCTCGACCGTCTTCGGCTTCGGGGCCTGGGGATATCTGCTGCGCCGCTACCCGGCCTCGTCGGTGGCCCCGTTCAGCCTGCTGGTGCCGGTCTTCGGGATGACCTCGGCGGCCCTGGTGCTGGGAGAGCAGGTGTCGGGCCTGCGCTGGGTTGCGGCGGTGCTGCTGGTGGGCGGGGTGGCGCTGACGTCGCTGGACCCCGCGCGGCCCCGGGCCCGTACTGCGGCCGTCGGCGCGGGGAGTCGTCCCGCAGAGGCGGGCGCCGGTCCTGCCCGATGAGGCCCTGCAACGAAAACTCGCTGGTGCCTGAAACGCTGCTTCTGTGCCGATTCACCGCCACATCGGGTAGGCGCTGGGTAACGGAAACGTAAATCTGCCGCTCCGGATGCAACCGTCCCGGGGTGCCGCGGGTCGTATGGTGCGTCGGCACTTCCGGGGAGGGATCCGGGGGGATCGGGAAGTCCGACGAGGGAGGGGTAACCGTGAGGGGGTCCGGCCGTGAGGCGGGACCCCCTTCGCGCTGTCCACAGGCCTGACGGGATGTCGGCGCCGCCCGGTAGCTTTCGGGTCATGGCAACGGACGGGGCACCTGCGGCGGTGCAACTGGCGGTGGTCGAGGGTGTGCTCGAACGCATCACCTACGCCAACGAGGACAGCGGCTACACGGTCGCCCGCGTCGACACCGGCCGCGGCAGCGGCGACCTGCTCACCGTGGTCGGCTCGCTGCTCGGGGCGCAGCCCGGCGAATCGCTGCGCATGGAGGGCCGCTGGGGCTCCCACCCGCAGTACGGGCGGCAGTTCAGCGTGGAGAACTACCGCACCGTCCTGCCCGCCACCATCCAGGGCATCCGGCGCTACCTCGGCTCCGGCCTGATCAAGGGCATCGGCCCGAAGATCGCCGACCGGATCGTGGAGCACTTCGGCACCGACACGCTCGACGTGATCGAGGCCGAGCCGAAGCGGCTGATCGAGGTGCCCGGGCTCGGCCCCAAGCGGACCAAGCTGATCGGGGCGGCCTGGGAGGAGCAGAAGGCCATCAAGGAGGTCATGGTCTTCCTCCAGGGCGTCGGCGTCTCCACCTCCATCGCGGTGCGCATCTACAAGAAGTACGCCGACGCCTCCATCTCCGTCGTCAAGAACCAGCCCTACCGGCTCGCCGCCGACGTGTGGGGCATCGGCTTCCTCACCGCCGACCGCATCGCGCAGGCCGTCGGGATCCCGCACGACAGCCCCGAGCGGGTCAAGGCCGGGCTGCAGTACGCCCTGTCCCAGTCCACCGACCAGGGCCACTGCTTCCTGCCCGAGGAGAAGCTCATCGCCGACGGCGTCAAGCTGCTCCAGGTCGACACCGGGCTGGTGATCGAGTGCCTGGCCGAGCTGGCCGCCGACCCGGAAGGCGTCGTAAGGGAGTCCGTGCCCGATCCGCAGGGCGGGCCCGATCCGCTGACCGCCGTGTACCTGGTGCCCTTCCACCGGGCCGAGCTGTCCCTGGTCGGGCAGGTGCGCCGACTGCTGAACGCCGAGGACGACCGGCTGCCGTCCTTCCAGGACGTGGACTGGGACAAGGCCCTCGGCTGGCTCGCCGGGCGCACGGGGGCCGCGCTCGCCCCCGAGCAGCGGGACGCGGTCAGACTGGCGCTGACCCGCCGGGTGGCCGTCCTCACGGGCGGCCCCGGCTGCGGCAAGTCCTTCACGGTGCGCTCCATCGTGGAGTTGGCCCGGGCCAAGAAGGCCAAGGTGGTACTGGCCGCGCCCACCGGCCGGGCGGCGAAGCGGCTCTCGGAGCTCACCGGGGCCGAGGCCTCCACGGTGCACCGGCTGCTGGAGCTCAAACCGGGCGGGGAGGCGGCGTACGACCGGGACCGGCCGCTGGACGCCGACCTGGTCGTGGTCGACGAGGCCTCGATGCTGGATCTGCTGCTGGCCAACAAGCTGGTCAAGGCCGTGGCGCCGGGTGCCCACCTGCTGCTCGTGGGAGACGTGGACCAGCTGCCGTCGGTCGGTGCCGGGGAGGTGCTGCGGGACCTGCTCGCGGAGGGCGGCCCGGTGCCCGCGGTGCGCCTCACCCGGATCTTCCGGCAGGCCCAGCAGTCCGGGGTGGTCACCAACGCGCACCGGATCAACACCGGTGTCCAGCCCATCACCGACGGGCTGCCGGACTTCTTCCTCTTCCCCGAGGAGGACACCGAGGCGGCGGGCGTGCTGGCCGTGGACGTGGCGGCCCGCAGGATCCCGGCCCGGTTCGGCCTCGACCCGAGGCGGGACGTCCAGGTGCTCGCCCCCATGCACCGCGGCCCGGCGGGCGCGGGCAACCTCAACGGGCTGCTCCAGCAGGCGATGACCCCGGCCCGGCCGAACCTGCCGGAGAAGCGGTTCGGCGGCCGGGTCTTCCGGGTGGGCGACAAGGTCACCCAGATCCGCAACAACTACGACAAGGGTGTGAGCGGCGTCTTCAACGGCACCGTCGGCGTGGTCATCGGCCTGGACGCGGTCGAACAGCGCCTGACGGTGCGGACGGAGGAGGACGAGGAGGTCAGCTACGAGTTCTCCGAGCTCGACGAGCTGGCCCACGCCTACGCCGTCACCATCCACCGCTCCCAGGGGAGTGAATATCCCGCCGTGGTGATCCCGGTCACCACCGGCGCCTGGATGATGCTCCAGCGCAATCTGCTCTACACGGCGGTGACCAGGGCGAAGAAACTGGTCGTCCTCGTCGGGTCACGGAAAGCCCTCGCCCAGGCGGTGCGTACCGTTTCCGCAGGCAGAAGGTACACGGCGGTCGCGGCACGGCTGTCCGGACGGATACCGGTGGGAAACATCACCTAGATGATCGATCATTTGGGGTTCCCGCCGCCCGGCGGAGGGGGCAGGATGAGCAGGTTGGCGGCACTCAGTGCCGTCAACAGGACCGAAGGCCGACCCCGAGTGCACTCTTCTGCGCCAAATGGGGGAAGGTAGAGGCAGTCAGGGCACCTCGAAGAAGAGGCACTACGTCGGTGAGGGATGACGTGAGCGACAACTCTGTAGTACTCCGGTACGCGGACGGCGAATACACCTACCCGGTGGTGGAGAGCACCGTCGGCGACCAGGGCTTCGACATCTCGAAGCTGCGGGCCCAGACCGGGCTCGTCACGCTGGACAGCGGCTACGGCAACACCGCCGCCTACAAGTCCGCGATCACCTACCTCGACGGTGAGCAGGGCATCCTGCGCTACCGCGGCTACCCGATCGAGCAGCTGGCGGAGCGCTCGACCTTCATCGAGGTCGCCTACCTGCTGATCAACGGTGAGCTGCCGACCGTCGACCAGCTCGCGTCGTTCCGCAACGAGATCACCCAGCACACGCTGCTGCACGAGGACGTCAAGCGCTTCTACGACGGCTTCCCGCGCGACGCCCACCCGATGGCCATGCTGTCCTCGGTGGTCAGCGCGCTGTCGACGTTCTACCAGGACAGCCACAACCCCTTCGACGAGACGCAGCGCAACCTCTCGACGATCCGGCTGCTGGCCAAGCTCCCGACGATCGCGGCCTACGCCTACAAGAAGTCGGTCGGCCACCCGGTGGTCTACCCGCGCAACGACCTCGGCTACGTCGAGAACTTCCTGCGCATGACCTTCTCCGTGCCGGCCCAGGAGTACGACCTGGACCCGGTCGTGGTCTCCGCGCTCGACAAGCTGCTGATCCTGCACGCGGACCACGAGCAGAACTGCTCCACCTCCACCGTGCGCCTGGTCGGCTCCTCGCAGGCGAACATGTTCGCCTCGATCTCCGCCGGCATCTCGGCCCTGTGGGGCCCGCTGCACGGCGGCGCCAACCAGTCCGTCCTCGAGATGCTGGAAGGCATCAAGAACGACGGCGGCGACGTCGACGCCTTCATCCGCAAGGTGAAGAACAAGGAAGACGGCGTCCGCCTCATGGGCTTCGGGCACCGTGTCTACAAGAGCTTCGACCCCCGGGCGAAGATCATCAAGGCTGCGGCGCACGACGTCCTCTCGGCGCTCGGCAAGAGCGACGAGCTGCTCGACATCGCGCTCAAGCTGGAGGAGCACGCGCTCGCCGACGAGTACTTCGTCTCGCGCAACCTCTACCCGAACGTGGACTTCTACACCGGTCTGATCTACCGGGCCATGGGCTTCCCGACCGAGATGTTCACCGTGCTCTTCGCGCTCGGCCGCCTCCCCGGCTGGATCGCCCAGTGGCACGAGATGATCAAGGAGCCGGGTTCCCGCATCGGCCGCCCGCGCCAGATCTACACGGGCGAGGTCCTGCGCGACTTCGTTCCCGTCGAGGCCCGCTGACCCGAAGCTCCGAGGCCCCGAGGCTCCCCGGCGCCGCGCAGGACCGCGCGGCGCCGCCCCAGGCACACGAGAAGCGCCCCGCCGTCGATCCCCCCACGGGTCGACGGTCGGGGCGCTTCCCTCTTCCCCCCGAAACGGATTCCCCCCACGGGACCCGGATCGGGGCGTCCTTGAGCCGGGACCCGTTCGGGTCGGGAGGGCCGCTCAAAGCCTCCCGCGGGCACGTGTCCCGGCCGGCGGATGCCACGGAAAACCCCCAAGGTTTCCGTGGAACGTCCCCCAAGACGTTCCTGGCATCGTCCCATTAGACCTGTCACGACCCCGGATGGTTACGTCGAGGTCACTGTGATCTGCGTCTCCCGTGAAGGAAGTGTGGGAACGATGCGAAGGTGATTGCCTAGTGGAAGGACCGCAACCGCAGGCTGTTGGTCACCACGAAGACCGAGGAGAAGGCCATGGCGGCCCCCGCGATCATCGGGTTGAGCAGGCCGGCCGCCGCGAGCGGGAGGGCGGCGACGTTGTAGCCGAAGGCCCAGAAGAGGTTGCCCTTGATGGTGGCCAGGGTCCGGCGCGAGAGCCGGATCGCGTCCGCCGCCACCCGCAGGTCGCCCCGTACGAGGGTCAGGTCGCCGGCCTCGATGGCCGCGTCGGTGCCGGTTCCCATGGCCAGCCCCAGGTCCGCCTGGGCCAGCGCGGCCGCGTCGTTGACCCCGTCGCCGACCATGGCGACCGTACGGCCCTGCTCCTGGAGGCGGCGGACGACGTCCACCTTGTCCTGCGGGAGCACCTCGGCGATCACCTCGTCGATGCCCACCTCGCGGGCCACCGACTCGGCGACGGCCCGGTTGTCACCGGTCAGCAGCACCGGGGTCAGGCCCAGTCCCCGCAGCCGGGCGACCGCCTCGGCGCTGCTCTCCTTGACCGCGTCGGCCACGGTCAGGACCCCGCGCGCGGCGCCGTCCCACGCCACCAGCACGGCGGTGCCGCCCTCGGCCTCGGCGGCCGCCTTGGCCTCGGCCAGCCCGGCCGGCAGGGCGATCGACCAGTCCGCCAGCAGCTGCTCGCGGCCCACCAGCACGGCGTGGCCGTCGACCACGCCCTGGACGCCGAGACCGGCGAGGTTCTCGAAGCCCTCCGGCACGGGCAGGGAGCCCGCCCGGTCGGCGGCGGCGGTGGCCACCGCCCGGGCGATCGGGTGCTCCGAGGCGTGCTCCAGGGAGCCCGCCAGGCGCAGCAGTTCGAGCTCGTCGACCCCCTCGGCGGCGACGACGCCGGCGAGGGTCATCCGGCCCGTGGTGACGGTGCCGGTCTTGTCGAGGACGACGGTGTCCACGCGGCGGGTGGACTCCAGCACCTCGGGGCCCTTGATCAGGATGCCGAGCTGCGCGCCCCGGCCGGTGCCGACCATCAACGCGGTCGGGGTGGCCAGGCCCAGCGCGCACGGGCAGGCGATGATCAGTACGGCGACGGCGGCGGTGAAGGCCGCCGTCGGGTCGCCGGTGACGAGCAGCCAGGCGGTCCAGGTGGCGAGCGCGATGACCAGGACGACGGGCACGAAGACCCCGGAGATCCGGTCGGCGAGGCGCTGCACCTCGGCCTTGCCGCTCTGCGCGTCCTCCACCAGCCCGGCCATCCGGGAGAGCTGGGTGTCGGCCCCGACCCTGGTGGCCTCGACGAGCAGGCGCCCGGAGGTGTTGACGGTGGCGCCGGTGACCACGTCGCCCACGGACACCTCGACCGGCACGGATTCGCCGGTCAGCATGGACGCGTCCACGGCGGAGCTGCCCTCGACGACGGTGCCGTCGGTGGCGATCTTCTCGCCGGGGCGGACGACGAAACGGTCGCCGACGGTGAGCGCGGCCACCGGGATGCGTACCTCCTTGCCCGCGCGCAGGACGACGACGTCCTTGGCGCCCAGCTCCAGCAGTGCCTTGAGGGCCGCGCCCGCCTTCCGCTTGGAGCGGGCCTCCAGGTAGCGGCCGAGGAGGATGAAGGTGACGACCCCGGCGGCGACCTCCAGGTAGATGGCCGAGGAGCCGTCCGTACGGGAAACAGTGAGGTCGAAGCCGTGCCGCATGCCGGGCATGCCCGCGTGGCCGAAGAACAGCGCCCACAGCGACCAGGCGAAGGCGGCCAGCGTGCCGACCGAGACCAGTGTGTCCATGGTGGCGGCGCCGTGCCGGGCGTTGGTCCAGGCGGCCTTGTGGAAGGGGAGGCCGCCCCAGACCACGACGGGCGCGGCGAGGGTCAGGGAGAGCCACTGCCAGTTGTCGAACTGGAGGGCGGGGATCATCGCGAGCAGGACGACGGGCAGGGCGAGCGCGGCGGAGACGAGCAGGCGCTGCCGCAGGGCGGACAGCGCCGGGTCGGGCGCCGCGGCCGGCTCCTCCCCGCCGGGCGCCGGGGCGGGCGGGGCGGGCGGCGCGGGTTCCTCGGCGGTGTAGCCGGTCCTGACGACGGTCGCGATCAGGTCCGCGACCTGGACGCCGCCGCCGTAGGAGACGTGGGCCTTCTCGGTGGCGTAGTTCACCGTGGCCTCGACGCCGTCCATCCGGTTGAGCTTCTTCTCGATGCGGGCCGCGCAGGAGGCGCAGGTCATCCCGCCGATCGAGAGTTCGACCGCCGTTATCGGTCCGTCGTGCACTGTGCTGGTCATGTTCCGGCTCCAGGGGGATGGCCGGGCCGTGCGGGTCCAGTATGAGCTGGCCGGTACGGCCCGGCAGGGTGCTGCGGAGTGCCGCGGGGGCTGCCGAAGGAGGGGGCGGGTGCCGCTCAGACCCGTCCGGCGAACTCGTAGCCGGCCTCGTCCACGGCGGCGCGGACGTCCTCGTCGGCGAGCGGGGCGGCGCAGACCACGGTGACCTCGCCGGACGCGGCGACGGCCTTGACCGAGGTGACGCCCGGCAGGGCGGAGATCTCGCTGGTCACCGCGCCCTCGCAGTGGCCGCAGGTCATGCCGGTCACCCGGTAGACGGTGGTGGTCTGGGTGTCCGTCTCGGCGGTCATGTCGTTCTCCTCTTCAGGGGTGTGTCCGGTCGCCGGGAGGGGCGGCCGATGGCTCCACCGTCCTCCCGGCCATCCGAGACTATACCCCTGGGGGGTATAAAGCGAGCATCGGCTTGCGGCTTTCCGCGCCGCGGCGGGCTCAGTCCACGCGGCGCCCCCGGTTGCCGGGCCGACGGGCCACCCAGGCGCGGACCGTCTCGGCGTACCAGTACGGCTTGCCGCCCTCCACGTGGTCGGGCGGCGGCAGAAGGCCGTGCTTGCGGTAGGAGCGCACGGTGTCCGGCTGGACCCGGATGTGTGCGGCGATCTCCTTGTACGACCACAGCTGTCGGTCGCTCATCTTGGACACCTCCTGGTCCACGCCGCCGGGCCGGCCGGGCGGCCGTCGGGGAATCCGGCGCGTGGACGCTGACGATCACTCGCGTTGTGCCCGGGGAACGACGCGGGACGAGGGCCCGGGAGGGGCTGTCGACCCCCTGTGACGGAAAACCCGCGTAACGCGGACATGCGTGACAGAAGGGAGACCCTTGTGCCCCGATGGCAACAAGGGGCCGCAAGGGGGCGCAGCGGTCCGGCTCGGCTTACGCCGGCCCGCCGCCGTGCACGCGGCGGCGAACGACTTGTCCGACGCCCCCGCGGCAGCTCGACCTCGCGACCGAACGCTGGCACCGCCTGCGCGGCGAGACCGACCCCGCCGCCCCCGACGAGGAGCCGCCGCCGCTGCCGGAGCAGGACTGAACCGGACAGCGGGCCCCGAGCCGACGGTGGGTGCAGCGACCGCGGACGGCGCGCGTCGCCGGCCCGTGGAGGAGGCTGCGGCCGGCCGGTACGGAAACCCACCGACTCCTCCCGCCGATCACCCGCCGCCCCGGCTCGCTCTCCGTACCCGCCCGTCCCCTGCCCGGGGGATTCGGCCTGCCCGGGGATCAGCGGTACAGGGCCGGCCGTTCCGCGAGCTCCACCACGGTCCGTACGCCGCTGCGCGCGGCCGCGAGGCCCGCCTCGGAGACGGCGGCCGCCGCGTAGCCGTCCCACGCGTCGGGCCCCGCCACCCGTCCGCGTGCGGCGGCGGCCACCCAGCGCCGCAGCTGACGGTCGTAGGCGTCGGCGAAGCGCACCGTGAAGTCCTGGTCGATCGCGCCGCCCCACCGGCCCGCCGCCTGTACCACCATCGCGTGGCCGTCGCCGATCCGGGCACTGCCCGCCTCGCCGACCGCCTCGCACTGCACCTGGTAGCCGAAGCCGCAGTTGACGAAGATCTCCACGTCCACCACGGCCCCTCCGGAGGTCTCCAGCAACACCATCCGGGGATCGCTCAGCCCCTCGGGCGCGGCCGACGACGGCCGCGGCGAGAGCACCGTCACCGCGGTGATCTCCTGCCCCAGCAGCCACCGGGCGGCGTCCACCTCGTGCACCACGGAGTCGCTGATCAGCATGTCGCTGGTGAAGAAGGACGGTGAGGAGGCGTTGCGGTGCCGGCAGTGCAGGAAGAGCGGACGGCCGATCCCGCCCGCGTCCAGCAGTTCCTTGAGCCGCTCGTACTCGGCGTCGTGGCGGCGCATGAACCCCACCTGCACCAGGCGCCGCCCCAGCCGCTGTTCCGCCTCCATGACACGCAGGGCCCCCGCGGGCTCCGGGGTCAGCGGCTTCTCGCACAGCACCGGCAGCTCCCGCTCCAGGGCGTGCAGGATCGCCTCCTCGTGGGCGGGCCCGGGCGACGCGATCAGTACGGCCTGGACCCCGGGCGCGGCTGTCGCCGCCGCCGGGTCGGTGTGCGCGCTCGCGCCGTCGAGGGTGCGAGCGACCTCCTTGACCCGGTCCCCGTCCGGATCGGCCACGGCCACCACCCGGGCCCCGCCGACGGTCCGCCCGAACCGGCGCACGTGGTCCGCGCCCATCTTCCCGGTGCCGATGACGGCGATGCCGAGCGTGCTGGTCATGTCGAGTTCCTCCCGAAAGGTCAGCGGGCGCCGCAGGAGCGCAGGTAGGCACGGGTACGGCGGGCGATCGGCAGCGGCCGGTCGGGCGGGCACGGGTACATGTCCTGCTCCACGATGGCGAACAGGTCCACCCCCAGCCGCTGGGCCGCGGCCAGTACGGGCTCCAGCGCGGGCACCCCCGACGGCGGCTCGCACATCACCCCGCGGGCCACGGCCGGCCCGAAGGGCAGCTCCTCGGCGACGACTTCGGCGAGGATCCGCGGGTCCACCTGCTTGAGGTGGAGGTAGCCGATCCGTTCGGCGAAGGTCTCGACGGCCTGCACGCTGTCCCCGCCGCAGTACGCGTAGTGGCCGGTGTCCAGGCAGAGCGAGACCAGGCCGGGGTCGGTGGCGTCCAGGAAGCGGGCCACGCTCGAAGGGGTGTCGATGTGGGTGTCGGCGTGCGGATGGACGACGATCCGCAGCCCGTACCGGTCCTGCACCTCGCGGCCCAGACGCTCGGTCTGTGAGGCCAGTTCGCGCCACTGGGCGGGGGTGAGGGTGCGGTCCTCCAGCACCTTCCCGGTCTTGTCGTCCCGCCAGAAGGAGGGGATGACGACGAGATGGGCGGCGCCCACGGCCTGGGTGAGCGCGGCGATCCGCGACACGTGCTCCCAGGTCTCCTCCCAGACGGCGGGCCCGTGATGGAGTCCGGTGAAGACGGTTCCGGCGGAGACCCGCAGGCCGCGCGCGGCCGTCTCCTCGGCGAGGCGGGCGGGATCCGTGGGGAGGTAGCCGTACGGGCCGAGCTCGATCCACTCGTACCCGGCCTCGGCCACCTCGTCGAGGAAACGCCGCCAGGGGGTCTGCTGCGGGTCGTCGGGGAACCAGACACCCCAGGAGTCCGGAGCCGAACCGATACGGATACGGGTCAACGCGGGTGGGGAGGACGTCATAGCGGCCACCTTAGGGTGGAGGACGAGTGGGAGGACTGACTGTGACCGGCACCGGCACCGGCGATCCGTTCGCGTTCGACCTGATCACGATGGGCCGGATCGGGGTGGATCTCTACCCGTTGACGACGGGCGTACCACTGGCCGAGGCGGAGACCTTCGGGAGGTTCCTCGGCGGCTCCCCGGCGAACGTGGCCGTCGCGGCGGCCCGTCTGGGCCGGCGGGCGGCGTTGATCAGCCGGACCGGCACGGACCCCTTCGGCGCGTATCTGCGCACCGAACTGCGGGGTTTCGGGGTGGACGACCGGTGGGTGACCGAGGTCCCCGGGCTCCCCACACCGATCACCTTCTGCGAGATGTTCCCGCCCGACCGTTTCCCGCTGTACTTCTACCGGCTGCCGAAGGCCCCGGACCTGGAGATCGCCGCGGATGAGGTGGACCTGGAGTCGGTTCGGGCGGCCCGCGTGTTCTGGATGACGGGCACGGGCCTGAGCGAAGAGCCCTCGCGGACGGCGACGCTGGCGGCTCTGGAGGCACGCGGCGGCCGCGACCGGTCGGCGACGACGGTGTTCGACCTCGACTGGCGGCCGATGCTGTGGCGGGAGAAACCGGAGCCGTACTACGAGCGGGCGCTCGCGCACGCCACGGTCGCCGTCGGGAACCCGGAGGAGTGCCAGATCGCCACGGGCGAGTCCGAGCCGTACGCGGCGGCCCGGGCGCTGCTCGCCGCCGGGGTGGAACTGGCGGTGGTCAAACGCGGCGCGGACGGCGTGCTGGCGGTCCACCGCGACGGGACGGTGGCGCAGGCGGCGCCGGTCGCGGTGGACGTGGTCAACGGGCTGGGCGCCGGCGACGCGTTCGGCGGGGCGCTGTGCCACGGGCTGCTGGCGGGATGGGATGTGGAGCGTGTCGTGCGGTACGCGAACGCGGCGGGGGCGATCGTGGCCTCGCGGCTGGCGTGCTCCAGCGCGATGCCGTTCTCTCACGAGGTGGAGGAGGTGCTGGGGCGTGCCGGTGGTGTCTGAGTGGGGGATGGAGTGGACCCGGCTGCGGGTGCTGGCGCTTGAGCCGGGGGAGACGTACGGGTTCGCCTGCGGCGACGCGGAATGGATCGTGCTCCCGCTGTCGGGCGGCTGCCAGGTCCGCTGCCGGGGCGCCGCCCCGGACCCCGCGCCTCAAACGCCGGCGAGGCTGGATGTGCCGCCGGACGGCGTTGCAGGAGGGCTCGCGGAGAGCGGACCGCAGCCGAAATCAGCCTCGTCGGCGTTTGAGGCGCGGGGGTTCGGGGGCGGCGCCCCCGCAGCGGAGCCGCACGTCTTCGAACTGCGGGGGCGGACGGGGGTGTTCCAGGCCGTCACCGACTTCGCGTACGTGCCGCGGGACGCGCGGGTGGAGGTGGCGTCGGCCGGCGGCGGCCGCTTCGCCCTCGCCGGGGCGCGCTGCGAGCGCCGGCTGCCCCCCCGGTACGGCCCGGCCGAGGCCGTGGCCGTCGAGCTGCGGGGCGCGGGCCAGTGCTCGCGGCAGGTCAACAACTTCGCCTGCGCGGGCCCCACCGGCTTCGAGTGCGACCGGCTGATCGCCGTCGAGGTCCTCACACCCGGCGGCAACTGGTCCTCGTACCCCCCGCACAAGCACGACGAGCACCGCCCCGGCGCGGAGTCCCGCCTGGAGGAGATCTACTACTTCGAGATCGCCCCCCACGGGGACACCCCAGGCCTCGGGTACCAGCGCGTCACGCCCTCCCCGGCGGGGAAGACCGACATCCTGGCCGAGGTGCGCACCGGCGACGCCGTGCTGATCCCGGACGGCTGGCACGGCCCGTCCATGGCCGCCCCCGGGCACGACATGTACTACCTGAACGTGATGGCCGGACCGGACACCGGCGGGCCGCGGGAGTGGCTGATCCGCGACCACCCCGACCACGGCTGGATCCGCGGGACCTGGGCGGGGCAGGACGTCGACCCGCGGCTGCCCTTCCCCCGAGCAGGAGCGGAGGACCACCGATGAGGCTCACCGTCGCCCAGGCGCTCCTGCGCTTCCTCGCCGCCCAGTACACCGAGCGCGACGGCCGGCGCCGCCGGCTCGTCGCCGCCACCTGGGGGATCTTCGGGCACGGGAACGTCGCCGGCATCGGCCAGGCCCTCCTGGAGACCGGCGGCAGCGGCCCCGGCGCCATGCCCTTCCTCCAGGGCCGCAACGAGCAGGCCATGGTGCACGCCGCCGTCGGGTATGCCCGCCAGAGCGGCCGGCTGTCCACGCACGCCGTCACCACGTCCATCGGCCCCGGCGCCACCAACCTCGTCACCGGCGCCGCCCTCGCCACCATCAACCGGATCCCGGTGCTCCTGCTGCCCGGGGACACCTTCGCCACCCGCCCCGCCGATCCCGTGCTCCAGCAGCTGGAGGTGCCCTACGCGGGGGACGTCTCCGTCAACGACGCCCTGCGGCCCGTCTCCCGCCACTTCGACCGGATCACCCGCCCCGAGGCCCTGGTCCCGGCCGCGCTCCAGGCCGTACGCGTGCTCACCGACCCGGTGCAGACCGGCGCCGTCACCCTCGCGCTGCCGCAGGACGTGCAGGCGCAGGCGTACGACTGGCCGGAGGAGTTCTTCGCCGAGCGGGTCTGGCGCGTACGGCGCCCGCGACCCGACCGGGCCGAGCTCGCCGCCGCCGCGGACGCCGTACGGGGCTCCGCGCGCCCCCTGATCGTCGCCGGCGGCGGGATCCGGCACAGCGGGGCCCAGGCCGCCCTCGCCGCCCTCGCCGAAGCGACCGGGATCCCGGTCGCCGTCACACAGGCGGGCAAGGGCGTGCTCCCGCACGGCCATCGCGCCGACGTCGGCGGGATCGGCCACACCGGCACGGCCACCGCCGACGCCCTTGCCCGGGAGGCCGACCTGGTCCTCGCCGCCGGGACCCGGCTCAGCGACTTCACCACCGCCTCGGCGACCCTGTTCCAGAATCCGGCCGTCCGGTTCGTCGGCCTCAACCTGGATCCGTACGACGCCCACAAACTCGCCGCCCGCCCCCTGGTCGCCGACGCCCGCGAGGCCCTCGACGAGCTCCGGGAGGCGCTGGCCGGCCACCGGGTGGACCCCGCGTACGAGACGGCGTACCGGCGGGAGGCCGCCCGCTGGGACGCCGCCGTCGACCGGGCGTACGCCGTGCCCGCGCCCGACGAGGAGCTCCCGCCCACCCAGGCCCAGGTGCTCGGGCTCCTCGACGGGCTCGTCGACGCCACCGACATCCTGGTCAACGCCGCCGGCTCGCTCCCCGGCGACCTGCACAAACTGTGGCGGGCCCGGTCCGCGGACCAGTACCACGTGGAGTACGGGTACTCCTGCATGGGCTACGAGATCCCCGCCGCCATCGGGGTCGCGCTCGCCGCGCGCGGCCGGCCCGTGTGGGCGCTGGTCGGCGACGGGACGTACCTGATGAACCCGACCGAGATCGTCACGGCCGTCCAGGAGGGCGTCCCGATCAAGGTGGTCGTCCTGGACAACCACGGCTACGCCTCCATCGGCGGCCTCTCGGGGGCGGTGGGAGCCGAGGGCTTCGGCACCGCCTACCGCTTCCGGGCCGCCGACGGCACGTACACCGGGGACCCCCTTCCGGTGGACCTCGCGGCCAACGCGGCCTCCCTCGGAATGGCCGTGATCCGCGCCCGCACCACACGTGACCTGCGGGAAGCCCTCACCGAGGCCCGCTCGGCGACGCGTCCCACATGTGTCTACGTACAGACCCGAACGCCCGACACTGTGTCGGGCCCGCCCCCGGCACAGGCGTGGTGGGATGTTCCTGTGGCCGAGACCGCGACCCGCAAGGCGGCGTCCCAGGCCCGTGAAGAGTACGACCGGCAAGCCGCGCAGCGACGTCGCCATCTGTGAAGGAGCAATAGGCATGAAGACCGTCAACCACTGGATCGGTGGCAAGACCGTCGAGGGCGCGTCGGGCAACTACGGCCCGGTCACCGACCCGGCCACCGGCGAGGTCACCACGCAGGTCGCGCTCGCGTCGGCCGAGGAGGTCGACGCCGCGGTACAGGTCGCGAAGGAGGCCTTCCTGTCCTGGGGCCAGTCCTCGCTGGCCGCCCGCACCAAGGTGCTCTTCGCCTACCGGGCCCTGCTCGACGCCAACCGCGACGCCGTCGCCGAGCTGATCACCGCCGAGCACGGCAAGGTCCACTCGGACGCGCTGGGCGAGGTCGCGCGCGGCCTGGAGATCGTCGAGCTGGCCTGCGGGATCACCACGCAGCTCAAGGGCGAGCTGTCGACGTCGGTGTCCAACCGGGTCGACGTGTCCGCGATCCGCCAGCCGCTGGGCGTCGTCGCGGGCATCACGCCCTTCAACTTCCCGGCGATGGTCCCGATGTGGATGTTCCCGCTGGCCATCGCCTGCGGCAACACCTTCGTCCTCAAGCCGAGCGAGAAGGACCCGTCGGCGTCCAACAAGCTGGCCGAGCTGATGACCGAGGCCGGTCTGCCGGCGGGCGTGCTGAACGTGGTCCACGGCGACAAGGTCGCCGTCGACGCGCTGCTCGCCCACCCCGACATCGCCGCCGTCTCCTTCGTCGGCTCCACCCCGATCGCCCGCCACATCCACACCACCGCCTCCGCCAACGGCAAGCGCGTCCAGGCGCTCGGCGGCGCCAAGAACCACATGCTGGTCCTGCCCGACGCCGACCTGGACGCCGCCGCCGACGCGGCCGTCTCCGCCGCCTACGGCTCGGCCGGTGAGCGCTGCATGGCGATCTCCGCCGTCGTGGCCGTCGGCTCTATCGCCGACGCGCTGGTCGACAAGATCCGCGAGCGCGCCGAGAAGATCAAGATCGGCCCCGGCAACGACCCGACCTCCGAGATGGGCCCGCTGATCACGGCCGCCCACCGCGACAAGGTCGCCTCGTACGTCCGGGGCGCCGCCGCCCAGGGCGCCGACGTGGTCCTGGACGGCACCGGGTACACGGTCGAGGGCAACGAGAACGGCCACTGGATCGGCCTGTCGCTGCTCGACAACGTGCGCACCGACTCCGACGCCTACCGCGACGAGATCTTCGGCCCGGTGCTGTGCGTCCTGCGCGCGGAGACCTACGAGGAGGGCGTGGCCCTCATCAACGCCTCGCCGTTCGGCAACGGCACCGCGATCTTCACTCGCGACGGCGGCGCCGCCCGCCGCTTCCAGCTGGAGATCGAGGCGGGCATGGTCGGCGTCAACGTCCCGATCCCGGTGCCGGTGGGCTACCACTCCTTCGGAGGCTGGAAGGACTCGCTCTTCGGCGACCACCACGTCTACGGCAACGACGGCATCCACTTCTACACCCGGGGCAAGGTCGTGACGACCCGCTGGCCCGACCCGTCGGACGCCCCCGCCGGCGTGGACCTGGGCTTCCCCCGCAACCACTGACCGGTCAACCGCCGGCCGCGCGCCGCGTAGGCCCGGACCGACCCGCCCCCCCGCCCGAGCCTCACCGCGGGGGCGGGCGCCGTTCCGGGCGGGGTCAGAACCGCGACCAGACGTCCGACGCCGCCGCGGTGGCCCAGAGCGCGTCGCCGTGGCCGTAGCCGGGGACCACGGTGAAGGAGACGCGCTCGTTGCCGCCCGCGCGGATCAGCTCCGCGCCGCGCGGGTGGTCGCCGCGGCCCAGCTCGGTGTTGACCCACACCACCTCGGCGGTGACGCGGTCCCAGGCGATCTTGTACGTCGCGTCGTCGCCCGCCCAGACCGCGGCGAGATCCCGCATCAGCGCCGCGGGCAGGAGCCCGCTGCCGAGGGCCGAGGTCGCGGCGTGCCAGGTGGCCGCCGGGGTGCGGGTCAGCTCGAAGCGGTCCTCGGCGGGGGCGGCGCCGAAGGTGTAGGTCCCGGCGCCGTGGCCCCGGTTGTAGATCCAGTTCGCCGGCCCCGGCAGGGCGGCCGTGCGGATCAGCGCGAAGTGGGCCAGCCCGGCGTTGGTGAAACGCCGGGTCGGGTCCGGCGGCCAGGGCGCCGGGGAGACGCCGTCCGGATCGGCCACCGCCTTGGCGATCACGGCCGCGAGGCCCGGATCGACGAAGGGAACGCCCTGCGCGAGCCGGGTGGCGTACGCGTCCCGGGTGTCGGCCGCCCGCAGCGCGAGGTCCCCCGTGTACGGCCCGGTCGTGTCCAGGGCCACGACCCGGCGCAGCCGGGGCGAGACGTCGTACGAGGCCGCGTCCAGCGCCAGGGCCGCCCCGGCCGAGTGCCCGGCGTACTGGTAGGGCAGCCCCAGTACGGAATCCAACGCGCCCACCACCACGGCCAGGTCCCGGCGGTGCGCCTCCAGCCCCCACTCGGCGCAGACGTCGGCAGCCGCGGCGGCGTCCTCGCGCGGGGTGACACCGACGACGAGCAGGCCCCGGCGGCGCAGCTCGTGGGCGAGGTTGTGGTCGCCCCGGCCGCCGGGGGTGAAGAATTCCGCCGCGAAGTTCAGGCCGCCGCCGGGCAGCAGGTACACGATCCCCCGCGGTGCCCGCGCCGTGTCCGCGATCACGTCCACGGTGACGGGGGCCGGGTCGCCGTCGTCGAGCGGGAGGGTGAGGCGGATCCAGCCGTCGCCGGGCAGGTAGGCGGCGGTGCCGGTGCCCAGGGCCCGCTCGATGCGGGTCAGCAGCCCCGTGCCCTTGGCCGCGTCGCCGTGCTGTCGTTCCCTCACAGGTGTCCCCCCTTGAGCGGGTGATGGCCCTGAGTCGATGGCGGCCCTGAGCCGGTGATGGCCGAATACCGTCACTCGGGGACACCCTCGCCGGTCAGCGCGTTCCAGCCAAGTCCAGGACGGATTTATCCTGTTCGCTCTCGGCGCGACGGCGCCGGCGCAGCACCCACACGGTGGCGCCCGCGCCCGCCAGCACCAGCAGCAGACCCGCGGCGGGCCAGGGCACGGCGACGAAGTCGGTCTCGGACCGGGAGACGAGATCGGGGTGGTCCGCCGCGCCCGCCGTGATCGTGACGGTCACCCAGTCCGACTGAGGGGCGTCCGGCCACGGTTCGGTCAGCTCGATCCGCTGGCCCGGCAGCAGGGCCGGCTTCAGTTCACGTCCCGGCCGGTCCAGCACCCGGCGCCCGAACAGCCCCTGCGCGGAGATCGCCACCTTGGGCCCGACCACCACGTTGCCGCGGTTGACCAGCGTGTACGAGACGGTGGCGCGGGCGTCCTTCACCCAGGGCAGCAGCGGGGCGGACCGGCTGACCCGCACGTCCTCCACGCTCAGCCCGGCAGTGACCGGCCCGGGCACCCGGAAGTACAGGCGGGCGCCCACCGAACGCTTCACCCCGACCTGGACCTTGCCGTCCTGCTGCACGCCCTCCACGGCGGTGCCGAGGGCCACGATCCCGCCCACGTGGTCACCCGGCGTCGCGTCCGCGGGGACCTTCACGGTGAAGGGGATGTCCTTGCGGCCCCTGGCCGGCACGGTGACGGTGCCCGCCGTCTCCGGAGCCAGCGCGATCCACGCCCCGACGTCCCTGGGCTTCGTCTCCACCGGCAGCAGCGCGAAGGCGCCGCCGGCCGGGGTGTTCACGGCGTCGGTGGCGAAGACCTGGAACGTCAGTTCCCGGTCGGAGGAGTTCAGGACCGTCACGCTGTCGGTGAGGGTGGTCCCGGCCGCGCCCTGGTGGAAGAAGTACGCGCGGTCCGTCGTGGCCGCGCCGGCCGCGGGCGTCGGGAACACTCCCCACGTGCCGTTGTCCGCGGCCGCCGCCGGGCCGGCCGGCAGCAGGCCCGCGCACAGCGTCAGCAGGCCGAGGAGCAGACCGTACGGGGAGGTGCGGGTGCGGTTACGCGTACTGCTGCGGGTGCGCATGGGCGGTCTCCAGGCGGCGCGGACAGGGGAAGAGGTGGTGCGGCGCCGGAGCGCCGCACCACCCTGGGGGAACGGCTGTGCAGCTGTGCAGCCGTGCGGTGGTGCAGCCGTGCGGTGGTGCGGTGGTGCGGGTCAGGAGATCGAGAAGGTGACGACCGTCTGGTAGGTGTCGGCGAACATGAAGGGCGGGAGCTGGATCATCCCGGCGCCTCCGACGGCGAACTCACCGCCGGTCAGTTCGTCGCCCCCGGCGGCCTGGGAGGCCACCATCATCGGGACGTCGGAGATCGCGCCGGGCGTGCCGGCGGTGCAGGTGCTGGGGCTGTCCGGGTTGGTCACGGTGCAGGACGGCTGGATGCCGATCTGCGCCGTCGGCATCGAGTGGCCGGTGGTCTGGTTCAGGAACGGAGTCCGTGTCGCCGTCACGTCCCAGCCGAGCGAGCCGCCGCGGAAGTCCTGGACGGTCGCGGCGTTGAAGACGCCGACCACCGACTGGGCCTTGCCGTTGATGGTGACCGCGCCGAAGCTGACGGCCGGCTGGCCGTCCTTCGGGCCCAGGGCCAGCGGTCCTGGAAGGACCTCGACGTCGACCGGGTTCTTCACGCCCGGCTGGTCCTCCATGAACACGAAGGCCTTGTACGGGGTGATCGAACCGTCGATCCTGATCGTGTCGGCCTTCTTGGTGACCGTGATGTCGCAGGTCGCGGCGCCGGACGCGTCGGCCGTGCCGGTGCCGGTGTCACCGGTCGCCGCCCCGGCGAGCAGCGCGGAGCAGGTGACCGGACCGGCCGGGAAGTTGGCGCCGTTCACGACGACGGCGGTGCCCGCCGGACCGCTGTTGGGCGTCAGCTTCGTGGTGACCGGGTCCTTGGGCAGGGCCTCGACCGCGACCGAGCCGAGTGAGGCGCTCGGGCGGGGCGCCGGGGTACAGGTGGTGGTGAACACCGAACCGGAGAGGTCCGCGTCGGTCACCGCGAGGTCGAGGGCGACCTGGACGGTCGTGCCCTCGGTGCCGTCCGGGATCCTGATGGTGCCGGAGAACGCCTTGGGGTCGAGCGGCTGCCCGGCCACGACGGACACGGTCTCCGGCGGACTGGTGACGACCTGGGTGGTGGCGCCGACCTTGAGGGTGATCTTGGACGTGTTCACCGTCGTGACGGAGAACGAGGGGATCAGCGGGCTCGCCCCCGGGTCGATCGTGATCGGGACGACGTCGCCCGCCTTGGCGCCGTCGGGCAGCGTGACCGTCCAGTCCTGGTTGCCCGATCCGTCCGGCTGCGGCGCCGGGGCGTCGCAGTTCTCGAAGACGGCCGTGGTCTTGGTCGCGGCCTGCGCGGGGCCCGCCAGGCCCGCCACTGCGCCGGTGAGGGCCAGCGACAGGGCCCCTGCCCCTGCCAGCACTCTGCGTCGATGCGTTCTCGTACTCACTGGGTCGCGACTCCTTCGTCATGACGAACCCTCCCCCCACCCGCTTGTGTGGGGAGGCCGAGCCGGTGCGGTGGCCGATATTGACGCGTCACGGTGATGAGAAGTCAATGACTTGCCTTCGCGCGAAGCGCACAGAAATTGATGGGCCATCAGAGAGAGGCTGATGGCCCATCGGATATCGACCGGTCGGGGTGGGGGAGGCGCGGCCCGGTCCGGCTGTCGGGCCAGGCCCTATCCGGCCCTGTTGGGCCATGTCTGGCCGCCTGCGGCCGCTTTCACGACGGGCGGGCGGCGGTGGCGGGGATGTGCAGTAGCAGGTTCGGGGTGCCGGCCGGAAGTCCGGTGATCCGGCCGGGTACGGCGTCGCGCACCAGCGCCTGGGACACCTGCGCCGGGGTGCGCGCCGTACCGCCGGCCAGGAGCAGCGCGGCGGCCCCCGCCACGTGCGGGGCGGCCATCGAGGTGCCGGAGGAGCGGGCGGTGCCGGTGGCGGAGTCCTTCCCGGCGGAGGTGACGGCCACGCCCGGCGCGAACAGGTCGACGCAGGAGCCGTGGTTGGAGAACGGTGCCCGGCGGTCCGCGGCGTCGGTCGCGCCGACGGTGACGGCCTGCGGGACGGAGGCCGGGGATCCGCCGCAGGCGTTCCTGCCGTCGTTGCCGGCGGCCGCGACGAAGGTGATCCCGGAGGACACGATCCGCAGTACGGCGGCGTCGAGGGCGCGGCTGCGGCTGCCGCCCATGCTCATGTTCGCCACGGCCGGGGTGCCCGGGGTGCGGCCGGCGTCCTTCACCAGCCAGTCGAGACCCTTGAGCATGGCCGACAGGCGTCCGTCGCCGCGGCAGTCGGCCACCTTCACGGAGACGAGGGAGACGCCCTTGGCGACCCCGTACGTCTCCCCGCCCACGGTCCCCGCGACGTGCGTGCCGTGGCCGTTGCAGTCCCGGGAGCCCTCCAGGAACACCGCGTTGTGCCCGGCCCGGGCGCGGCCGCCGAACTCCCGGTGGCGGGTGTTGATCCCGGTGTCGAGGATGTAGACGGTGACGCCCTCGGCCTTCGTGGCGTACGTGTACGAGCCGTCGAGCGGGAGTTCGCGCTGGTCGATCCGGTCGAGGGCCCAGGGGGCGGGCGCCTGCGGCTGGGCCTGCGGCCTGTCGGCGGTGCCGGTGGTGCGGAAGACCGTGTCCGGTTCCACGGAGGCCACCCGGGGGTCGGCGGCCAGGGCGGCGGCCCGCGCGGCGGTGGTGCGGACGGCGAAGCCGTCGAGGGCGGCCTCGTAGACGGGACCGATCTCGTCACCGGACTGCGCGGCCTCGGCGGCCAGGGCGCGGGCCCAGGCGCGCGAGACGGTGTCCTTGAGGACGACGACGTACGGGGCGACGGCGCTATCGGCGGCCGCGGCGACGGCGGGGGTGGGGCGGTCCGGTGGCGGGGCGATGGCTGTGGCGGCTGCCGCCAGCAGCGCGGCGGCGGGGACCAGTGGAGCGAAGGGGGTCATGCGGCCGATGCTCGGCGAGCGGCCGTACGGGCGCGCGGAGGGTGCGCCGAGTGGCCGCACGACACGCCGCCGCGCGGGGTATCACCGGGCCCGGCCCGGCGGTGGGCCGGCGGTGGCCCGGACGGATCAGGAATCGATCGGCCAGCCGCGCATCGAGAACACGCCCTCGTCGCGTGCCCCGGCGGCGTCGTAGGTGGCCAGGGCGGCCTCGTTGTCGGTGTCGACGCCCACCCACATGCCGTAGCAGCCGCGCGCCTTCGCCTCGTCCGCGAGGGCCAGGGTCAGGGCGCGGCCGATCCCGCGGCGCCGGTAGCCGTCGTCCACGGACAGTTCGTAGAGGCACATCTCCGTCCCCTTGTCGGGGTGGACCATCTCGATGCCGGAGACCATCCCGGCGGGCACGCCGTCGACGTACGCGATGAGCATCAGGTGCCCGGGGGAGGCGAGGAAGCGCTCGGACCACTCCTCGCGGGCGGGCCCGTCGAAGAGGGACTCGGCGGCCGAGAGCTCGGTGGGTGTGAGGGCCCGGCGGATGTCCATGGCGGTCACGATAACGCGCGCGGCTGGTGGCGAGGGCGTGGCTAGTGCTGAGACCGTAAAGGTTCACCGGGTCACGGCGCCGGGCACGGCACCTCGCCGCGTTACGGGGCGCCCCCGTACGTCCAGTACTCGGGCGCCCCTCCGCCTTGCGATGCACCGCGCCGGACACCGCGGGCCGCACGGCGCTCCTTTGACGACAGGACCTAACCCTGGGCCTGCGGGGACGGGGTGCCGTCCGTCCAGGCGTAGACCCGCTTGCCGCGCACCGCGACCTGGTACTGGTGGAAGTCCCGGCACTCGGTGCGGACTTCGGCCCGCACGGTGCGCGGCCACCATCTGGCGCGCAGGTCCGGGGCGTCCTGCCGTTTAGGTGTGCCCGCCGTGCAGCGCGGGCCGTCCAGCGGGGTCCTGCCGAGGTCGAACCGGATCAGCCGGGCTGCCCCGGTGGTGCGCACCCGTATGCGGACGTCGGTGGCGTCCTTGGGTATCCAGGAGGGAAGCGCGAAGGTGGCTCCCGCGCGCGCCGGGGCGTCGGCCGCGGTGGCGAAGCGCTTGCCCTTCTCCTTGAACACCCGGTGGTCGATCGTGTCCGTGACCGGGTTGGGCGGCAGGTTCGGCAGGGCGAAGGCGGCGGTGGCGAGGACTCCCACGGTGGCGGCGGCGATGACGAGCGGACGGCGGTTCATGCCTTTCAGTCTCGGCCGGGATGACCGCCTCGCGCGTCCTTCCTCAGAACGAACCGTGTGTTGGCCGCAGGTCTCACACGGCGTCATACCTGGGAGGGTCTGCGGTCATGGCCGGGCCACGCGCAGTAACCGGCCGGTGCTCCACTCCGTTGGCCGGGTGACCGTCCGCCCGGCTCCCGAGGACCCCCATGCGCCGTCGCCGCCTCCTCCCCGCACTCGCCACCGCCACCGCCACCGCGGTGCTCGCCCTCGCACCCGCGGCCTGGGCCGCGCCCGAGGTCCCGGCCGACAAGCCGCAGGTGCTGAGCCGCTGGACACAACCCAGCGCCGCCAGTTACGAGGCCTGGGCCGACGCGCGCGAGCACCGCGCCGCCTGGGTCGCGTACGGCTTCGACTGGTCGACCGACCAGTGCACCACCTCCCCGGACAACCCCTTCGGCTTCCCCTTCGCGGCGGCCTGCGCCCGCCACGACTTCGGCTACCGCAACCACCGGGCGGCAGGAGTGTTCCCGGCCGCCAAGGCCCGGCTCGACGAGGCGTTCCACGCCGACCTGGAGCGGGTGTGCGCCCGCTACACGGGCAGCCGCAAGCGGTCGTGCGACGGCGCCGCGTGGACGTACTACCAGGCGGTCAGGATCCTCGGCGTCTCCTGATGCCGTGACCGCGAAACTTCACCTTTCCGGCCACAGCGCCAGCGGCACACCTGGGCCGCGTCCGCGCAGATCACAGGCAGAGCACGGCCACCCGCTGCACCTCGTTGTTGCCGAAACCGCCCTGGTTCCACCGCTGTTCGAGGGGCTGGGTACGCCCCTCGGTGTCCGTGGCGCGGACCGCGAGCGTGTGGCGGCCCGGCGCGGCGGTCCAGGTACAGCTCCAGGCCTGCCAGGCCCACGGATGCGGCTGCGGCGACGCCACCTCGGCCGGGGTCCAGGTCAGGCCGTCGTCGGCACTCACCTCCACCCGGGCGACGGCCCCGCGACCGGACCATGCCCGCCCGTGCAGCCGTACGGGGCCGGGTGGCACGACGCGGGTGCGCGACATGAAGTCCGGGAAGCCCGGCGGGGCCATCAGGGCGCGCGGTGCGATCCGGGTCACCGGCTCGCCGGGATCGTCCGGATCATCGGCCGACGACCGGTAGCGGTACGCCACGGACTGCTGGAAGCCGGTGAAGGGCGCGTCGACGAGCGTGATGTCACGCAGCCATTTGACGTGTGCCATGCCGTACCAGCCGGGGACGACCAGCCGCAGCGGGTACCCGTGCTGCGGCGGCAGGGGCAGGCCGTTCATGGCGTAGGCGATCAGTACGCCGGAGTCCTCCCCGGTCGCGTACGGCAGCGGCAGGCTGCGCCGGTAGTCCTGCTCCACGCCCCGCTCCACACCGTGGTCGGCTCCGGTGAACACGGCTTCGACGGCGTCGGACCGCACCCCGGCCCCGTCCAGGACGAGACCCAGTGGGACCCCGGTCCAGTCGGCGGTGCCCACCGCCTCGACCAGCCACGGCTGGCTGACCGGGCGGGGCGACAGGCGCGCCCGGCCGTTGCCCGCGCACTCCATGGTGACGCGGTGGGTGACGGCGGGGAACGCGCGCAGGGCGTCGAGGGTCAGCGACAGCGGCGTACGGACCCGGCCGCCCACGGTCAGGGTCCAGCCGTCCGCGTCGGCGGCGGGGATGTCGTAGTGGACCAGGACGTAGTGCAGCCCGGGCGGGGTGACCTCGTAGCGCAGGGCCTCCAGCGGCAGGCCGTGGTTACGGGCCGCGAGCGCCAGCTCCTCCTGGCCGATGCCCTCGCCGGCCGGGGCGGTGCGCGCCGGGCCGCTGACATCCCCTACGGACGCCTGCTCCATCTCCCCATGGTCGCGCGCACCGGCCCCGGCGGCACGTCGTCACCCCTAGCGCCCCTCCAGGTGCCGGGCGAACCAGGCGCGGGCCAGGGCGGAGACCTCCTCCAGGGCGCCCGGCTCCTCGAAGAGGTGCGTGGCTCCCTCGACGACCAGCAGCCGGTTCTCGCAGCGCAGCTCGCGCTGCGCCCGCCGGTTGAGATCGAGCACGGTGGTGTCGTCGCCGCCGACGACGAGCAGGGTGGGGGCCCGTACGGCGGCCAGCCGGGGTCCGGCGAGATCGGGCCGACCGCCGCGGGAGACGACGGCGCCGACGTCCGCGTCGGCGGCGGACGCGGCCCAGAGCGCGGCTGCGGCCCCGGTGCTCGCGCCGAAGTAGCCGACCGGGAGAGAGGTGCGCCGGCGCAGCCAGGCGGTGGCGTCCGTGAGCCGGCCGGCGAGGGTCTCGATGTCGAAGACGTTGGCCCGGTGGGCCTCCTCGGCGGGCGTCAGCAGGTCGAAGAGCAGGGTGCCCAGGCCCGCCCGGTTCAGGTCCGCCGCGACGGCCCGGTTGCGCGGGCTGCGGCGGCTGCTGCCGGAGCCGTGGGCGAACATCACGACCGCCCCGGCGCCCTCCGGTAGCGCGAGGTCCCCGGCCAGGGGAAGGCCGGCGGCGTCCACCTCGACCGCCTCGGCCCGCGGCGACCGCCCGGAGGCGGGGTCGGCCGCCGCCCGCGCCAGCAGGGAGACGACCTCCTCGTCGGGGGTCTGGGAGAAGTCCCGGTACCACTCGCCGACAGCCCGGAAGGCGGGCGGCGAGAACAGGCACACCACCTCGTCGGCCGCGCCGCGCAGCCGGGCGACCGCGTCGGGCGGCGCCACCGGGACGGCCAGCACCACCCGGGCCGCGCCCTGCGCCCGCGCGACCTCGCACGCGGCGGCGGCCGTGGCGCCGGTGGCGATCCCGTCGTCCACCACGATCACCGTCCGGCCGTCGAGGGCCACCCGGGGGCGGTCGCCGCGGAACCTGCGGGCCTGCCGGGCGAGCTCCGCTGCCTCGGCGTGCTCGACCGCCTCCAGGTCCTCGCGCGTGACCCGGCTGGTGCGGACGATGTCCTCGCTGATGACCCGTACGCCGCCCTCGCCGATGGCACCGAAGCCGAGTTCGCGGTGGGACGGGACACCGAGCTTGCGGACCACGATCACGTCGAGGGGGGCGCCGAGGGCCCGCGCCACGGGAAACGCCACCGGGACGCCGCCCCGGGGCAGGCCCAGGACGACGGGACGCTCCCCCTCCAGATGGCGGACGGCTTCGGCGAGCCGCTCGCCGGCGTCCGCGCGGTCGGTGAAGTACACGGGGTTCACCCCCAGCTTGAGGGGAGACGGAAATCCACGCCCCCTCTCCCTCCGACGCAACCCCACACCGCGGCTTCCCGCAAGTCGGCCCGCCCCCGTGGCTGCGTCCACCGGGGCCTCGGGCCCTCGCGCCGCGTGAGCGGTACGCAGCCCTCGTACGGGAGCGGGGCGGAGCGGCCGCGGCCCCCGGCGTACGAGGACGCGGCCGGGGCGGGGCCGGCGACGCGCGCCGGGCGCCGTGCGCGGCCTCCCGGATCTCGGTCCCCCTGGCGCCGGTACCGGCGCCAGGGGGAGGAGGCGACCAGGCTCGCCATGACGAAGGACACGCAGAGCGCCGCGGTCCGGTGCCCCGTACCGGCGGGGCCGGCAGACGTTGCGGAGGAAGGGCGGCGTGGGCAGGCCGAGGACGAAGGAGCCGACGGCGGAGACGTGTTGAGGAGCCGTCAGCCGTCAGCCGTCAGCCGTCAGCCGTCAGCCGTCAGCCGTCAGCCGTCAGCCGTCAGCCGTCAGCCGTCAGCCGTCGGGTGGTCGGCGTACCGGCGCGGCATGCCCGCCTCCCCGAGCCGGTGCCGGACCAGGAAGAAGGTCTGGAAACCGGTGGGCAGGGTCCAGAAGTCACCCGGTCGGCACGGCGATCAGGAAGGACGGCAGGGAGGAGAAGGGCAGCAGTGGACGGTCGACAGCCACCGCGGGACGGCGGAGCCCTGCCCGGCCCGGTGTTCGGCCCGCTGAGCAACCCGCTCGCCGGGCGGTGCCTCTTCGGGTGAACGGTCCACCGATTTCGCTCCGTCCCACCCGTGCGTCTCGCCGCGGAGAAAGGGCCTTCGGCGCGTCTGGAGCAAGGCCGTCGCCCGCGCCCGAACCGCACCCGCACGGGCCCCGGGTGGCGCCTCGGCCGGACCTGCCGAACGGCTGCCACCTGCGCGAAAGCCCTCCGCGGAGGGAGGGCTTCGGTGGTGGAGAATATGTGCCCCCGGCAGGACTCGAACCTGCGGCCAAGTGCTTAGAAGGCACCTGCTCTATCCACTGAGCTACGGGGGCCGGAAGGTGGCCGTGGTGGGCCTGGAAGCCCTGGTGGGGATGGGACTTCGGTCCGTACCGGGTCAAGGATAGGGCTCCGGCCGCCTTGTCCCGGTTGCTTCACTCGCGGGCCACGATGTGGAGGTTCGGTGAAGCGGTCCCGATAATCGCAGGCAGGTGCGATTCTCGCATCGCTTTTGCGCCGCGGCGCCCTGGGTGTTGTGCACTCGTTATGCCTGCGCCCCACTCGTCCGTCGTGCCCAGAATGTCCCACTGGAGTCGCGCTCGGCGCGCAGGGGGCGTATAAGCTTCAAAAATGGTCCTAAATTGGGCATTCTTCGCATGTGGTGACCTTGGATGTTCGGCCTCAGCTGCTCGATGCCCTGTCCGCCCTGCGCGACCGGGTCGCGTCCGTACGTCTGCCGTTGCCCCTGCCCGGCGCCCCACGGGCCCGCCAGACCAGAGCCGAGCTGCTCGCGCAGCTCGACGACTACCTCGTACCGCGCCTGAAGGCGCCCGAGGCGCCCCTGCTCGCCGTGGTCGGCGGGTCCACCG
Source organism: Streptomyces sp. NPDC060232 (assembly GCF_042726555.1). Taxonomy (NCBI): domain Bacteria; kingdom Bacillati; phylum Actinomycetota; class Actinomycetes; order Kitasatosporales; family Streptomycetaceae; genus Streptomyces; species Streptomyces sp. NPDC060232. The sequence goes on along the minus strand of NZ_JBHXAG010000007.1, from coordinate 200,788 downwards.
GGGCCGGTAAGTCCACCCTCGTCAACTCCCTCGTCGGACGCCAGGTCAGCGAAGCCGGCGTGCTGCGCCCGACCACCCGCACACCCGTGCTCGTCTGCCACCCCGACGACCACCACTGGTTCGCCGGGATGCGCGTACTGCCCGACCTGATGCGGGTCTGGGTGCCGCACGAGGACGACGACACGCCCCCCGCATCCGCCTCCCGGAGCCGCGGCCGCGGCCGCACCGGCGCCCAGGGCGGCCACGAGACCCGCGAGATGCGGATCGAGACCGCCTCCACCCTGCCGCGCGGACTCGCCATCCTCGACGCCCCGGACATCGACTCCCTCGTGGTCGAGAACCGGACACTCGCCGCCGAACTCATCTGCGCCGCCGACGTATGGGTGATGGTCACCACCGCCTCGCGGTACGCGGACGCCGTCCCCTGGCACCTGCTGCGCACCGCCAAGCAGTACAAGGCCACCCTCGTCATCGTCCTGGACCGGGTGCCGCACCAGGTGCTCGCCGAGGTCTCCCGCCAGTACGGCGCCCTCCTCACCAAGGCCGGGCTGGGCGAGGTACCGCGTTTCACCGTCCCCGAGCTTCCCGAGTCGGCCGGCGGCGGCGGGCTGCTCCCGGCCAGTGCGGTCGCCCCGCTGTTCGCCTGGCTCGCCCACCACGCCCAGGACCCCGCCGCCCGGCAGTACGCCGTCGGGCGCACGGCCCTCGGCGCTCTGGACTCCCTGCGCCGCCGGATGCCCGAACTCGCCTCCGCCGTCGCCGCCCAGCACGCCGCCGCCGTACGGCTGACCTCCGCCGTCGAGGACGCGTACCGGCGCGAGGGCAAGAGGGTCCGCAGCCGCCTCGACCACGGAGCCGTCCTGGCCGGCGACGCACTGACCCGTTGGCGCGGCTACCCCCTCGACACCAGCGCCGACGAACTGCTGGACTCGCTCGCCGAATCCCTCGCCGCGCTGCTCCAGTGCGCGGTCGCCGCCGCCGACGAGCGCATCGCCGAAGCGTGGCGGCGCGAACCGGCCTCCGGCGCCCTGGTCGTGCCCGCGCCCGACAAGGAGGCGGCGGAACGTATCGGCATGGCCGTACGCCGCTGGCGCCGCGTGCTGGAGGAACTGGCCGAGGAGGAGGTGGCCGGGCTCGACAAGCAGCCCGCCCCCGACGCCGACGGCGTCGCGGCCCTGCTCGTCGCCGCGCTGCTCGGCGGCAGACGAGCCCGGCCCGCCGGGGAGAAGCTCGCCGAGCGGATCGGCGCCCAGGCCGCCCTGCGACTGCGCGACAAGGGCGGGGAGCTGGTCGGCGACCACCTCGACGAGGTGCTGCGCGGCGAACGCGACCGCCGCCTCGCCCCGTTGGAAGCCCTCGAAGTGACCCCCGAACCGCAGGCAGAACTGATCGCCGCGCTGTCCGTACTGCAGAAGGAGAGGTGACGCCGTGACCGCCCTGACCGACCGCACCGACGACCGATGGGACGACGGGCTCATCGCGCGCTCCCGCCCCCGCCCCGCCGACGCGGGCGAGGAGGACGCCGCGGAGGCGGGCGAAGAGGGCGACGAGGCGCTCGTACGGGCCGTCTCCGGCGCCGGCAGCGACGGCGGCAAGTCGTCCGCGCCCCCGCTCAGCCCCGAGGCCCGAGCCCTGCGCCAGCGCCTCGACGCGCTGCGCCAGCTGGTCGGGCTGTCCCGGACCCGGCTCGACGGCAAGACCCTCGCCGAGGCCGGACGGGTGCTGGACGAGGCCGCCGCACGCCGCGGGCTCTCGCCCCAGCACACGGTCGTCGCGATCGCCGGAGCGACCGGAAGCGGCAAGTCCACGCTCTTCAATTCACTCGCCGGGGTGCAGATCTCCGAGACCGGGCTGCGCCGCCCGACCACCGCCGCGCCCATCGCGTGCAGCTGGTCGGACGGGGCCGCCGGGCTCCTGGACCGGCTGGAGATCCCGGGGCGGCTGCGGCGCCGGCCCCGCGAGACGTCCGAGGCCGAGATGCTGCGCGGGATGGTCCTCGTCGATCTGCCGGACCTCGACTCGGCGGTCGGCGCGCACCGCGACCACGTGGACCGCGTACTGGCGCTCGTCGACGCCGTGGTGTGGGTCGTGGACCCGGAGAAGTACGCCGACGCGGTGCTGCACGAGCGGTACCTGCGGCCGCTCGCCGGGCACGCCGAGGTCACCTTCGTCGTGCTCAACCAGGTGGACCGGCTGCCCGGCGAGGCCGCCGACCTCGTGCTGGACGACCTGCGCCGGCTCCTCGACGAGGACGGCATCGCGCTCGGCGAACACGGTGAGCCCGGCGCCACGGTCCTCGGGCTGTCCGCCCTGACCGGCGAGGGCGTCGGGGAGCTGCGCGAACTCCTCGGACAGTTCACGCAGGAGAAGGGCGCCGCGACCCGGCGGATCTCGGCGGACGTGGACCGCGCGGCCGTCCGGCTGCGGCCGCTGTACGTCGCCGACGGGCGCCCCGGCCCCGAGATCGGGGAGACGGCACGCGCCGAGTTCGAGGACCGGCTCGCCGAGGCCGTCGGGGCCAGCGCGGCCGGGCTCGCCGCGGAACGGGCCTGGCGGCGCAACGCGGGCAAGGCGTGCGGGACCCCGTGGCTGCGGCTGTGGCGCTGGTACGAGAACCGGCGCGCGCCGCGCACCCTGGCGGGGCTGGCGGCCCTGGCGGCGATCGGCGGTCGCGGCCAGACGGTCGCGCAGGCGCCGGTCGAGGAGGAGGTGACCGCACGTCAGCGGGTGGAGCAGGCGGTACGCGTCGTCGCCGACGAAGCGGTCGCGGGCCTGCCCGAACCGTGGGCGCAGGCCGTCCGCGAGGCGGCGGTGCGCGGCGCCGACGGGCTTCCCGAGGCGCTGGACGAGATCGCGGTGACCGTCGGGGGCGCGGTCGCCGTGCCGAACGCCAAGCCGCCGCGGCCCGCGTGGTGGCCGGCGGCGGTGCTGGGCCAGGCGGCCATGACGCTGCTCCAGGTCTTCGGCGGACTGTGGCTCGTCGGGCAGATCGTCGGGGTCCTGGAGCCGGAGCTGATGCCGCCGGTGCTGCTGATGGTGGCGGGCATCATCGGCGGGCCGCTCGTGGAATGGGCCTGCTCGATCGCGGCCCGGGGCCCGGCACGCCGGTACGGGCAGGACGCGGAGCGCAGGCTGCGGCAGGCGGCGGCCGGGTGCGGACGGGCCCGGGTGCTCGAACCGGTGGCGGCGGAGCTGCTGCGCTACCGGGAGGTGCGGGAGCAGTACGCCACGGTCGCCGCAGGGGGGAGCCGGTTGTCCACAACCCGCCAGTAGTCCACAGGCCGGAGCGGGGGACCGGCCGCCGGGCGGAGTATGGCTCGTAGCCCGTACGGATGGTCCGTGCGGGCCGGGACGACGGGGGAGGGCGGCCGGGATGTACGACACCCAGGTGACGCTGGTGGGGTATGTGGCGACGCAGGTCGACTACAAGGAGACGGTCAACGGTCCGTCGGCGCGGTTCCGGTTCGCGGTGACGCCCCGGTACTTCGACCGGCGCAAGGAGGCCTGGACGGACGGGGCCACCAGCTTCTACACGGTGTGGGCGCGGCGCACGCTCGCGGTGAACCTCGCAGGTTCCGTGTCGGTCGGCGAACCGCTGGTGGTGCACGGGCGGCTGCGGGTGCGGGAGGACCCGCCCGACGGGGAGGGCAACCGGTGGTTCGGCGCGGAGATCGACGCGACCGCCATCGGGCACGACCTGAACCGCGGCACGGCGGCGTTCCGGCGGGTGGTGAGAACCGATCATCCGCTGATGGACACTCAGAAGGCGGCGGTGGTCTGAGTGTTCGAGGCGGTTAGGATTCCCCGGTACTCACGGGCACCTGGGTCTTTGGCCCGAAGGGGAAGACTGTGTCGATTGCCGTTCCCGCACCCTCCGCTCCTGCTTCTGCTCCCGCTTCTGCTCCCGATCCTGATCCAGCACCCGTTCCCGTACCCGCGCCGCTCGAACCAGCCGCCGCGGTACGGGGCTCCGCGCGCCGGCCGCTCGCGGCCGCCCTGCTGGCCGCGGCCCTCGCCGCCGCGCCCGGCGCCCGGGCCGCAGCCGACTCCGGCCCGATGGCACCCCGCGCACCGGAGGGCGCGAGCGCCGTGCTGGACGGGCTGAAGACGTACGGGCAGGCGGTCCTCCACGCCGGCGACGGATCGGTGCGGCAGATTCCCGCCGGTCTGTACGAGATGCGGGTCGACGGCGGCGGCATGCTCCAGACCTACGGGGTGGGGGTGGCGGGCAACGCCCAGCCGCAGGCCCGGTACACCGAGAGCGGCTGGAGCGGCAGTCCGCTGGCGGGCAACGGGCAGGCCGGCCGGATCCGCTGGGTGCTGGAGCACTCCTACCCTCAGCTGAACGACCTGGCCGGGCTCGCCGAGGCGGCCGGAGCCGCCGCGCTCACCGCGGAGAGCGCGGCGGCCGGGACGCAGGTGGCGATCTGGCGGCTCGCGGACGGCGTGCGGGTCGAGGCGGCGGACCCGTCCGCCGAGAAGCTGGCCGACTACCTCCAGCGGGCGGCGGGACAGATGCCGGAGCCGCCCGCCTCCCTGCGGCTGGAACCCGGCGACGTGACGGGACCGGTGGGCACCCGGCTCGGCCCGGTGACCGTGCGTACCGGGGCGCGGAGCGTGTCGGTCGTACCGGACGCTGAGGCCGTGGCCATGGGAGTGCGGGTGGTGGACGCCCAGGGGCAGCCGCTGGCCACGGCGGTCAACGGCAGCCGGCTCTACTTCGAGGTCCCGGCGGGCACCCCCGACGGGACGGCCTCGGTCACCGTCCAGGGGGCGACCCGGGTGCCGGTCGGGCGGGTCTTCACCAGCGGCGTCCCCGCCCAGGCGCAGATCGTGGCCGGCTCCAGCGAGTCGGTGACCGCTGCCACGGCGCGGGCGGCCTGGCCGCCGCCCCCGCCGCCCGAGGCCGGAGCGACCCCGGCCTCGGACCCGGGCCCGGGGTCGGGTTCGGCCGCGGTCGCGCTGGGCGCGCAGTCGGCGTCCCTCCCCATGGCCTCCCCCGACGAGGAGCGGCTGGCGATCAGCGGCAGCTCGGCCGCCACGCCCGTCATCGCCTCCCTGGCGGTGGGCCTGGTCGTACTGGGCGGCCTGGTCGTCCTGCTGCTGCGCAAGCGCCCGCTCGACGAGGAGGAGTAGGAGGCGAGGAGGAGTAGGAGGAGGAGAAGGGGAGCAGGAGGAGAAGAAGGGGCAACCGGGAAGGTGGACGAGGCCGGCGCGCAAGGGGCGGCCGGGGTGGAGCGCCGTGACGGTTCCGGTACGGGATCCGGGGTAGAGGCAGGAAATGGTTGATCAAGAACTGACCTGGACCGGCGCCCTGGCACGGTGGGACCGCCGGCTGTTCGACGCCGTGGCCCGCAGGCACTGGCCCGGCGCCGACCGCGTGCTGCCGCGCCTCGGGCGGGCCGCGAACCACGGGGTGCTGTGGGGCGGGGCCGCCGCGGCCATCGCCGTCTTCGGATCGGCCGGGGCACGCAAGGCGGCCCTGCACGGGGCGGCCTCACTGGCGCTGGCCTCCTCGACCATCAACACCGTCGGCAAGTGGTCCGTACGCCGTCCGCGGCCGCTGCTGGAGGGCGTGCCCGCGGTGCGGCAGCTGGCCGTGCAGCCGCAGACCACCTCCTTCCCGTCCGGGCACTCGGCGTCCGCGTTCGCCTTCGCCGCCGGGGTGGCCCTGGCCTCCCCGGGCTGGGGCGCCGTCCTGGCGCCGGTCGCCGCGGCTGTGGCCTTCTCACGCGTCTACACCGGTGTCCACTACCCCTCGGACGTGGCGGCGGGCGCGGCGCTGGGCGTGGCCGCCGCCTTCGTCGTACGCCGGCTCGCGCGCGACGTGCGGGAGGCCCGGGCCGTGCCGGGCGACGAACGGAAGGCCATCGGGGTGCCGGCGCTGCCCGACGGGTCCGGGCTGACGGTGGTGGTCAACACCGGGTCGGGCACGGCCGCGACTGTGCCCGACCTACTGCGGACCCGGCTCCCGGAGGCCGAGGTGATCGAGTGCGAGGGCGCGGAGCTGCTTCCCGCCCTGGCGGAGGCGGCCTCGCGCGCCACCGTCCTCGGGGTGTGCGGAGGCGACGGCACCATCAACGCGGCGGCCACCGCCGCGCTGCGGGCCGACGTGCCCCTGGCCGTGTTCCCCGGCGGCACCCTCAACCACTTCGCGCTCGACCTCGGCCTCATCGGCCCGGAGGGCACCTGCGAGGCCCTGGAGCACGGGGAAGCCGTCCGCATCGGCGTGGGCCGCTTCTCCCCGGGCCCCGACGGAGAGCCCGGCTACTTCCTGAACAACTTCAGCATCGGCGCCTACCCGGAGCTGCTGCGCCACCGGCTGCGCTGGGGCCCGCGCATCGGCGGCGGCCCGGCGGCGCTGCTGGCGGCCTGGAAGGTCCTGCGCGCCGAGCGGCCCGTACGGCTGAGCCTGGCCGGGCGGAGCCGGAGCGTATGGCTTCTCTTCGCCGGGAACGGCACCTACCACGGCACCGGCCCCGCCCCCGGCCGCCGCGACAGCCTCGGCGAGGGCCTGCTCGACCTCCGCCTCGTCTACGGCGGCGGGCGGCCCGGCCCCCGACTGCTGGCCGCCGCCTTCGCCGGCCCGCTGAGCCGGTCCCCGGTCCACGCCGCCACCCGCCTGCGCAGCCTGCGCATCGGTTCCGTCCCACCGGGCACCCCCCTCGCCTACGACGGCGAATACGCCAAAGCCCCGAGCGAACTCGTCCTCGACGCCCTCCCGGACGCCCTCACGGTCTACCGCCCCCTCTGACTGGCACCGGCACCGGCACCGGCACGCAGCGCCGCCCCCGCCCGACCCGCGCGGGACGGCCGTCAGGGGCGGGCGGTCTGCGGGGCGAGGAGAGCCGTCCAGGAGTCCGTCGCGAGCGCGGCCGACCGGGGCTACCCCAGTACTGAGCGTGCGGGCATAGGGGCGAAATGTACCCACACAGCGGTTCTGTTCCGTAATGCGCCGGAATATTCTCACCCGAAGGCTGTCGAGAGCATCGCTCCTGCACCCGCCCTTTCCTGACGGCGGCCAGGACGACGCCGGATCGGGAGGCCCAGTGCCGAACGGCAAAGAACACCGCGGCCGCGGACCGCGGGGGGCGCTGCGCACCATTGCGATGCTGTGGTCCGCCGGAATCCTGGCCGCCTGCTCCTCCGGGGCCGACCCATCACCGTCCCCGTCGGTCCGGCCCGACACCGACGTCAGCTCGGGCCGGCCCTCGGAGCCCTCGGACGGGACCGCGACCGCCGAGACGGATGAGGAAAGGGAAGAACGGCGGAGACGGGAGCAGGAGGAAGGCGGCTTCAACCGGGCCGGCCGGTTGTCCGACAACTTCGACGGATACTGGCCTGCATACATCAAAATGGTGACCAATCCGTCGGCGGTCGCGTACGAGGGGACGGTCAGCGCGGTCGATTGCACCCCCGGTGAAACGAGCAGACCCGCCGACCCCCCGAGCCGCCGGGTCAGCTTGGCGCCCGAAGGCACGGAGGAGGTCGAGTTCTCCTTCGCGTCCGTAGAGGCCACCTCCAGCCCGCGCCACATCTGTGTGACCCTCAGCGACGACGGCGGCGAGACCGACACCGACACCGACGTCATGTCGGCCTATATCTCGCCGTCGCCCGAGCCCGAGCCGGACACCAGTCCGCCGGATCCCGGTCAACCGACCCCCACCCCCGACGGGACGCCGTCCGACAGGACGGAGCAATGAGCTCGGCGAGTCCATCCGAGTCACGGCAGGAGAAGGGACCGGGACCGCATGGCCGACGACGACGCCGGAGAGTCGCCCCCACCCCGGCGTGACTGGGTCAACACCCTCGCCACCATCGCCGCTCCGACCACCTTCATCGGAGCTCTGCTGCTCTATTTCGGTGTCTCGTACACCAGCGCCTTCTACAACTACTTCGGCGTCGACTCCGCCACCCTCGGCTTCTCGACCCAGGACTACGCGCTGCGCAGCGCCTCAGCCCTCTACCTGCCGGTCGCGACCGCGCTCCTCGTCGCGCTGGTGGGAACCCTGATCTACTACGCGGCCGTAGCCGTGGGGAAAAGAGACACCCCGCCTCCCTTCGCGATCCGGTTGTTCCCCGCGGCCCTCGCGGCGTGCGGCGGCGGTCTGTTCCTGCTCGGCATGCTGGGCGGCTTCGGCGTGTGGGGCGCCGGCGCCATGCAGACGCCGCTCCTGCTGAGCGCAGGCCTCGTAGTGCTCCTGTACAGCCGCGTGCTGTCCTTCAAACTCGCCGCCGCCGACTACCCCGTGGCGCGGGAGAAGGCGGCGGTCGCGCTCGTGCTGGCGCTCGTCGCCCTGGCCTCGTTCTGGGCGGCCCACGAGTACGCGAAGAGCCACGGTTTCGACGACGCCGAATATCTGGCCGCCCACCTGCGGCTGCGCCCCACGGTGACGATCGACACCACGGAACGCCTCTACATCCCTCACAGCCAGGTTCGCGAAACCATCCTGCCCGCCACAGCCGGCACCGGCCAGCGCTTCCGCTTCCGCTACGAGGGCCTGCGCCTCCTGGCCGAGCAGAAGGGCCGGATGTTCCTGATCCCGGAGAACTGGTCACTGTCCGACGGCAGCGTTGTCGTCCTCCCGGCGAATTCGACGGTCCGGGTCGCCTTCCGCTCGGGCTGACCGCGGGCGCCGCAGGCGGCGGAGCCGCGGAACGGCTCCTACCGAGCCCTGGCTGACAAGGGCCCGGACCATACGCGTTTCCCCCGGGGTATGGACGCCTGGCAAGATGGGGTGTTTCTGGCGAACTGGGGCTGCTGTAGGGCCCCTGACCTGCGGAGGAACCGCCGACCAGGGGCCGTTGTTGGGCTGTGGGCCGTCTGTGGGCCGTCAGGCCGCCTCGGGGGCGCTCCGAGGGCCGCCGAAGACCGCCGAAACAGCTGAGCGCGTCCGCTGCTCGCTGCTCGGCATCAGGTGCGTGTAGATCCGGAGGGTGAAGCCGGGGTCCGAGTGGCCGAGGTACACACTCAGTGCCTTGATGCTCTCACCGCTGTCCAGGAGCACCGACGCGTAGAAGTGCCGCAGGGCATGCATCCCGTCGTCCGGCGCCGCAGCGTACCGCTTGCCCCGCTCCCGAGGCGGGATGACGCCGGCGGACGCGAGGGCGGCCTTCCACACGTGGTCATCGAAGTAGCTGCGCCAGATGGCATGCCCCACAGCGCTCGTGAAGACGAGTTGGCGGGCCACCAGCGGCCCGTCCGGAGTCTTCCAAGGCAACTTCACCTCGACCGGCGGGAAGCGCTCCATGTGGGCACTGAGGGCCGCAGCAGTCACGGGGCTCAACGGCACGTCGCGGAGCTTGCCTCGCTTCGGCGGCGCGAACACGAGCTTCCCGCCAACGCGCTTGACCTGCTGCCGGACGTAGAGCCACCCCGTCGCGGCGTCGATGTTCTCTCGATCCAGACCGAAAATCTCACCCTGCCGCAGGCCACAGCCACCGCCGACGTCCACCGTTGCGGCGAAGCGGTCGGGCAGACCGGCCCGGACAGTCAACACACGCTTCTCAGACCACGGCTGGACCAGCCGTGGGGCAGGCTCCGGCGCCTTAACCGACTGGGCGTGGCAAGGGTTCGACCGAATGACACCGTCGTCCTTGGCCGCGTTGAACAGAGAGGACACGGAGTCGTAGATGGCGCGCCGGTAGGTCGCGTTGGGGAGCGATGTCGTGAGGTTGCTTAGCCAGGCGCGTACGTGCTCGGGCTTGAACGACCCCATGGGGCGTGTGCCCAGATGGGGGACGGCGTGTAGGCGAATCCGCCTCTTCACCGCCTCCTGACTGACGATGTCGGTCGTCAGGCCGCCGAGCCACTTCTCGGCGTACTCGCGGAAGGTGATCCGTCCGGCCTTCGGGTCGAAGAACTGCCCTGAGTCCATGTCGGCCTTGATCCGGGTGAGCCACTTCTCGGCCCGGCCCTTCTCCCGATCTGGGAAACTCTGTGACTGCTCGGTGCCGTCGGGCCCGACGTACCGGGCGCGGTAGCGCATGCCCGTGCCGTAGCGGTCGGTCTTGACCCGCCGGGTCTTGCCGTCGGGCCCGGTCTCGGTCTTGTACCAGCGGTCTTGGATGTGGCCTGCCACGTGAGGGCCTTTCTGGGGAAGCGCTGAGGGCGGGCCCTGTTGGGCCCGCCCTCGTGATCGGATGGTGGTTAGGCGGCTTGGCTGAGGTCCGCGCGCTTCTGCTCGGCGATCCAGGCGTAGACGTCAGCGGGGTCGTAGCGGAGGTGTTTGCCGACGCGGAATCCAGGCGGACCGGTGCGCTTCTTGCGCCACTGGTAGACGGTCTCCACCGGCACGTCGAAGAGTTCGGCGATGTCGTCGGGATTCAGGTATCGGTCGGGGAGGCCGGCGCGCAGGATGGCGCGGGGGTCGCTCTGGGCGGGCATTGCTCCTCCGGCGGGTTGGGTGGGCCCGTATCTGTCCGAGGTTCTGATTTCTGCGTCACCGCGTCACTTACGTCATTCAGTGCTCTGACCTGTGGTTTTGGGTGACGTAAGGGGTGGGTGTGCGTCACCGGTCTGCGTCACCTGTGTCATCGGGTGACGCGGGGCGGTGACGCAGGTGACGCGGGATGACGCAGCCGTGGGCCGTCTGCGTCACCCGCGTATTCGCAGGTCGCTGGCGGTTTTGTGGCTGGGGGTGACGCGGGTGACGCAGGCCTTCCCTTCTTAGGAAAAAGGGGGGGCGTGTCTGTTGTGGTGCGGTGCGCCTTCGAGCGTGAAGAGCGGGGCCGCTGCGCGGCACGACCCTTGCAGCGGCGGCGAGCCGCCGGAACAGCAAGAGGAGCACGCGCCGCCGGGCGCCGGGTGCACGCGCCGCCGGGCGCCGGGTGCTCTTCTTGCTCGTGCGGGAGCGAGCCCGGGGCGCGGGTTAGAACGCTTCCACCTGCTGCTGCGACGGCTGGGCGGCCGGGCGGGTCATTTCGATGTAGCGGGCGGCTTTGGTGCGGCCCCAGTCGACGAGGACGCCGCGGGCGGCGAGGGTGGGCTGGAGTCGCTTGAGGCGGTCGGAGAGGACTTTGCCGGTGGTGGGCCAGCCTTTGGGCAGGGGCCGGAAGTCGTCTCCGGTGTAGAGCTGGGTGAGGGCGTGCAGCCACTCGGCTGAGGTCATCCGCACTTCCTCGCCGGGGGTGAGGCCGGCGGCGTGCTTGAGGACGGTCTGGGCGAGGAGGTCGCCCTCGATCACGTCGTCGTTGAGGTCGTCCAGGGTCGCCCGGTACGCGGTCAGGGACGCGAGGCCGGTGGCCGCGTCGAGCTGGGCGCAGAGGTGGGCGAAGTCTGCCATCCGCAGGTCTGTGGGGATGTCGGCCTGCGTGGCGCGGACCTTGACGGTCAGGTCCAGCAGTGAGCCGAGGATGATCGGCAGCTTGCTCTCGTACTCCGCCCACAGCTCCGCTTCGGTCCTGCGTACGCGGGGCCGCTCCAGGCGGAGGGGAAGGAGGCGTTCGGCGAGGTCGGGGCGGATCACTCCGACGTCGATGCCGGTCAGCAGGAGCGGGCGGCGGTAGCGGGAGAGGTAGACGTCTCCGTCGCTGAACAGCGCGCGTTTGACGCTCTCGGCGCCGGTGACGATGCAGCACATCAGGTCCGACAGGTCCGGCGCCAGGTGGGAGAGGTTGTCCAGGGCGGTGACCCATCCGGCGGCGACGGCCGTGATCAGGTTTTCCTCGTCCTTCGGTGCCCGGCGCAGGTCGCCCTTCATGCCTTCGATGATCCGCACGAGCATCCGGCCGCCGGTGGACTTGCCGGCGCCCTGGGGGCCGGTGAGGAACGGGGCGGGGACGGGTACGGACGGCTCCAGGCAGCCGATGAGCCACGCGATGGCGAGGCACTCGCTCTCGGCGCCTGCGAAGTTGCACAGGCGCAGCAGTGCGTCGATGCCCTTGCCGTCGGTGTCCTTCTCGGGGAGGGGGAGTTCGCCGGTGAGCTGGGTGCGCCGCCAGCACACTTCCCGCGGGTCGGGGGTGAGGATGTCCCAGCCGTTGGGGTGGATGCGGACGGACTGGCCGTCGTCGCGGCCCAGGTCCAGCCACGTTGCTCCGTCGAGCCCGGGGGCTACGCGGATGTGGGTGGCTTGTACGTCCTGGCTGAGGGCGAGTGCTTCGATCAAGTCCAATGCCTCCTTGAGGGCGGAGCCGTTGAAGGAGCCTTTGCCGTCGTTGTAGAGGCCGACCATGAGTTCCTGCCGGTGGCTGCCGGTGGTGCCCTGGGAGCGGATGGGCCGGGCGACGGGGTGGCCGTTCTTCTGCGCGTAGACGGTGCCTTCGGTGGTGCGGAAGTACCGGAAGTGGTCTTGGGCGTAGTCGGTGATGATCTGCCGTGCCGGGGTCTTGTCCTCGTCGGTCACGGTCACATCCCCAGCTGGGTGCGGGCGTTGGTCCAGGCGTCCTCGCAGTGCCGCAAAGACTCGCCCCTGGTCTGCGCGGCGGTGAACAGGCGGCCGATGTGCGTCTCGGTGAGGCAGCCGCACCGGCCGTGCGCGGACAGCACCGCGAGGAACATCCGGTACACGGTCCTGTGGATGCCGTCCGGGGCGTCCTCGATCCGCTGCTCCGCCATGGCGATGCCGCGTTCCAGGTAGGCGGGCGAGCGGTGCGGGCATTGCCCGCCACCGGCCGGCGCCGAACCACTAGCGGGGCTCGATGTCCGCCGGACCGGGGTGGGCTCCTTCACGGCGAGCGCGCGTACGGCGTCGGGGAGCGGGGCCATGGTGCCGCTGCCGGGGCCGAGCCAGCGGGCGTAGGACATCAGGGACTTGATGTCGACGCCCGGCCGTACGGCATTGCGCGAGGTCATGGTGCCCAGATAGATCCAGTGCTCCCCGCGGGTGCTCGACACGGTCCGCGTGCTGGGGAGGTTCTGCCAGGCCCATGCGACCGCCTCGACGTTGTCGAGGTCGACCACGGTGAGGCCGGTACCGCCGGGGTGGTACGCGACGGCCGCGGCCTGCCGCCAGGCCGGGGCCCAGGCGATCGACGTGAGGACGGCCGGGTCGGTGGTGGCGGCGGCCCATGCGTGGCACGGCGCCGCGCACGCGCAGGGGCCGGGGGTCTTCATGTTCGGCCGGCCGCCGCAGGCGTTCTTGCGGCAGGCGCGGCAGTTGCCCATGGGGCCCTTGCTCTCTCGTAACGGCAGCACGGGGATGCCCCGCTCGGCGAGGTCGAGGGCCGCGCGTAGCTGCGCGGAGGGGGTGGGTTGAGTCATGCTGGAGTCCTCCACAGATCTGTTGACGGGTTGTGGATGAGGGCGGCCCGGACTTTGCCGAGACGGGGCCGCCCTCGTGTGTTCAGTGGCGGGTGTGGTCGGTGGCCAGGTCGGTCAGCCGCTTGGCCTCGTCGGGGGTGACGTGGCGGTAGCGGACGGACACGCGGCATTCGGGGTGCGGGCAGCGGACGGTGCGGGTGCCGGTGAGGAGCGCGGCCGCGTCGGCGATGCGCTCGGGCAGGGGCTGGTTCACGGGCAGGCCTTTCAGCGGTTGTTGAGGGTGCCGGTGGCGCGGCCGAAGACTCCGGTCGCGGTGATGTTCTGGGTGATGTGCTGCACCGGCCCCGCACCCCGCCCAACCCGGCCGCGGGGGGTGCGGAGGAGGAGCGGGGCGAGGGCGCCGGCGGCGATGAGGGCGACGGTGGCCCAGAGGGCTTCGGCCATGGCGAGGACTCCGGGTGCGGCGTAGGAGATTCCCAACCCGGCCGCGGCGATCCCGCCGCCCAGGGTCGGGGCGAGAAGCGCGGTGGTCTTGGCCCACCGAGGAATCGATTCCCGGACCGGTTCCGGTTCGGGAGTCGGTCCCGGGTGGGGGTGGGTGTAGGCGAGGGTGTGGACCCCGTTGGGGAGGGTCACCCAGTCCACGCCGGGCGGGATGTCCTGGGGCAGCAGGATGGTGTGCGGCTGGACCGGGCGGGGTCGGTGGATGGGGTTGCCGTAGCGGGTGGCGGGGGTGAGCGGCTGGTGGGGTTCGGTGTGCACAACGCGGTCCCTTCAACGGGACGGGCACCACACCTAAACGTTGAGGTGTGGTGCCCGTGCGGCTTGTCGCGTGCTTGTCGTGTGGCTTGTCGTCCCGCTTGTCGCGTGCCTTGTCTTGTCGCTTGTCTTGTCGCTTGTCGCCCCCGAGGTCAAAGCCCGTTTCCGGCCCTCCAGAGGTCCGGGAAGGGCCCTTGCGGGCGGGGGCCGAAGCGACAAGGGGTCATGCGTCGGGGGTGTGGGTGTGGTGGACGTAGCGGGTCTTGGTGCCCGTCCCGACCCGCACGGCTAGTCCCTCATCCGCCCACTCCTGGAGCCACCCGCTGATCGTCTGCCGGTTCGTTCCGTGTGCGTCGGCGAGGGCTCGGGCGATCGCTGATGCCCCGGTGCCCTCGGGCCCGGCCGCCTCCAGGACGGCGAGGGCGGCCTGGCGGGCGGCGTTGTCCTGCTCCCCGCGCAGCGCGGACAGGTTCAGCCCGCCCGGGGCTGCCTTCGGCGCCGGGGTGGGTTCCGTTTCCGGGTCGGGGGCGGTGGCGAACTGGGCGTCGATCTGCGCGCGGAAGGCCTCGGCCAGCCGCTCCTCGTCCGACGTGGCCACGGCGGTCTGCCGGTGGGCACTCAGGTTCAGCCCACCCGCCGGCGTCGACGTCGCTGCCGTGTCGTGCGTGGTGCCGGTGTCGTCGGGGGTGTGGTCGTTGATCCAGGCGGTGCGGCCCGCGTCCCAGCGGCGGGCGTAGTCGGGCCCGGCGGCTTTGGCGGAGACGTCGTCCAGGCGGGGGTGTCGGTCGGAGGTGGCCAGGACGATGTCGCGGATCTGGGCGGGCTTGATCCGCCAGGACTTGAACAGGGCGGCCGGGGCCTCGGGGGTGCCGAGGAAGCCGGAGCCCTTGTAGGGGGCTTGCTCGATGCTGAGGCCGCGGCGGCCGGGGAAGAGCTTGGCCAGGTCCATGCCCTCCTTCTCGCCACCGGTCAGGGCGATACGGACCTTGGCTTCGCGGCGGATCATCAGGTTGCCGAGGACGGTCCCGGTGGCGCCGAGCGCGGTGAGGAAGGTGCGCAGGCCCATGGCGCGGGAGATCCGGATGACTTCGAGGATCTTCGCCGCGAGTGCCTTCATGGCCCTGTCGTTGCTGGCGAGGATCTCGGCGCCCTCGTCGATGATCAGCTCGATCTGCGGGATGCGCGGGCTGATGGGGAGCAGGTCGGTGTCGGCGTCGGCCATGAGCTGCTGGTAGGCGACCTTGCGGCGTTTGGCGATCGCGATCGCCGCATCGAGCATCCGGTGGGCTTCCTCCGGGGTGGAGGCGAGCCAGTCGATGCCGGGCCGGACGGCCTGCCCGCTGTCGGTCGGCTGCATGGCGGGGCGGACCCAGGGCAGGCCAGCGGATCCGGCGTTGAGGTCGATGACCCACCCGAGCATGTCCTCGGCGCGGGCCACGGCCCCGATGAAGGTGTGGACGAAGTTGGTCTTGCCCGATCCGGTGGGGCCGACCGCGATCGCGCACTGCTCGCGCAGGAACGCGTCCGCCGGGCGGCCGTCGGTCCGCACGCCCAGCGGTAGGCCGGTGTGGACCGACAGGGGGCCGTAGTCGGTCGGGTAGGCGATGTCCTCGGCGAGGACGTTGACGGTCGTGACGTCGATCAGGACCCGGCCCTGGTTGATGCCGGCGGATGCGGCGGCGGTGCAGCCGTTCGGCAGCCGGGCATCCGCGGAGAGGGCGGCGTTGTACTGGGCGACCTTGTGCCACGTGGCCCCGCCGGGCGGGAGTTCGGCGTCGATGGTGAAGCCGGTGTTCGTCGGCCAGACCTCCACCGCCAGGATCCGCAGCGTGAGCCCGCACACCCGCTGAACCCGGTCGACCCACTCCGCGGCGATCGCCCGGCGTTCGGCCGAGAGTTCGCGGGCGACCTGACGCTCGGCGGCGGCGATGGCCTCCAGCTCACGGGCTTCCTCGTAGAAGCCGACCGAGCGGGCGGCGGCGCCCATGCCGACGCCGAAGACGGCGAGGGCGCCGAGCTTGGTCCACTCCAGCGGGCCGGTGGCAAGCGCCCAGGTGGTCCAGCCGGATCCGAGGAGCCAGGACGCCGCGCGGGAGGTGACGGTGCGCCCGGCCAGCTTCTGCCGCAGCCCCGACGCGGTGTGCCCGATCGCGCCCACGGCGCCGATCGCGAGGGCCCACCCGGGAGGCATGTGGGCGAGGGTGCCGACCGTGGCCACCGCGTACGCGCCCGTGGTTGCGGACAGGGCACCGGTGATGGGCCCGTGGCCGGCGGCCCAGTCCAGCGCGAGCCCCCGGTGCTCGACAGCCTTGGCTTTGGTCTTGGCAGCCATCAGACGTTCCATCCCTTCTCGGCGTCGGGGCCGTTGCGGGGGTCTTCGTGGCGGGCGATGTCGGCCTCGTGGGCCTGCCGGAATACCGGCCCCAGGTCCTCGGCGACGGCGGTGGCGGAGTTGAGGGCGCCGTAGATGTCGGCGAACCCGTCCGCGACCTCCTTCTCCAGCGGGAACTCGGAGTCGGAGCGCTCGGCGAGGATCCGCATGATGTTCGCGATCGAGGCCAGGGCCTCGGGCAGGCCTTCGACCATGGCGAGGATCTCCATGGCGTTCTCGGGCTCGTAGGCCTGCGCGGCCTGCTCCATCTCGGCGGCCAGTTCCTCGAACCTGAACCCAGACGTGCTGCTGTCCATCAGCTGTGCTCCTTCACCAGTGGGTGATGCGGGGGTCATGGCGTCCGGCCGCTCGGCACGCTCGCCGAGCTGATCGCCTTCGATGTCCTGCTCCAGTTCGGCGTCCGCCTGCTCCTCGGCGGCCCGTTCGGCGTCCTCAAGCCCGTTGCGGATGCCGGCGTCCCGGTCCTCGCGCTCGGCGCGGGCGCGGCCGAGGAGGAAGCGGTAGAGGCGGCGGCCGGGGTGCTGCAGCCACGCCCAACTGAGCTTCCGGCCCAGCGGCGTGGTCACCATCCCCAGCAGGCCGAGCGCCCCGCCCAGGGCCGCGGCGAGGACCCGGCGGGCCTGGAAACGGACTGCGGAACGCAGCAGCGCCTTACGCGCCGCCTTCTGCGCAGGGGCTTTGAGCTGCGCGACCCGTGCCCGGTGCGCGGCCTCACGGACGCCCGCCCGGCCGTTGGCGACGGCGCGGCCAGCGGCCCGGTCCCGCGCGCCGCGGGTGGCGGTGGCGGCCTTGTCCCGGACAGCCGCGGCCTTGCCCATGCCCTTGGCCAGGGTGCGTGCAGCAGGCCCACGGGTCTTCGCCCCGGCGGCGGTGGCCGTACGCTCGGCGGCCTTGGCGGCGCGGCGGGTGTCGGCGACCTGCCGGCGCGCCTGCACCGCCGCCGTACGCGCCGCGGCCTTGGTCGGGGACTGGGTACGGGCCTGCTGGCGCAGCGCCTGCACCTGACCCGCCCGGCCACCGGCCAGGCCACCCGCCGCGTGTGCGGCGCGCTGCCGGACCGACGGCTTACCTGGCTTGTTGTGCTTGCCGACCGAACCGCCGGACCGGGCAGGGCCGCTCGGGCTGTCCGCTCGGGGGCTGCTGGTACGGCCGCCTGCGGACCTTCGGGAGCCACCCCCGCCGCCCGTTCGGGTTGTGGTGCGAGGCTGCACGGGGATGCGGCCACCGCTGGTGTTCTTGGTGGCCGTGGGGGAGGTCTTGGCCGGGGTCTTCTTGCTGCTGTTCTTGTTGCGGTGGTGGGCGGCGGCGGTGCCGAGGACGGCGGCGCCGGTCATCGCGATCGCCGCGGCGACCGGCCCGCCGGCGAGCGCGGCCGTGGCGAACAGGCTGGCCGCGGTGTTCGTCCCCGACAGGGACAGCGGCACCACGGGGAAGCCGCCCGGGGTGTGCTCCACCTCCTTCCCGGCCTTCGGGCTGCCGGTGTCGGCGGGCGTCGGGGTGGGGGTGGCTTCTTCGGAGGGAGCCTGCGGTTCGGTGATGGTCTCGGTCATGCTGAACGTGCTCCTTCACGGGAGAGAGAGCCCGGCCGGGACTGTGGAAGGAAGCGGCCGGGCTCTCGTGCTGATCAGGCGACGCGCTGTTCGTTCGGGTACGCGCACGGGGTGCACACGCCGAGCGAGGCCGGGATCACGTACCCGGCATCACAGCGGCAGGTGGGGCACCAGCGGCGGGCCGCGTTGGCCTTCGCGAGTGCGGCGGCCCGGCGGGCGGTCATGGGCCGGACCGGGCGGGCCCGGTCGATCCGGTAGAGGTAGGCGACCAGCGGCCCGCGCCGTCGGCGGGGCCGCTCCAGCTGCGCGGCGACGTCCTGTCCGCCGGGCCGGAGGCCGAGGGCGCGCAGCTGTCGGCGGGTGGCGAGACCGTCGGGGGCGAGGCGCCAGGGGTAGACGGGCAGGGTGGCCATCAGTGGAGGCGGTGGAGCGAGGCCCGGCAGGCCGTGGCGTGGTCGTTCGCCTTGCGGCGGGTGAAGAGGAAACCGTCAAGCATGTCGGAGTGGTCGCCGCAGCCGTGGCAGCGCCAGCCCGAACCCTGATAGGCCCGGGTGCCGATCACGTCGACGGCCGCGCCGACCTGGTTGTGCATCCGGATCAGCAGGTCGTCCGGCTCGCCGGGGGCGGTGTTCGGGGAGAGCTTCACGGGGTGGCTCCTTCCAGGGCCGGGCGCGGAGTGGGGGCGGTGAGGTCACGCAGTTCCTGGTAGCGGGCAGCGATCCACCCGACGGACCAGCCGGTGAGTTCGACGGCCTGCCGCTGCGGCAGACCCGCCGCGTACGCGGCCTGCACAACCTGCCGGGCCCGCACCTCGCCGAGCTTCTCCACGGCCGGGCCCGCGGACAGCAGCTCGGCGCGCTCACGCTCCGCCCGCTCCGCCGCCGCCTGCCGTTCCTGCTCGGCGCGGCGACGCTCGTCGGCCGCACGCTGGGCGGCGGCCTGGCGGGCCGCTTGCTCACGAGCCTTCGCGGCTTGCTCACGCTCGTGCTCATGGCGCTCACGCTCGTCCCGCGCGGCCTGCTCGGCCCGCCGCGCAGCCTCCGCGCGGTCGGCCTCTTCCCGGAGGATCCGGGCCCGGCGCTCGTCGGCTTCCCGGGCCAGTTTCGCCTCGTGCTCACGCTGCTCACGCGCCTGCGCAGCTTCGTGGTCACGGCGTTCACGTTCCGCCCGCAGCCGGTTTTCCTCGCGCTCCGCGGCCGCTCGTGCTGCCGTGTCGCGCTGGGCTTGCTTGCGTTCCTCGGCGGCGAGGACGGCGGCGGTCAGGGCGCGGCGGTAGGCCAGGCCAGCCTCGGCGGTGACGATCAGCAGCAGGGGGGCGACCGCGTGGACCGCGACCCCCACCATGTCTCCCACCAGCGCGGATGCGCCGATGTTCAGCAGGAGCGTCATGGCGCCGGTCATCCAGCGCAGGGCCACCGGCCACGGCCCGCCGTGCCCGCCGAGGCGGGCCAGGACCGAGTCGAGACGGACCACGATGAGCACCGCCGCGTCCACGACAAGCGGCAGAATCGGCGCCGTCCAGTCCCACGCGTCCGGGGTGTGGGCGGCCATGAGCGGCGTGACCGTCAGGATCGAGTAGAGCATCGCCCCACTCACGATCAGCCACGTCCCGAACGCCAACGCACGTTCCGATGAGCGCAGATGAGCATCGCTCACGACGCACCCCCCAGGATCGAAACGACGGGTGCGACGGCGATCAGAATGACCGGCGAGGCCGGGTCGTCGACCTGCTCGCTGTCCTCGGTCCAGGACCACTCACCCCCGTCGGTGAGCGCGTAGTTGAGTTCAGTGAGCGCCTGTGAGCGCTCCTGAACGGTCGGCACGGCCGGGCCCGTGAAGTAGTGGGTCGGCCAGTGCCGCCCGACGGGCAGCGCCACGAACAGGCGCCACCCGCCATTGCGGTGGGACAGGTGAGCGCGAGCCATCACGCCACCGCCGGCGGAACGGGGCAGCTCTTGTTCGCCGCGTCCCGACGGGCCGCCAGCACCCGCCGGTGCGCCCGCCGGATCCGGCGGGCGTCGAACTCCGACGCCGGCCGGTCCAGCAGAACGATCAGCGCGTCCAGCAACTCGACCTCAGCCAGGACCACAGGCATCTCGGCTTCGATCGCGTCCAGCTCCGCGGCCGACGGCTCCAGGCCGTCGGACCACGGGGTAACAACGTCGTGAAGTGCAGCGATGGACTTCATGGGTCTTGCTCCTTCTGTGGAGGAACGGGACTCGACAGCAGCCCTCGGCGCGGGAACGCCGGGGGCTGCACTGCATGCGTTGGGTGAAGCAGGAAGCACGCCGGCTCCCCTCGACCCCGCCCGTACGGCCCAGAAGCGCCGGACGGGCGGAGGAGGCAACCGGCCGCGGCAAGGCCGCGGGATTGGGGGTGGTCTCGATTCGGGGACGCGGCTGCCGGATCAAGGAACAGCTCGCTAGGGCCCCGTTGTAGGCAGAGACCGCCTGCCGTATGGGCTGCCAAGGACCACGCCGAATTCGCGCGGCTGCCCACCACCCTCGCCCCGCTTTCGCGGGCCTCGATGCTCTGACCTGCGCCGCGAGGGCACAGCTCACCCGTCCCAGCCTGACTTACTTGGCTAGCCCGGTCGGCATAGGGACAACGTAACCAGCTTGGCTAGCCACGTCAATATCTGGCTATCCAAGCTGCTCAAATAGTCAGGTGGGCCGTAGCATCGAGCCATGACCTTTGCGCTTGAACCCCTGGACCCGGACGACGACCGGCCGCCGTACGAGCAGGTGGCGCGCAGTCTCGGAGCGGCGATCCGAACGAGGAAGCTCGGCCCCGGAGAGAAGCTGCCGTCGCACAAGATGCTGACGGATCACTTTGGCTTCGCCCGGGCCACGATTCAGCGGGCGCTACGTGACCTGGAAGACGAAGGGCTCGTCGTGTCCCGCAAGGGGAGCGGCGTGTTCGTCCGCAGCCGCACCGAGCGGCCGGCGGGACTGCGGCCCTACGTCGAGCAGGCTTTCGCGAGCAAGAACGTCACGATTGACTTCGCGGGATTCTCCAGCGAGACCCTGCACGGCGCGCTTCAAGAGCCGCTGGACAAGATCCGCGTCGGACGGCTCACGCCGACCAGCATCCGCATCCGGATCCTGGTGCCCGACATGGACGTGCCGCAGGCGGCCCCGGTCCGGCGCGAGGACTGCGCGGACGACGCCCGGCTGCGCAGCCGGATGCACGGCATCATGGTCGGCTACACCCGCAGCATCTCCGACGCCATAAGCGAGCTGAGTCACCTCGGTCTGGTCCAGGAGAGCAGCGTCAGCGTCCGCGTGCACAGCGGCACGCAGTTCTTCAAGCTCTACGTGATCAACGGCGAGGACGCGTTCTTCGGGTACTACCCGATCCGGCCGAACAAGGTCGTCGCGCAGGGCGAGACCATCGAGATCTTCGACCTGGTGGGCAAGGACACGATCCTGTTCCACCACTCGATGAACGACGGTGACTCGTCCAGCGGTGCGCAGCAGGTCGAGCAGGCGCGCATGTGGTTCGACAGCATCTGGGAGACGATTGCGAGGGACGCAGATGCCCAGCTCCTCTGACGCTCTGGCCGATGTCGTTCGGGCGTCAGCGGGGGTGCTCTTCGACTTCGACGGGCCCATCTGTGACGTCTTTCGTGGGCTACCCGCTCCGCAGGTCGCCTTGGACCTGGCGGAGATCGTTGCGAGCCGTGCTCCGGGACTGGCGGATCGTGCCCGGGCCACCGATGACCCGATGGAGATCCATCGGATTTCGCAGGAGGGCGGCGCGGCTCTGCTGTCCGATGTGGAGGCAGCGCTGACCGCCGCCGAAGTCGCTGCGGTCAAGGTCGCCGGGCCGCCCGTGGCGGGCGCCGTGCAGGCGCTCGCAGCGGCCAAGGAATCGAACCGGCGGGTGGCTGTGGTGAGCAACAACTCCGCCGAGTGCGTGCGTGAGTACCTGATGATCCACGGCATCGACGGAACCGTTGATGCTGTGATCGGGCGCCCCGTCCTTCGGCCGGATCGCATGAAGCCGGACCCGTACCCGTTGCGCGCCGCCGCCGTGACCCTGGGCATCGAGCCTGCCGCCCTGGTGCTCATCGGAGACTCGACCACCGACGTCGAGGCGGCCCGGGCCGCAGGCGTGCGGAGTATCGGCTTCGCGAACAAGCCCCGGAAGCTGTCCACGCTTGCCGAGGCGGGGGCCGACGTGGTGGTGGTCGGCATGGATGCCGTTGCCGACGCGCTCGTTTCGGCGGGCGCCGTACGGTGGTGGGTGTGACCCCCCACCTGCACAAAGGCGGGCCGTCGGGTCCGATGCTGGGCCGTCCCTGGGCCGTCAGAGGTGACCCAATGACGGCCCAGGGCGACCAATGACGACCAGGACCGTGCGAGGGCCATGACGCTGGACCCCAGGTCAGAGCCCCCGGACCATACGCGTTTCCCCCGGGGTATGGACGCCTGGCAAGATGGGGTGTATCTGCCCACCATCGATCTGCCGGACGGTTTCTCTTGGCTGAGTTCATCTACACCATGCGCAAGACGCGCAAGGCACACGGCGACAAGGTGATCCTTGACGACGTCTTCCTGAACTTCCTGCCCGGCGCGAAGATCGGTGTGGTCGGCCCGAACGGTGCCGGTAAGTCCACCGTTCTGAAGATCATGGCGGGCATCGAGCAGCCGTCCAACGGCGACGCCTTCCTCTCCCCGGGCTATACCGTCGGCATCCTCATGCAGGAGCCGAAGCTCGACGAGTCCAAGACCGTCCTGGAGAACGTCGAGGACGGCGTCGGCCCGATCAAGCAGAAGCTCAACCGGTTCAACGCGATCGCCGAGGAAATGGCGACGAACTACACCGACGAGCTGATGGAGGAGATGGGCAAGCTCCAGGACGACCTGGACCACGCCAACGCGTGGGACCTCGACGCCCAGCTGGAGCAGGCCATGGACGCCCTGGGCTGCCCGCCCGGCGACTGGCCCGTCACCAACCTCTCCGGTGGTGAGAAGCGCCGCGTGGCCCTCTGCAAGCTGCTGCTGGAGGCCCCCGACCTGCTGCTCCTCGACGAGCCCACCAACCACCTCGACGCCGAGTCCGTGAACTGGCTGGAGCAGCACCTGGCCCAGTACAAGGGCGCCGTCGTGGCCGTCACCCACGACCGCTACTTCCTCGACAACGTCGCCGAGTGGATCCTCGAACTCGACCGCGGCCGCGCGCACCCCTACGAGGGCAACTACTCCACCTACCTGGAGAAGAAGGCCGAGCGCCTCAAGGTCGAGGGCAAGAAGGACGAGAAGCGCGCCAAGCGCCTCAAGGAAGAGCTGGAGTGGGTCCGCTCCAACGCCAAGGGCCGCCAGGCCAAGTCCAAGGCCCGCCTCGCCCGCTACGAGGAGATGGCGGCCGAGGCCGACAAGATGCGCAAGCTGGACTTCGAGGAGATCCAGATCCCGCCGGGCCCGCGTCTGGGCTCGATCGTGGTCGAGGTCAACAACCTCTCCAAGGCGTTCGGTGACAAGGTCCTCATCGACGACCTGTCCTTCACGCTGCCGCGCAACGGCATCGTCGGCATCATCGGCCCGAACGGCGCCGGCAAGACCACGCTCTTCAAGATGATCCAGGGCCTGGAGAAGCCGGACTCCGGCGAGATCAAGGTCGGCGAGACCGTCAAGATCTCGTACGTCGACCAGGGCCGCGCCAACATCGACCCCAAGAAGACGCTCTGGGCCGTCGTGTCGGACGAGCTGGACTACATCAACGTCGGCAACGTCGAGATGCCGTCCCGCGCGTACGTCAGCGCCTTCGGCTTCAAGGGCCCGGACCAGCAGAAGCCGGCCGGTGTGCTCTCCGGCGGTGAGCGCAACCGCCTGAACCTCGCGCTGACCCTCAAGCAGGGCGGCAACCTGCTGCTCCTCGACGAGCCCACCAACGACCTCGACGTCGAGACCCTGGGCTCGCTGGAGAACGCGCTGCTGGAGTTCCCCGGTGCGGCCGTGGTCGTCTCCCACGACCGCTGGTTCCTGGACCGGGTCGCCACCCACATCCTCGCCTACGAGGGTGACTCGAAGTGGTTCTGGTTCGAGGGCAACTTCGAGTCCTACGAGAAGAACAAGATCGAGCGGCTCGGCCCGGACGCGACCCGTCCGCACCGTGCCACCTACAAGAAGCTCACCCGAGGCTGAGGGCTGAGGTCACGGCCATGGCCAGACACCAATACCGCTGCCCCCTGCGCTGGGCGGACATGGACGCCTTCGGGCACGTCAACAACGTCGTCTTCCTCCGCTATCTGGAGGAGGCGCGGATCGACTTCATGTTCCGCCTCGCGCCGGGCGAGGGCAGCGAGTCCTTCACGGGCGGATCCGTCGTGGCCCGCCACGAGATCGACTACAAGCTGCCCCTCGTGCACCGCCACGAGCCGGTCCTCATCGAGTCGTGGGTGACCCGCATAGGCGCCGCTTCCCTGACCATCCGCTACGAGGTCAAGGACGAGGCCACCGAGGACAGGCCCGAGACGGTCTACGTGCGCGCGGAGACCGTGGTCGTGCCCTACAACCTCGCCGCGGGGCGGCCGCGCCGCATCACGGCCGAGGAGAGGCACTTCCTGGAGGAGTACCTCGACGAGCCGCGTTCCGAGGCCGTCGCGGCATGATCGAGCAGCTGCGCTTCGCCGACTCCGGGGAGGCGGCGGACCTCGCCGCCTTCCTCGGCCGGCTGGTGCACTACGACCGGGCCGCCGCCGTCCGCCTCCAGGCGGGCGGCGGCGCGCTCGGCGTTTTCGGACGGCCCCCCTCCTTCGAGGTCCTGGCCGTCCGCACCGTGCGGCTCGCCGTCCCCGCGGCGACGCCGCTGGACGTGACCGTCTCCGCCGGGGAGCTCCTGGAGTCCGTGGACGAGGCCTCGGCCCAGGCCACCGTGCCCGGGCCGGTCACCGGCCCGCCGTGGACCGGGGTACTCCCGCCCCGCGGCGGCTGGCGGCAGCTGCCGGGGCTGCCCGGCCCCGAGGCGATCACGCAGGTCCTGGCGGCGTCCGTCGCCGAGTTCCGGGCCCGCGACGCGGCCCTGCCCGCGCAGCACCGGACCCGCTCCGAGCGCGACCGCATCGGCCGCGAGATCTGGTCCCGCTCCCTGGGCGACACCGAGCTTCCGCTGCGCGTCGCGCACGCCGCTCAGTCCCTGGGCTTCCTGCGGCCGGTACGGGCCGCCGTGTCCGCCCCCGCGCCCGGCGCCGCCCCCGACCCGGTGGCGCTGCTCGCCGCCGGGAGCTGGCTGCGGCTGCGCACTCCGTACGGTTCCGTGGCCACCCGCCGCCCCGGCGCCACCGGCGGTCTCGGCGCCTTCCAGGTCAGCCCGGTCTGACCCGTGTGCGCCCCGCGGGCCCCGTGCGCCGGCCGGCCCGCGGGTTCGTTCCAGGGGTGTCCCCGCTAGCCTGCCGTGTTGATCATCGACGCGGCGGCGTACGTCAGGTACTTCCACAGCTGTGCCTCGTGCTCCGGGGCCAGACCGAGCTCGTCCAGCGCCACCCGCATGTGCTTCAGCCAGGCGTCGTGGGCCGCCGAGTCCACCTGGAACGGCGCGTGCCGCATCCGCAGGCGCGGGTGGCCGCGGTGCTGGCTGTAGGTGGTCGGACCGCCCCAGTACTGCATCAGGAACAGCGCGAACCGCTCCTCGGCGGGACCGAGGTCCTCCTCCGGGTACATCGGGCGCAGCAGCGGGTCCTCCGCGACGCCTTGGTAGAAGCGCCGCACGAGGCGACGGAAGGTGTCCTCGCCGCCCACCTGCTCGTAGAAGGTCTGCTCCTGAAGGCTGCCCCGCGGAATCTCATTCACCCGACCATCGTCTCAGACGCCCGGCACCGCCCGGGGGCCCTTCGCGTCGCACCTGACGGCCGGGCGCAGGACAGTGGAGGCATGGGCGCACACACCGCACACGGCGCACAGGGTGCAGACGGCGCAGGGACCGAGACGCGGGACCTGCGGGAGACCGCGCACGCCGCCCAGGTGCGGGAGCTGACCGCGGCCGGCGTACTGGACGACCCGCGCTGGCGGGCGGCCTTCGCGGCCGTGCCCCGGCACGTCTTCGTCCCCTATTTCTGGACCGACCGCGGCGCCGGCCAAGAACGGCTCTGGGCCGAGGACCCCGACCCGGCGCAGCGGGCCCGCTGGCTGCGCGGCGTGTACGCCGACGCCCCGCTCGCGACCCGGCTGCGCGACGGCAGGCTGGTCTCCTCCAGCAGCCAGCCCTCCCTGATGGCGAAGATGCTGGCCGCCCTCGACGTGCGCGACGGCGACGACGTCCTGGAGATCGGCGCGGGCACCGGCTACAACGCGGCCCTGCTCAGCCACCGCCTCGGCGACGAGCACGTCACCACCGTGGACCTGGACGAGGAGATCACCGAGTCCGCCCGGGCCCACCTGGCCCACCTCGGCTACCACCCGACCGTGGTCACCGGGGACGGCGCCCGCGGCTGCCCCGCCAGGGCCCCGTTCGACCGGATCCTGGTGACCTGCACCCTCCCGCTGGTCCCGCACGCCTGGCTCGGCCAGTGCCGGCCGGGAGCGCGGATCCTCGCTCCGCTGTCGACCGGGCTGATCGCCCTCACGGTGCGGGACGCCGATTTCGCGGAGGGCCGCTTCCTGCACACCGCGGCGTACTTCGTCCCGGTGCGCGGGGCCTCGGCCGTACCGCCGCCCGACCGGATGGCCATGGTGCGCGGGCTCCCGTACGAGCTGGTTGAGAACGAGCGCTTCCAGTTCATGCTCGTGCTGACCGCCGGGGTACTGCACCCCCGCGAGGCCCTGGACCTGTGGCGCAGCGAGGGCCGCCCGGGCCGCGAACGCTTCGGGGTCTCCGTCGGTCCGGAGGGCCAGTGGTCGTGGCTGGACGACCCCCAGGGGCCCTACGTATGGCCCCTGGGGCAGCTGTGATCAGCCGCGGCGGATGGTGATCGTGGTCCAGGCGCCCACGTGGACGCGGTCGCCGTCGGCGAGCGGGACCGGGACGTAGGGCTGGATCGGGTCCTCGCCGCCGTTGATGGTGGTGCCGTTGGTGGAGTTCTGGTCCACCACCGCCCAGCTCATGTCGGGCTGCTGCACCAGCACCGCGTGCTGGTGGGAGACGCCCGGGTCCTCCGGGGGCACCGACAGGTCGATGTCCGGGGACTCGCCCGTGGAGGCGCGGCGGCGGCCGATGGTGATCTGGCCGCCGGACAGCGGAAGGTGCTGCTCCGGGGAGTACGCGGGCAGGTTGAGCCCGGTCGCCTCGGGGCCGCTGCGCTGCATCATCGCCATGAAGTACGAGCGGTCCGGGCCGATCGTCGCGGTCCAGGACCCGCCCTGCGGCGGGAGGGGCTGGTACGGCGGCGTCTGGGGCTGCTGCTGGTACTCCTGCTGGTACTCCTGCCGCTGGTGCGGCGGCGGGGGCTGCTGCTGGTACTGGGGTTGCGGAGCCTGCTGGTAGGCCGGCGGCGGCTCGTGCGCCGGAGGCGACAGCATCCAGTCGTCCTCGCGCTGGAGCGGCTCGGCCGGCCGGTTGACCCGGGACGGCCGAGAGCCCTGGTACTCGAAGTGGTCCTGCGCGTACGTCCCCGGCGCGGGCACGGGCGGCGGGGGCGGGCTGCCGGGACGGGGCCCGGCAGGGGCACCCGCACCGGTACCGGCGCCGGGCGCCGGCGGCCCCGGGTCCGTGGTCGGCGACGCGTACGAGGTCGCGGAGCGCGTCAGGTAGTTGTACCGGCACTCCTCGCAGAACGGGGCCATGGCCTCGCGCGGGGTCCGGCACTGCGGGCACAGCTCGGCCTGGGCGGTCGGTTCACCGGCGGTCGGGGGGAAGCCGTAGCCGTAGGAAGGCACCGCGGGGGGTCCCTCTGGGGTACCCATGCGGTGGCCGCAGACCTCGCACCAGTCGTCGGAGGCGGACTGGTGCCCGTTCGGGCAGGTCGGCATGGCGGCTCTTCCCCCTTCTTCTCCCCGCGGCACCGCGGGAGGCTCTCAGAACTTCTTCACTCGGACGGTCTGCGTCGAACGTGTTTCGAGAGTCATCTCGTCGGCGTCGGCAACCTTCGCTTTCAGCCGCACAGTACCTGCCACCGCGTCCACCACATCCACCACCTTCGACAGCAGCCGCGCCGTGTCGGCGTTGCCGGAGACGCTCGCCAGTTGTACGGCCCGTCCGAGTTTGGCCGTAGCACCATCGACATCGCCCATTTTGCGGGCTTCGAGGCCCTGCTGGATAGCCTGCGCCAGCTCCGCCTGCCCCGTGTAGTGGGCGACCTGCGGGTTGATGGCGGTCGAAGCGGCCAGGTCGTTCGTCCACACCGCGCGCACCAGGCCCTGGGCCAGGACGGCCTCGGGCTCGCCGCCCGTCGCCGGCCGGACGAGCGTGACGCGGGAGGCGAGCATCTCCTGGCCGACGGCTGCTCCGGGGACGCGTACGCACACGTGGTACTCGCGGGACTCGTCACCCCACGACCCGGTCGGATAGTCACCGGCGCGCGGGCCCGTGTCGGTGCGGCGGGCCGTCAGGTCCTGGACGGTGGGAGCGACCTGTTTGACGTACTGGATCTCCACGCCGACCGGGGTCCACAGGCGCAGCGAGACGTCCGCGACCTCCTTGCCCATGACGTTCTCCATCATCAGCGTGAAGTCCTCGGTGAGGTGGGCCGGGTCGGCCACGATGTCGGCGGAGCCGAGCAGGGCGCTCGCGATGCCGGTGACCTCCTTCACCTCCCAGTCGGTGCCCACACCTCGGGCGTCGCAGGTGAAGCGGCCCGCGCAGGCGTCGAGGGTGGCGCGCAGGACGGCCGGCTCCTCGTGCTCGTTGCGTCCGTCGGTCAGCAGGATGCCGTGCCGGATGGCGGCGGTGGAGCCGCGCAGCAGGCCGTCGGCCAGGCGCAGCCAGGTGCCGATGGCGGTGCCGCCGCCGGCGCCGAGGCCGCGCAGCGCCTCCTTGGCCTGGGCGCGGGTGGCGGGGTCGGCGACGGCGAGGCGGCCCTGGCCGGGATAGACCTCCTTGGCGACGTGCGTGCCGGCGATCACCGCGAAGGCGGTGCCGTCGCGCAGGGTGTCGATCGCCGCCGCGGTGGCCTCGCGGGCGCCGCGCATCTTCTCCGGCGGGTACTCCATGGAACCCGAGCAGTCGACCATGATCACGACGGCGGCCGTGCCGTCGGCGGGCGTCCCGCGGGTGACGCTGCCGCCGCCCGTGGCGGTGACGGTGACGATGGCGTGGACGTCCCGCCCGCCTTCGGGTAGGAACTCGTTCTGGTACACGTCCACGCTGAAGCGCGGGGCGCTCGGCTTGGCGAAATTCGCCATCGGCTGGACTCCTAGAGGGCTCGGGCAGGCGGGTCAGACCTGCGGTCGCGCTTCCACTTCCGGTTCCGGTGCTCCTGCCGGTCCGGGCTCCGGTGCCGCTCCCGGTTCCCGTTCGGTCTGCGTGGCGAACGGCACGACCGCCACGGTGATGTTGTCGTGGCCGCCGCCGTCGAGGGCGTGCCCCACGAGCACCTGTGCGCTGTGCAGCGGACGCACCGCCGCGTCGGCGGGCAGCACCTGCGCCATCTCCCGCGCGGACTCCGCGTAGTTCCACAGCCCGTCGGTGCATACCACCACCACGCCCGGGTGGTCCGGCTTGAAGATCGCGGTGTGCGGTTCGAGGTCGTACGCGTCGGCCCCCAGCCAGCCGGTGATGGCGTGCGCGCGGACGTCGGCGTAGGCCTCGGCCTCGCCCATCAGGCCGGCGGCGACCATCTGGGCGGCCCACGAGTCGTCCTCGGTGAGGCGGCGGGGCAGCGCGGCGCGGTCGTCGGGCACCCAGTAGGCGCGGCTGTCGCCGACCCAGCCGATGGTCAGCAGGCCGCCGCTGACGACGGCGCCGACCAGGGTGCAGGCGGGCGCGTTCTGCGCGCCGGGGACCTCCGGGGCCAGGGCGTTGACCGCGGCGGCGGCGGCCAGGATCGCCTCGTGCATGGCCTCCTGGGGGTGCGCGCCGCGGGGGAGCGCGTCCAGCAGCGCCTCGTTCGCGGCGGCGGCCGCGGCGGCCGAGGCCTCGTCGGGGCGGCTCGCGGAGGAGACGCCGTCGCACACGACGGCCACGGTGGCGGCGGAGCCGTCGGGCAGGGCGGTGGCCGACACGGCGAACGAGTCCTCGTTGCGGTGGTGGCGAAGTCCCCGGTCGCTGACGGCGGCGACGCTGCCGAGCTCCTCCTCCAGGTGGTCGCGCTCGCGGGGCTGCGCGTGCCCGCAGTGCTCGCAGTACCCGTCGGTGTCGACGTGCCCGGCCCGGCAGGCCACGCAGGTCTTCCCGCCGCCCGGCGCCGCCCCGGACGGGGGCGGGCCGTCGTAACCGCTGCCGTACGGGTTCTCGTGCGAGGCCTCGTGCGGGGTCTCGGCAGCGGCCTCGGAGGCGGCCTCGGCCGTGCCCCAGGGCGTGGTTTCGGCGGGTGCGCCGGGGTGGCCGCCGGAAGGGTCGCCGCCGGGACGGTCGTGGCGGGTCTCGGGGCCGTCCGTCGGCCCCTTGCCGCTGCCGTACGGGTTGTCATGGCCCGGGCCCGGGTACGGGGATCCGGCCGGGCTCGGCCGACGCTCCGGCTCCCGTCGCTGTTCCGGTTCATGTTCCGGCCGGTGCTGGGCCGGGGCGGTGGCCCAGTCGGCCGGGTCCCCCACCAGGGTCGGCGCGGCGGCGGCCACACTGCCCCAGCCGGGGGCGGGTTCGCCGGCGCCGGGGGAGCCGTGCGATCCGGCCGGCGCCGGCATCCCGTACCCGCCCGCAGGGGCGGCCGGGACCGGCGCGGGCGGTGCGGTGGGTGCCGGTGGTGCCGGTGGTGCCGGTGGCGCAGGGGGGATGGGAATGGTCGGGTGGTCCGTGGACGCGGCCGGGGGAGAGGAGGTCAGGGCGTAGCCGCAGAGGCCGCAGAAACGGTCCCCCTCTTCCAGGGGTTCCGCGCAGCTGGGGCAGCCCGACAGCCGATGCATCGACATCAATCACACCCACGTCCGGGGACGGAAACGGTTGGCCCGCTCCACCAGTTCGATCCTCTCCTCGCCACGCCGTGCCAGCCGTGCGAGGACGCGGTACGAGCGCTCCAGTCCGAAGCGCAGGCCCCGCTCGTCCAGTTGACAGCCGAGCAGCGAGGTGCGGCCGGGGTCGGCACCCCGGCCACCCGACAGTACCCAGTCCAGGGCCGAGCCCAGAACCTCGGTCGCCAGCGACTCCCGCCGTTCCGGGTCGAGCCCGAACCTCCGCAGGGCCTCCACCTGGTCGGCGGCCGCCGAAAGATCGGCCAGCAGCGGCTCGTCCGGTGACCGGTCGCGCAGACGTGCGCGTACGGCCGCCACCCGCGCGGCGGTGTAGTGGATGGACGCCTCCGGTACGGATTCCAGCGTGCGCACGGCTCCGTCCCGGTCACCGGCGGCCAGTTGGACCCGCGCCAGGCCGAAGGCCGCGCTGACGAATCCCGGATCGGTGATCCAGACCAGGCGGTAGTACTCGGCGGCGTTGTCCAACTGGCCCAGCACCTCCGCGCACAGCCCGAGGGCGAGCTTCGGCGCGGGCTCACCCGGGAAGGCGTCGTAGATCGCGTCGAAGGACAGCGCCGCCGTCGCGTCGTCACCGGTGGCCAGCGAGGCGATGCCGCGGGCCCACACCACACGCCAGTCGTCGGGGTGGCGGGCCTCCAGCTCGGCCAGGACGTCCCCGGCCGCGGACAGTTCGCCCAGCTCCAGCCGGGCGCGCAGCTCCCGCAGCCGCAACTCGGCCGAGTCGGCGGGCGCGGAGGCCAGCGCGCCGATCAGGTCCGCGGGCGCGGAGGCCAGCAGACCGGTCAGGAAACCGGCGTTGGGGTCGGCGGCGTCCACGAGCGGTACGGGCAGCGCCAGCGCGGTGTCACAGGCGTCGAGGGCCGTGACGGTCGCTCCCGCGGGGGCGGGGGCGGGCGGTGATGCCATGGGGCCCGCCCCGGCCGCGGGAGCGTGCCGGGCCCTGGGCACGGAAGCCCCCGCCACATGCGTGGCGGTGGTCCCGATCCCGGCCCCACCGGGCAGGCCGCCTCCGCCGAGCGCGGTCGCGCCGCCCGGCGGGGTGCCTGCGCCCGGTGCGGGCGGGGTTGTCGCGGGATGCCAGGTGCCCGGCGTGCCGCCCGGCGCGGCGGATCCCGGCGTGCCGCCGCCGGGGAGGCCCGCAAGGGGAACGTGCCGGGGCGCACCGGGGCCCGCCGGCGCGGCTGCGCCGCCGGGCGGGGTGCTTCCGCCGGACGTGTGGTGCCACACACCCGGCGTGCCGCCGGACCCGCCGGACCCGCCGGACCCGCCGGACCCGCCGGGCGGGCCGGCGAGGGGACCGTGTGCGAGCCCAACGGGTCCCGTCGGGGCGGCGGCGCCGCCTGTGGCCGGGCCGGGCAGGCTGACGCCGCCAGGCGGGGTGTGGCCCTGCCGGGCGGCCCCGGCCGCAACCCCGGCCCCGGCCCCGGCCGCAACCCCGGCCCCGGCCCCGGCCGCAACCCCGGCCCCGGCCGCAACCCCGGCCCCGGCCCCGGCCGCAACCCCGGCCCCGGCCCCCGCCCCGGCCGGGGCGGGAAGCCCGGCTTCGCCCGGGCCCGGGCCGCGGCCGAGGAGGCCCAGGAGTCCGCCACCCCGCCGGGAGGCGAACGGCCGGGCGGCGACCGGGCGGTGGCCCAGGCGCGAGACGACCGTGTCCGCGGTGTCCGTGCCGGTGAACAACACGGTGTCCGGGACCCGCAGTTCCGGGCCGAAGAGGGTGGACAGCTGCGGGCGCGGCCGGCCCGTCTGCAGGGCGACCACCTCCCGCAGCACACCCGTCAGCTGGTCGGCCATCTCCTGCGCGGAGGCGAACCGCCGCCCCGGGTCCGGGTCGGTCGCCCGTACCAGCAGCCGGTAGAAGGACTCGTACCGCCGGAACACCTCGATGTGCTCCGGATCCGGCAGCGCATTCACGAACACGTTGGTGTAGCCCTGGAAGTCGAACGTCAGGACCGCCAGCGTCCGCGCCACCGTGTAGAGGTCCGAGGCCACCGACGGCCCCGTCTCCGCGACCTCCGGGGCCTGGTAGCCCACCGTGCCGTATATGGCCGACTCCTCGTCGTCCATCCGCCGCACCGCACCCATGTCGATCAGCTTCAGCTGGTCCTGCTGCTGGATCGCGTTGTCGACCTTGAAGTCGCAGTACAGCAGGTTCCGGCTGTGCAGGTGGCCCAGCGCCTCCAGCGCCTCGATGCCGTACGCGCACGCCTGTTCCACCGGCAGCGGGTCACGCCGACCGTCCGGCCGGCGCCGCTCGTTCGCGATCTCCTTCAGCGACTTGCCGCCGACGTACTCCATGACGATGTACCCGTCCAGCGAACCGGTCCGCTGGTCCAGGTGCTCCACGAAGTTGTAGATCCGCACGATGTTGGAGTGCTCGATCTCCGCGAGGAAGCGCCGCTCCGAGATCGCGGCCTCCATCGCGTCCTGGTCCCCGGTGTCCAGCAGGCCCTTGAGGACCACCCACCGGTCCGCGACCGCCCGGTCCACCGCCAGGTACACCCAGCCCAGACCGCCGTGCGCGAGGCAGCCCGCCACCTCGTACTGCCCGCGCACCACTTCACCGGCGCGCAGCTTGGGCACGAAGGAGTACGGGTGCCCGCACTTGGTGCAGAAGCCCTCCGTCCGGCCCGGCCGGTCCCCGCGGGCCCGGCCCACCGGGGCGCCGCAGTCCGAACGCGAGCAGAACCGCTTGCGCTCCGGCACCTCCGGATTCTCCAGAACCGCCGCCGAAGGATCCGGACGCGGCACCTCCGGCACGTTGACCAGGCCGGCGCCCAGCCTGCTGCGCCCCGACGAGGAGGCGGCCGAACCCGAACTGCGCACCGACACCGAACGGGTGGAGGCCTGCCCCGTGAGCGACCGCGAGAGCCGCCCCGACACCGAACGGCGGGACGAGGAGGACCGGGAGGAGCGCGCCGAAGCCGAGGAGCGCGCCGAGCCGTGGGACCCCTGCGACCCCTGCGACCCCCGGGACCCACCGGATCCCAGCGCGCCGCGGGCCGCGCTCGTCATTCCCGTCGGCGGCGACACCAGCTCCTCCGCGCCCGCCGCGATCGAGCCGACCGGGGCCAGGCCGCAGGTGTCGCAGTACAGCTCGCCGCCGCCCATGTCCTCGTACGACCCCGGGCAGCCGGGGCGAACGCACGCTGCTCCGATCATGCTCATGCGTCCTCCGTCCCCGGCCCCTCGGGCCGGATCGTCTGCTCGGGCCGGTGCCGCGGCACCAGCGACTCGGCGGCCGCCTGCTGGTAGCGCAGGACGGCCTGTTCGGCGGCCCGCAGATCGCAGGGCGCGCTCCACAGCATCCGCCGGGCCGCGTCGTACCGCTCGACCAGCAGGGGGTCCTCCGCCAGGCCGTGCCGGGCCACCTTCGCCTTGTAGGCGTCCAGACGCCCGCGCAGCTCGGCCCGCACGGCCAGCGGCGCCGTCACCGCGGTCAACGATTCACGGGCCCTGCGCAGTTCCTCCTCCGCCCGCTCCTCCAGGGACTCCAGCAGCGGCGAGAGCCGGTGCCAGCGGGCCTGGCGCCGGTGCTCGGCCGCCGCCGCGAGCTGCTCCTGCAGCACCGTCGGGGGGCCGCTGACCACGGGCACCTCGGACGCGGCGATCTTCGCCAGCACCTCGCCGCGCGCCGTCCGCGCCTCCGCCAGGGTCCGGTCGGCCCGCGAGAGCACGTCGCGCAGGCTGATCAGCCGCTGCTCGGCGTCCTGCCGCACGGCCAGTACCGCCTCGACCTCCCGGCGTACGTCCTCCAGTGCGAGCGCGGCCCGGTCGTAGCGGTCGGTGTCCGGCCGGCCGCCGCCGGGCGCGGAACTCCCCGCGGCGGGACGCCAGAAGGCCAGCGGGTCCGCGATCACCTGGGTGCGCAGCTCCGTGAGCTCGGCGGTGATGTACTCCAGGTCGTCGCCCGAGGGGTGCTCGCCCGGCCGCACGCCCACGGAGTGGGCCAGCGAACGGGTCCGGTGCAGTTCGGCGGAGAGCAGGTCGATGCGGGCGGGCAGCGCCGACCACACGGCGTCGGCCGCGACCACCACGTCCAGGGAACGCGCGTAGAGGTCGTTCATCCGGGTCACGAGCTCGGCGAGGGAGAGCCGTTCGGCCAGCGCGGCGCCCTCCGAGGCGGCCCCGGCGATCAGGACACCGGGCCCGCGCAGCCGCTCGGTCAGCTCGACCAGGTCCTGGCGGTGGGGCCAGCGGCGCCGCTCACGGACCTCCCGGGCGGCGGTCAGCGCGCCGCTGTAGGCGTCGAAGTACGTCCACAGGCGGGTGATGTCCGCGTCGGCCGCCGCCCACCGCTCCTTGGTGAGCCCGGTCAGCTCGGCGCCTTCCAGCAGCCGGCGCCCCGCGTGGTCCTGGAGGGCGAGCAGCGAGGTCTCGACGGCCTCGTGCTCCGCGCCCAGCCGGGCCAGGGCACGGTCGACGCCGTCCCGGTCCATCACTGCCGAACCCGTCTCCACCGACCGTGCCTCCGCTTCCGCCGCCGCCTCCCTGTTCGCTTCCCCGCTCCCCTCCGCGTCCGGTCCCGTGCCCGGTCCCGTGCCCGGAGTCGCCACCGGCCTCAGCCGTCCCGGTACTTGGGCGCGGGCGGTGCGCTCACGCCGGGCAGCACGGGCTGCAGGTGCTTGAGGTACGCCCTCATCCACGGGCTGTCATTGCCGCCCGCGCGGTAGTTCTCCAGCACCTTGTTGACCCGGCGGACCAGGTCGGAGGCGTCCTTGTTCATCGCGACCCCGTAGAACTCGCGGGTGAAGGGCGAGCCGACCAGCCGCACCGAGGGGTCCTGCGCGGCCTGGCCGGCGGCGAGGGCGTTGTCCGTGATGATGCCGTCGACCTCGTGCAGCTGGAGCCGCACCAGGCAGTCCAGCTGGTTGGCGACGGTGACCGGCCGGGAGCCGTACGACTGGGCCTTGAGCGCGCTCTCCGCCGTGGAACCGGCCGCGACGCAGATCCGCCTGTCCTTCAGCGAGTCGTCGTAGCCGGTGATCGGCGAGCCCTTCGGGGCCAGCACCTGCTGTCCGGCCTCGAAGTAGGCCGTCGAGAAGGCGACGTCCTCAAGCCGCTGGCAGTTGATGGTCATGGTCCGCACGACGATGTCGACGCGGCCCTCCTGGAGGGCGGGGATGCGCTGGCTGGTCGGGATGGCCCGGTAGATGACCGCGTTCTCGTCGCCCAGGATGTCCTTGGCGATGGCCTTGACCAGGTCGATGTCGAAGCCGTCGAGGCGGCCGCCTTCCGCGGTCTGGTTGCGGTACCCCCAGCGGAAGCTGTTCTGGTCCACGCCCGCGACGAGCTTGCCCGCTGCCTTGATCCGCGCGATGGCGGCCCCGTCCACGTCGGACGGGCGCAGGCTGGCCTCGGGGTCCTGGCAGGTGTCGGAGAGGACCCAGGGCGCCGCCGGGGCCGCCACCGCCGAGGCGGGGCGGCGGGGGACACCGGGTGCGGTCTCCGTGGTCGCGTGGGCCAGCGGCAGCAGCACCGCCGCGGCCGTCACGGCGCAGGCGACGGCCATCGCGCTGACGCCGCCCCAGCCGCGCAGCCGGCCCGCGGCCCGGCGGACCCCGGACCGCGCGCCGGGGGCACGCCTGCGGCCCTCGTGCTCCTCGTACTCCTCATGGCCCTCGGAGGCCCGCCGCGCCCGTATCCGCATCGCTCTCACCTGTACTCCGAAAGCCTGCGCCCGATACCGAGCAGGGCCGCCGCCGCGCCGATGACCACCAGTACCGCCGAACCCGTCACCAGGCCGCCCAGCGCGCCGATCCCGTCCTGGGCCGCGCGGGTGAACTCCTGCTGCTCGTGGGCGACGGCCAGTTCCAGGGAGGCGTCCACCGTGTCGAAGGCGGCGCCGCTGCTCTCCTTGTGCTGCCCGTCCCCGACGACCTGGGGCAGTGCGGCTTCGTAGTCGCCCTTCAAGTCCGCCTCCCGGGCCGCCGCGTGCCGCTGCTTCCACTGCTCCACGCCGTCCGCGGCGCGGCTCACGGGCGTCCGGCCGTCTTCGTCGTCGGCCAGCCGCAGCGCGGTCGCGAGCCCCGCGTCCAGCTGCTTCATGTTGTTCGTGAAGTCCACGTCGTACTTGTCGGACTTGTTGTCCTCGGCCAGTACGGCGCCCCGCGCGATCAGTGTCAGGTTCTCACTCGCCCGGGCCTGCAGGGAGGCGATCCGCGCGTCGTTGAGCACCTTCATCGACTCCTGCCCGTCCGTGCGGGCTTCACTCAGCGAAGAACGCGCCACCGTGTGGCCGACGGACAGCCACAGCAGCACCACCACGGAGGCGGCGGTCGCCGCCACCAGTCCGTGGTTGAAGACCCGGTTCGTGTGGCGGTAGTTGCGCCGCTGCGCCCACACCAGGGCGGCCACGGCGAGCAGGCCGAGGCCCAGCGAGCCCAGCGGCCAGGCCCGGGCGTCGTCGTCGTCGGTGTGCAGCCGCCGGGTTTCCGCCTCGTAGAGCCGCTGGGCGGCGGGCAGCAGCTGCGTGGTCATCTGCTCGTTGGCGTAGCGGAGGTAGGCGCCGCCCAGCGGCAGGCCCTGCCGGTTGGTGGCGCGGGCCTGCTCGATCAGGCCGGTGTAGCGCGGCAGCTGTTCGCTCAGCAGGGTGATCTGCTCGCGGGACTCCTTGCTGCCGCCGGTGTTGGCGGCGGCGCTCACCAGCAGGCGGGAGGCGTTGGCGATGTCCTTCTCGTAGCGCTCGCGGACCTCGCGCGGCTCCTGTGCGCCGAGGAGGAAACCGCTGGAGGAGGTGGTGTCGGCGTCGGCGAGGGAGCGGTAGATGCTGGCCGCGTCCGCGCTCAGCGGCTGGCTGCGGCCCACCACGTCGTCGGCTGCGGCGGCCCGGCCGGAGATCTCCCACACGCTGACCGTGCCGAACAGCATGATCAGGGCGGCCAGTGCCGCGCCGATGATCCGCAGCCGGCCCGGCTCGGTCGTGGCCGCCTCGCGCAGCCGCTGCACTCCCTCGGACCATGCGGTGCTACGCCCCGGTGGCCCGGCGGGCGGCGACGCCGACGCGCCGGCGGGCGGCACGGGGGCACCACCTCCGGGCGCGGGCGCGCGTGATGTGATCGCCACCGTGACCTCCCCCTCGGTCCTGTCGTCCCCCAGCCGGCGCCGGAGGATCCCCCTGCGCAGCAGCAGTATGGCCGTAGTGCCGGTGGACCACAGCACCCGGTGCTGGATCCGGGGCGATCCGCCCCCGCGGGTGCCTCTCGTCACCCCTACCGTCAATACGTCCCTACGGCCGTAACGGTTGCAGACCGGGCGCCTTCCGGGGCGGGTTCACCCGAAATGGGCACGGAGTTTCCCGTGGGCCTCCGCCGGAGCCCCGACCGCGTCCAGGCCCAGCAGTCCGGCGCCCAGCACCGGGGGCGCCGTGACCACGGTGACGCGGGCGTGCGGGGCCCGTTCGGCGAGGCCCGCCGCGATCCGCTCGTCGAGCCGCGGGTGCCGGGCCGCCAGCACCCCGCCGCCCAGCACCACCGGCACCTCCTCGTCCAGCAGGCCCAGGCGGCCCAGCGCCACCACGGCCATCGCCACGACCTCGTCCGCCTGCCGGTGCACCAGCGAGAGCGCCACCGCATCCCCGGCGTCGGCCACCTCGAACAGCACCGGCGTCAGTTCGTGCCGCCGCACGGCCGGTACGTCCCCCAGGTGCATGGCCTCGATCAGCGAGGCCATCGAGCCGTGGCCGAGGCGTGCGGGCAGCGCCCGGGCCAGCTCCGTCGCCGCGCCCCGCCCGTCCTCCGCGCGGGCGGCGAACCACAGGGCCTCCTCGGCCAGTCCGCCCCCGCCGCCCCAGTCGCCGGAGATCCGCCCGACCGCGGGGAACCGCGCGGTCCGCCCGTCCGGGGTCATCCCGACGCAGTTGATGCCCGCCCCGCACACCACCGCCACACCGCGCGGCCCGGCGCCCGTGGGCAGTCCGGCGCGCAGCAGCGCGAAGGTGTCGTTGTGCACCGCGGTGGTGCGCCCCCAGCCGCGCCGCTCGATCTCCCGCGCCAGCCGCCGCTCCTCCACCGGGAAGTCGGCGTTCGCGAGGCAGGCCGACACATGCGCCGCGACGGGCCCGCCCCCGGCGCCGGGGCGCACCCCCGCGCGGGCCAGTGCCTCGGCCAGTACGTCCACGGCCGCGGGCACCCCGGTCCGCGGCGGCTGGAAGCCCCCGGCCTGCCCGGTGGCCAGCACGGAGCCGTCGGCGCCGAGGAGCGCGACGTCCGTCTTGCTGTTGCCCGCGTCGATCGCCAGGACCGCGGCGGGAAGGGTCACGCCCATGGCAGGTGCTCCTTGTTGTGCGCGAGGAGCCGGTCGGTCAGCCCTTCGGCCAGGTCGTACTGGCCGACCAGCGGGTGCGCGAGCAGCGCCTTGGACACGCGCTCGCGGCCGCCGCGCAGGGCCGCGTCCAGCGCGAGGTCCTCGTACGCGCTCACGTGCGCGATCAGCCCGGTGAACAGCGGGTCCAGGCGCGGTACCGGCAGCGGTACGGGGCCGGCGCCGCCGGTGGCGCGGACGCGCGCCTGGACCTCGACGACGGCGTCGTCGGGGAGGAAGGGCAGCGTGCCGTTGTTGTACGTGTTGACCACCTGCACGTCCGTGCCGCCGCCGCCCAGCAGCGCGGCCGCCAGGTCCACCGCCGCCTCCGAGTAGAAGGCTCCGCCCCGCCTGGCCAGCAGCGCCGGCTTCTCGTCGAGGGCCGGATCCGCGTACAGGCGGAGGAGTTCGCGCTCCATCGCGGCGACCTCGGCGGCCCGCGAGGGCTTGGTGCCCAGCTCCCGTACGACCTCGTCGTGGGAGTAGAAGTAGCGCAGGTAGTACGAGGGGACGACGCCGAGCCGGTCCAGTACGGCCCGCGGCAGCCGCAGGTCGGACGCGACGGCCTCCCCGTGCGCGGCGAGCAGCCCGGCCAGCATGTCCTCGCCGTCCGGGCCGCCCTTGCGCACGCCCAGCTCCCAGGTGAGGTGGTTGAGGCCCACGTGGTCCAGGTGGACGTCGGAGGGGGCGAGGTCCAGCAGGGCCGCGAACTTGCGCTGGAGGCCGATGGCGACGTTGCACAGTCCGACGGCCTTGTGCCCGGCCCGCAGGAGGGCCCGGGTGACGATCCCGACCGGGTTGGTGAAGTCGATGATCCAGGCGTCGGGGCTGACCCGCCGGACCCGCTCGGCGATGTCGAGGACCACCGGGACGGTGCGCAGGGCCTTGGCGAGCCCGCCCGCGCCGGTGGTCTCCTGCCCGACGCAGCCGCACTCCAGGGGCCAGGTCTCGTCCTGGAGCCGGGCGGCCTGCCCGCCGACGCGCAGTTGGAGGAGGACCGCGTCGGCCCCGGCGACGCCCGCGTCGAGGTCGGTGGTGGTCGTGACCTTGCCGCCGTGGTCCTGCCGGGCGAAGATCCGGCGGGCCAGGGCGCCGATCAGCTCCAGCCGCTCGGTGGCCGGGTCGATCAGCACCAGCTCGCTCACCGGCAGGGTGTCGCGCAGCCGTGCGAAGCCGTCGATCAGTTCGGGGGTGTAGGTGGAACCGCCGCCCACCACTGCGAGTTTCAACGTCGTCAGCCTTTCACGCGGTCAGGGCGACTTCCTCGACGAACGCCTTCGGGGCGAAGAAGACGAGGACGGTCACCGGGGCCGTGACCAGCACGGTCGCGGCCATGGTCAGGTTCCAGTGGGTGTGGTGCGCTCCCTTGAAGGAGTCCGGTCCGTGACTTGGGGGCCAGGCTGCGGGGTTGTCGCAGGCGCAGATCCGCGGAGTCAGCGGGAGGTGTCGAAGACCTCGTCGCGGGTGGCGGCCAGCGCGCTCTCCAGGGCGCCGTGCAGGACGGGCCGTTCCAGGACCTCGCCGGGGACCAGGCGGGGGCGGGAGGGGGCCAGTTCGGCGAGCTCGGCCTCCAGCATCTCGCGCAGCGGCTCGCCGCCCGCGCTGATCGCGGCTCCGGCCAGGACCACGATCTCCGGGTCCAGTACGGCGACCAGCGAGGCGAGCCCGGTGGCCAGGGCGGTGGCGTACTCCTGGAGGAAGCGCAGGCGCGCCCCCTCGGGCGCGGCGGCGGCATCCGCGAGCAGCGCGACGGCGGCGGCGACCTCCGGGCCGTGCGGCCCGGGCGCGGCACCGGGGGTCTGCGGCGGGTACGGAGCCGGGGCGACCTCGACGCCCAGGTGCGCGGCGAGCCGGGGCAGTTGCTCCACGCCGGCCAGCTCCTGGTAGCCGCCGGAGTTCGCCCGGGTGACCTGCCGTACCAGGGGGCGGCCCGGCACCGGCAGGAAGCCCACCTCGCCCGCGCCGCCGGTCCAGCCGCGGTGCAGCCGGCCGCCGAACACCAGCGCGGCGCCGAGCCCCTCCTCGTTCCACAGCAGGACGAAGTCCCCGTGCCCGCGGGCGGCGCCGAGGCGCTGCTCGGCCACGGCGGCGAGGTTGACGTCGTTCTCGTACTCGACGGGCATCGGCAGGGCCGCCGCCAGGTCGTCGAGGAGGGTGGGGGAGTGCCAGCCGGGGAGGTGGCCGGCATAGCGCAGCCGGCCCGTCCGCGGGTCGAAGGCGCCGGGCGTGCCGATGACCACCCGGTGCAGGTCGCAGAGGTGAAGCCCGGCGGCTTCGACGGCCCCGCCGAGGGCCTCGGCCACCTGGACGACGGCGTCCGCGCCCTCCGTGTAGGGGACCTCGTGGGAGGCGGCCACGACGCCGGTCAGGTCGGCGACGGCCGCCAGGACGCGCGCCGGGGTGACGTCGATGCCGCCGACGTACGCGGCCCGCGGGTTGATCGCGTACAGCTGGGCGCTGGGGCCGGGGCGGCCGCCGTCGGTGCCGGTGGCCACGACGAGTCCGGCGGCCTCCAGCCGGGCCAGCAGCTGGGAGGCGGTGGGCTTGGACAGCCCGGTCAGGTGCCCTATGCCGGTCCGTGACAGCGGGCCGTGCGTCAGCAGGAGGTCGAGTGCGGCCCGGTCGTTCATGGCGCGCAACAGGCTGGGCGTTCCGGGCGTGGCGGCGGGCATGCGGCGGCTCTCCCTCACCGGGATGATCTGTTAGGTAAGTTTCCTGTCGTCGTTCGAGCCGTGTCAATGGCGCTGCCCCGCCGGCCTGGTCCGTGAGGACCGGCCTGCGGGGCAGCGGGAGCGCCGACGCGGCGCTACTTGGTGATCCGCGGGCCGGACGGCGGCGGGATCGGGGCGGTGGCCAGGGACTGCGGGGAGACGGGGTTGGCCAGGGCGGACGGCGCGGCGACGGAGGCCGTCGGGTCCGCCGGTGCCTCGTCCTCCTCGTCCCCGGCCGGCAGGCCGCCGATGATCTGGATGCCCGCGGCGTCGAAGGCCTCCTTGATCCGCCAGCGCAGCTCCCGCTCCACCGCGAACTGCTGGCCCGGCATCGTCTTCGCGGACACCTTCACCGTCATCGAGGCGAGCAGCACCTCGTCCAGGCCGAGGACCTCCACCGGACCCCACAGGCGCTCGTCCCAGGGGGACTCCTTCGCCATCGCGTCGGCGACCTGCTGGACCACCTCGCGGATCCGCGTCAGCTTCTCCGAGGGCTTGACCTGCACGGCCACACCCGCGGTCGCCCAGCCCTGGCTGAGGTTGCCGATCCGCTTGATCTCGCCGTTGCGCACGTACCAGATCTCGCCGTTGTCCCCGCGCAGCTTCGTCACGCGCAGGCCGACCTCGATGACCTCGCCCGAGGCCACCCCGGCGTCGATCTTGTCGCCCACGCCGTACTGGTCCTCCATGATCATGAAGACGCCGGAGAGGAAGTCCGTCACCAGGTTGCGGGCACCGAAACCGATGGCGACACCGGCCACACCGGCACTCGCCAGCAGCGGGGCCAGGTCGATCTTCAGGGCGGCCAGGACCATCAGCGCGGCCGTGCCCAGGATCAGGAAGGACGCCACCGACCGCAGTACGGAACCGATCGCCTCCGACCGCTGGCGCCGCCGCTCGGCGTTGACCAGCAGCCCGCCGAGCGCGGTGCCCTCGACCGCCTCGGCGCTGGTGTTCATCCGGTTTATGAGCTTGGTCAGCGCCTTGCGGACCGCCGAGCGGATCACTGCGGCTATCACCACGATGAGCAGGATGCGCAGGCCGATGCTCAGCCAGGTGGCCCAGTTCTGCTCGATGAAGCTCGCGGCCTCGGTGACGCTCTCCTGCGCCTCCTTGACCGAAGCGGGCGCGTCCGGGACATCGGCTGCCAGCGGCAGCAGAGCGGCGGGCCAGGGCACGACAGGAACCTCCAGATGTAGCGGTCTGCCCGCCGGGGGCCCCGCGGACGAGACCGCGGCGGACATGCGGGGCAGACCATCCACACTAACGGGGCAATCCCTCCACCTTGGTGCCGTGTTCGAGGGAGAGACCAGACTCACCTGGGGATGACTGAGTGTGGTTGAAAACACCTCGGACCCGTTACGGGCGAGTGGTGGCGCTTCGACCAGCCGTAAGGAGAGACTGGAGAGCAGATCGTCCCGGCGCGAGCCACGCGCCGCCGGCGTACAAGGAGGCAGTCCGTGCCGCACGTCCTGGTCCTCAACGCGTCGTACGAGCCCCTCGGCGTCGTACCGCTCCGCCGCGCGCTCGTCCTCGTCCTGGAGAACAAAGCGGTCTCCCTGGAGGAATCCGGCGCCTATCTGCACAGCGCGACAAGGGCCGTCCCCGCGCCCAGCGTGGTACGGCTCAAGCGCTTCGTGCGGGTCCCCTACCGGGGGCCCGTTCCACTCACCCGGCGCGCCCTGTTCGCGCGGGACGGCGGCCGCTGCATGTACTGCGGCGCGGTCGCCACCAGCGTCGACCACGTCATTCCGCGCAGCCGGGGCGGACAGCACGTCTGGGACAACGTCGTCGCGGCGTGCCGGCGCTGCAACCACGTCAAAGCCGACCGGCACCTGCTGGAACTGGGCTGGCGCCTGCGTCACCAGCCGGCCCCTCCCTCGGGTCTGGCCTGGCGCATCATCGGCACCGGACACCGG
The DNA here is from genome assembly GCF_042726555.1 of Streptomyces sp. NPDC060232. Lineage (NCBI taxonomy): Bacteria > Bacillati > Actinomycetota > Actinomycetes > Kitasatosporales > Streptomycetaceae > Streptomyces > Streptomyces sp. NPDC060232. Next base: position 156,951 of record NZ_JBHXAG010000007.1, on the reverse strand, counting down.
GACCCCCGGTGGATGCCGTACCTCCAGCCCTACGGGGCCGACGACGCGCTGGAACGGATCGGGATCGGCGTGGCGGCCTCCTGACGGACCCTGCCGGGGGCTTGGCGGATCCGCCGGGCGGCGGGAGCGACGGCGGCCGGACCGCAGGCCGTCGTCAGGCCCGCGGCCCGGCTTTCCGCGGTGCTGCCCCGGGCCCCGCGCCGCAAACGCCGGCGAGGCCGGTCCAGGCCGGGCTACGGCGTGACCGCGTAGGCCTCCGCCGACCACAGCGAGCAGCCGTAGCGCGTCGCGCGGCGCTCGCACGTCACCCTCAGGAAGCGGGTGTCCGCCGCCGACGCGTCCAGCCGGAGCGACTCATGGCCGCCGCGGGACTTCGTCACGGCCGCGGCCGTCCGCCAGGTCACCCCGTCGGCTGAGGTCTCCACCCGGTAGGCCGAGGGGTACGCGTCCTGCCAGTGCAGCTCCAGCCGCCCGACCCGGACCGGAGCGCGCAGCTCCGCCTGCCACCAGGCGCCGTCCACGGCCGGCGACGACCAGCGGGTGGACGGCGAGCCGTCCACGGCCGCGGAGGCCGGGAAGGACGCCGTCTCGTTCGCCGAGGAGCTCGCCCGCGCGGTCCGCAGCAGATCCGGCCCCCCCGTCCGGGGCACCGCCCGCACCGTCAGGGTGCGGGTCTCCCCGTCGAAGGCCACCGGGACCCGGTAGTCGCCCGGCGGGGTGTTCGCGGCGACGACGACCTCCAGCGGGATCGAGGCCCGGCCTCCGCGCGGGACCACCGCGGTCTGCGGCAGGCGGACCTCTATGCCCGCCGGAGGCTGCGCCGTCAGCGGCCCGCGGACCTCGCCGGGGCCCACGGCCGACAGCTGCGCCGTGACCCGCTGCGGCGCGCCGCCGATCTCGGCGTCGGCCCGGCCCCCGTCCGCCAGCTCGAAGCGGGTGCGGGGACCGTCCCCGAGCCACGGGACCACCTGGTGCACCGCGGGCGCGTCCCCGGCCCAGGCCAGGCGCACCGCGTCGGCGCGCACCCCCGCCGTGTCGACCTGGGTCCAGCCCGACGCCGCGGCGTCGGCGACCTTCCGCCAGCCCTCGCCCGGTACGTGGACCTCCACCACGGCGCCCCGCGTACCCGCCGGCAGCGGGTCCGTCATCACCGTGACCGCCGACACGGGGCGCGCGGCATCCAGCCGGACCGTCCAGGACTGCGCGTCCTTCGCCACCGTGCCCGTCGTGCGGGCGACACCGGTCCAGGCGTCCGCCTCCTCCGCCGCCTTCTTCAGGAACGGCTCCAGGACGGCCTTGTCCACCTGGGCCGGTCCCGGCTCGGCCAGCGCCCGGCGCGCCTCGGCGAGGGCCCGGGAGGCCTGCCAGGCGGCCGCCCCGTCGCCGCGGGCCTGGGCCCGCAGGACGTCCACGGCCAGTTCGCCGGCCGCTCCGTAGCGCGAGAGCAGCTCCATCCAGGGGCCCGCCTCGTCCGACAGCGCGGTCAGCCGGGCGGGGGTCTCGCGCATCACGGTGAACGCCTTGCGCAGCTCGGTCCCGGCCGCCGGATCACCCGCGGCCCGGGCCTTCCAGAACTGCTCGACCAGCGGCTTCAGATACGCCGACTCCTCCTGCTTGAGGCCGGACGACACGGTGTTCCCGGCCAGCGCCGCCACCGCCTCGCGCTCCCGCGGGTCGGATCCCGACAGATCGCGCACCGCCGCCTGCCAGGACTCCCCGGCCCGGTATCCGCGCGGGTTCCAGGCGAAGTCGGCCGCCGTGAAGAGCGGGATGCGCGACAGGACGGGCTGCTGCATCGCGTTGGCCAGCAGCGCCGCCGAGCCGCCCGCCACCGCCGGTTCGCGGCCCGCGTACGGGCCGAGGAAGATGCGGCCCGGGTCCCAGTCGTTCACCGGGTAGTTGTCCATGGTGATCAGGGGCTGCTGCCCCAGGGCGGAGCGCGCCCCGGCCAGTTCCCTGCCCGTGATCGTGCGCGGCACCACGCCGACGCCCGTCCAGGCCACCTCCACCCGCGTGTCCAGCGCACGGGCCAGGGCAGTCCGGTAGGCGGTGGCGCCCTCCTGGTAGTACTCGGTCGGCAGCAGCGACAGCGCGGGCGCCCCCGGGTACCGGGCGGCCAGGTGCGCGGCCAGCTCGTTGGCGACCTCCGCGTGCGCCTTCGCGGCGGCCTGCGGGCCCTTCCCGTACCGCTCCCGGTCCGCGCGGCAGCCCCACTCGGTGTAGCTGACGTCCTGGAACTGCACCTGGAAGGCGCGGAAGCCCAGGTCCCACATCGCGTCCACCTTGCGCCCGAGCGCAGCCCGGTCGGCCGCCGACGACAGGCACATGGACTGCCCCGGGGTGACCGCCCAGGCCAGGACGACCCGGTTGGCGCGGGCCCGCTCGGCCAGCGCGCGGAACTCCTCCTGCCGCTCCCGCGGGTAGTCCTCGCGCCAGCCCGTCGTGCGGTACGGGTCGTCGCCGGGCGCGATCAGCAGCCGGTTCTGCTTGGTGCGGCCCATGAAGTCCAGCTGGGCCAGGCGCTGCTGCTGGGTCCACGGCTGTCCGTAGAACCCCTCGGTGATCCCGCGCACCGGCGCGGCCGGCCAGTCCCGCACCAGGACGCCGGGCACCTTCCCGCGGCCCGCGCCGAGCAGCTGGCGCAGTGTCTGCGCCGCGTGGAAGAGCCCTTCCCCGCCCACGCCGGCCAGTGCGACCGTGTCCCGACCGCCGGGCCGCCCCACGGCCAGCCGGTAGCCGCCGTGGGGCAGGTCCGTGGCCGCGGTCGCGCCCAGCGCCAGCAGCGCCTCCTGCGCGCCCGCGTCCTGGAGCCGTACGAGGGTGCCCCGCTCGGGCAGCGGAGCCCCGGGCTCCGGCTCGTGCAGGGTCTTCACGCCCGCCCTGCGCAGCGCGTCGCGCACCACCTGGACGGCGTACGGGTCGGCGTCGGCCGGGGCCACCAGCACGGCCTCCGTGCCCAGCGCCAGCTCACGTGCCTGATCGGCGGCCATCGACTGCGGCCGGGGCCACACGGCGGGCCCCTCGGACGCGGCCCGGGGGGTGTCGCCGCCGGGGTCGAGCGCGGGACCGACGGCGCCGTTGGCACCCACGCCCGCGGCACCGGCGGCGCCCGCCGCGCCCGGCGAAGTGGTCGGTGCGTCCGGAACGGCGGGACCCGCGAGGAACCCCGGCGGCGCGGAGGCCACGGCGCCGCCGAGCAGCGACCCGATGACCGCGATGGCCGCGGCCGTCGACCGTTTCCTGCCCCTGAGCTGCACAGAGCCTCCTCGTCGCGAGACGTCCCCCACTCGTACGAATGAGCCCGAGCCCACCACCCGTGCGGCTGGAGTGTCAATGCGGGTGGGTGATCTGCCCCGGATGTGGCAGGAATGCGATCCCTCCGAGTGGGTATGGCTGCGGTGTTCCCCGGCGGCGTCCCGCTTTGTGCTCCACGCTTCTGACCCACCCTCACCCCCGCCTGCCCGCACGCACGAAGGAGCGCCCGTCCATGGACGACCTGGCCCGGCTCGCCGCCCTGCACGGCATCGCCACCGCCTACCAGCCCGCAGCGGACGTCACCGTCCGGATCCCCGAGGCCACCGTCAGAACCGTCCTCGGCCGGCTCGGTGTCGTCACGGACGGCGCCGAGAGCATCCGGGTGGGCGCCGAGGAGGGCGCCAGGGCGGCGGCCGCCCGGCTGCTGCCGCCGACGGTGGTGCTCTGGCAGGGGGAGCCCGTCGCGCCGCTGCCCGCCGGGCTCCCGCCGGGCAGCCGGGTCGCGGTGGTGGCGGAGGGGTCCGGCGAGGAACTCCCCTGGGGCGGCGGACTTCCCCTCGGGATCCACCGGATCACGGCCGAGGCCCCGGACGGGCGGACCGCCGAGGCCACTTTGGTCGTGGCCCCCGAACGGGCCCCGGCCGCACCCGAACGCGCCCACGGGCTGCTCGTCCAGCTCTACTCGCTGCTCTCCGAGCGCTCCTGGGGCATGGGCGACCTCGGGGACCTCGCCGAACTCGCCCGCTGGGCCGCCCGCACCCACGGCACGGACTTCATCCAGGTCAACCCGCTGCACGCGGCGCTGCCGGGGACGCCGACCGACCCCTCCCCGTACCGGCCGTCCTCGCGCCGCTTCCCCGACCCCGTCCACCTGCGGATCGAGGACGTCCCCGAGTACGCCGACTGCCCCGAGCGGGATGCCCTCGCCGAGCTGGCCTCCCGCGGCGCGGCGCTGCGTCACGAGGTGCTGGAGAAGGGCGCGCTGATCGACCGGGACGCCGTCTGGGACCTCAAGCGACAGGCGCTCGAACTGCTGTACGCCGTCCCGCGGACCGCCGAACGGGAAGCGGACTACCGCGCGTTCTGCGAGGAGGGAGGCGCCATGCTGGACCTCCACGCGGGCCGGCAGGCCTCGCGCGCCGGCGGCGGCCCCGGGGCGAGCGCCGACTTCCACCGCTGGGCGGTCTGGCTGACGGACGGCCAGCTCGTCGCGGTCCAGCGGGCCGCCCGCGAGGCCGGCATGACCGTCGGCATCGTGCACGACCTGGCCGTCGGAGTGCACCCGGGCGGTTCGGACGCCTTCGAGCCGGGCCTCTACGCCCCCCGCATGAGCGTCGGTGCCCCGCCGGACGCCTTCAACGCGCGGGGCCAGGACTGGGGTCTGCCGCCGTGGCGCCCGGACGTGCTCGCCCGCCTGCGCTACGAGCCCTTGCGGGCCCTGCTGCGCGGGGTGTTCCGCTACGCAGGCGCCCTGCGCATCGACCACGTCATGGGCCTCTTCCGGCTCTGGTGGATCCCGGAGGGGACCCCGCCCGCCGAGGGCACGTACGTCGGCTACGACGGCGAGGCCATGCTGGCGGTGCTGGTGCTGGAGGCGCACCGGGCCGGTGCCCCGGTCGTCGGCGAGGACCTGGGGACGGTGGAGCCGTACGTGCGCCGGGCGCTGGCCCGGCGCGGGGTGCTCGGCACGTCGGTGCTGTGGTTCGAGCGGGACTGGGCGGGCGACGGCGGCCCGCTCGCCCCCCGGGCCTGGAGGGCGGACTGCCTGGCCACCGTCACCACCCACGACCTGCCGCCCACGGCGGCCAAGCTCGCCGGTGCCCATGTGGAACTGCGTGACCGCCTGGGCCTGCTGACCCGTCCTGCCGAAGGGGAACGGGCCGAGGACGCCGCCGACACCGCCGAGTGGCTGGAGCTGCTGGACCGGCTGGGCCTGGACACCAAGGGCGAGGAGGCCGCCGTACAGGCCCTGTACGGCTTCCTGCTGCGCACCCCCGCGCGCCTGGTGGGCGTCTGGCTGCCGGACGCGGTGGGCGACCGGCGGCCGCAGAACCTGCCGGGCACCTGGGACCAGTACCCCAACTGGCGGCTGCCGGTCGCCGATGCCTCGGGCAGGCCCCTCACGCTGGAGGAGCTGACGGCCTCGCCCCGGGCGAACGCGCTGCTCAGCGCGGTCCGTGAGGGGGCTGGTCCCCGTACGGCACCCCCGGGCGCGCGCCGCGTTTAGGTGTTCGCTACGTTTGCACCGTGGACAAGAAGAACGCTCTGCGCGCCGGCGCCGTCACGGCCGGAACGACGCTGATGATGCTGCTGATGACGTCTCCGGCCCTCGCGCTGACCCGCGACGACGGCGACGACCCGGGTCCGGGCCTGAGCATCGGCGAGACGCTCGGCCTGTACGTGGCCCTGCCGATCGTGATTTTCCTGGTCATCGTGGGCCTCGTGATGGCCCTCGACAAGTCGGGCAAGCCGCAGAAGAAGCAGGCCTGACCCGGCCCGGCCCCTGGGGGGCCGGAGCCGCGTGACCTTCCCGGGCGCCGGGGGTCCGCACCGCCGATCCGTATCGGCCGTGCGTCGACCCCCGGCGCCTCGTCATGTCCTCAGACGCCGGCCAGCAGTTTGCGGAGCAGGCCGGTGAGCTGCGCGACCTCCTCGTCGGTCAGCCCGGTGAGCGCGGCGCGCTGAACCTCCAGGCCGGCGGTGACCGCCTCGTCGACGAGCGCGAGGCCGCGGTCGGTGATCGTCACCTGGAGCCCCCGCCGGTCGTGCGGATCGGGCCTGCGGCAGAGCAGCCCGGCCTTCTCCAGCTTGTCCAGCCGCCCGGTCATGCCGCCCGTGGTGAGCATGAGCGTGGCCGAGAGCTGGCGGGGCGAGAGCGTGTACGGGGCGCCCGAACGGCGCAGCGTGCCGACGACGTCGAACTCCCCGCGCGAGATGCCGAAGCGCTGGTAGCACTCCTCCATCGCGTCGCCCATCGCCTTGGCGATCCGGTAGATGCGCCCGAAGACGGCCATGGGGGCCGTCTCCAGCTCGGGGCGCACGGCGAACCACTGGGCGGTGATCGCGTCGACCGCGTCCTTGTCCTCACTCATGAGCGCAGTATTCCGCTCCCCGTGGATCGTCCGCAAGAAAGTTGCTTGACGATAAGTAGCTTAGCGGTAAGCTACTCGTCAGCAACCGAATCGGGGGAGAGGCCGTCATGGCAGTGTTCAGGGGCAAGGCGTCCGAAGCCGGGGAGGCGAAGGTCGCGGGGGAGCGGTCGCTGCTCCTCGGCATCGGCATCAGCGCGATCGGGATCGGCATGTACGTCCCCTTCTCGCTCGTCTTCTTCCACCACGTCACCGGCCTCTCCTTCACCCTCGTCGGCCTGGTCATGACGGCCACCGGGGTGGCCGGGCTGGCCTTCATGCCCCTGGCCGGCTCGGCCGTCGACCGGTTCGGTGCCCAGCGGGTCAACCTGGTGCTCTACGGGATCCGGGCACTCGGCTTCGCCCTCTACCCCTTCGCGGGCTCCCTGCCGGCCTTCGCGGCCGTCGCCCTCGTCACCGCGCTCGCCGACCGCTCCTTCTCCGTCGTACAGCAGTCCCTGATCGGGGAGGTGGCGCGCGGCGCCGCCCGCGACCGGCTCCAGGCGTCCACCCGGGCCCTGCAGAACGCCGGGATGGGCGCGGGCGCCCTCCTCGTCTCCGGAGTGCTCGCACTGTGGGGCACGGGCGGGTTCACCTACACCGCCTGGGCCAACTCCCTGGCCTTCGCCCTCGCCGGACTGCTCGTCAGCCGGGTCCGCCCGGCCCCGGCCGGGCCGGCCGCCCCCTCCGCCGGGCGGTCGGCCGCCGGCTACCGGATGGTCCTGCGCGACCGCCCCTTCCTGGGGCTGACCGCCGCCAACTTCCTCACCGCACTGGGCTACGCCGCCCTCTCCGTCCTCTTCCCGCTCTACCTCTCCACCTGGCTGGCGGCCCCCGACTCCCTCACCGGAGCGGCCTTCACCCTCAACACCGCCCTGTGCGCCGGGATCGGCGTACTCGTCGCCGGCCGGGTCCGCCGCTCCGGCGCCCGCCGCACCCGCTCGGCCGCCCTCGGCGCCCTGCTCTTCGCCGCCGCCTTCGCCGGCCAGATCGTCCTCGGCACACTGCGCCCCGGCCAGAGCGCCACCCTGGGCGCCCTGCTCGTCATCGTCGTCGTCTACACCCTCGGCGAGCTGGTGCACAGCCCCTCCGGCGGCGCCCTCTCGGTCTCCGCCGCCCCCGAGCCGGTCCGCGGTCGCTACCTGGCCACCTACCAGCTGTCCCACTCGCTGGCCACCGCCCTCGCCCCCTCCCTCTTCACCGCGCTGCTCGCCGTGGACGGCCGCCTGCCCTGGGCCGTCCTCACCGCCGCCGCGCTCGGCGCCGCCCTGGCGCTGCTGCGGCTGGAGCGGCACCTGCCGGCCGAGGCCGTGCACGCCGAGCCCCCGGCCCCGGCCGCCGCCCGCCGGCCGGCCACCACCGCCGCCTGAACCATCCGCCCGGTCCCGCGTCCCCCTTCCTCAGCCGCACGAGGAGCCATCCGCCATGAAGCGTCTCGCCACCGTCGCGCTGACCGCCCTCGCCCCCGTCTCCTGGGGATCGACCTACGCGGTCGCCTCCGAACTGCTGCCGCCCGACCGGCCGCTGTTCACCGGCGTCATGCGGGCCCTGCCCGCGGGACTGCTGCTGACCGCACTCGCCCGTACCCTGCCCAAGGGCGCGTGGTGGTGGAAGTCCGCCGTCCTCGGGACCCTCAACATCGGCGCCTTCTTCCCGCTCCTGTTCCTCTCGGCCTACCGGCTGCCCGGCGGGGTCGCGGCCGTACTCGGCTCCGCCGGCCCCCTGTTCGTCGTGGGGCTGGCCGCCCTCGTCCTCGGGGAGCGCGCGAGTCTGCGTACCGTGCTGGCCGCCGTCGTGGGGGCGTTCGGCGTGAGCATGGTCGTCCTCAGGGCCGAGGCGGCACTCGACCTGGTCGGTGTCGTCGCGGGTGTGGTCTCCTCCGCCTCCATGGCCGCGGGCACCGTGATGACCAAGCGCTGGGGCCGGCCCGAGGGCGTCGGACCGCTGGCCATGACCGGCTGGCAGCTCACCGCCGGCGGCCTCGTCATCATCCCGGTGGCCGCCCTCGTCGAGGGCGCACCGCCCGCCCTCGACGGCAAGGCCCTCCTCGGCTACGGCTACATGATGCTGATCAACACCGGCATCGCCTACTGGCTCTGGTTCCGCGGCATCGGGCAGCTCGGCGCGACGTCGGTCACCCTCCTCGGACCGCTCTCCCCGCTCACCGCGGCCGCCATCGGCTGGGCGGCCCTCGGCCAGGCGCTCACCCCGGTACAGCTCGTCGGCATGGCGATCGCCTTCGGAGCCACCGTCGCCGGACAGCTGGCGGCCGCCCGCACCCCACAACCTTTCAGTTCTTCTGAAAAGAATGATCGAGACATTTCGATGGACCTGACCGATCAGCGGGTGCGACGGTAGGTCCCTCGACATCGGACCGACCCCGAGGGGAAGACACACAGTGGCCGTCACGGACCGCGCCCGCGCCGTTTCGCACGCCGAGCCCGGCAGCACCGGCAAGAAGGGTGCCGCCGGGTTCGGCGTGCTGCTCGCCCTGCTCGCGACGGTCGTCTGGTCCGGCAGCTTCGTCGCCACCCGGGGCATGGCCGAGACCGTCCCGCCCGTCCAGGCGGTCTTCTGGCGCTGGATCATCGCCCTGCTCGCCGTCGCCCCCCTCGCCGCCCGCCAGGCCTGGCAGCAGCGGGCCCTGATCCGGCGCCACCTGGGCTTCATCGCCCTCGCCTCGCTGTTCGGCGTCGCCCTCTACAACACGCTCGTGCACCAGGCAGGACTGACCACCTCCGCCTCCAACATGGGCATGATCATGGCCGCCTCGCCCGTCATCATGGCGCTGTACGCCCGCCTCGGCGGGGAACGCCTGGGCGCCCGCCGCACCATCGGCCTGCTCCTCGCCGCCTTCGGCGTGCTGGTGCTCGTCGGGGACGGCTCGATCGGCTTCGCCTTCGGCGCCGGCGACCTGTGGATGTTCGCCGCCGCCCTCTCCTTCGCCACGTACAGCGCCCTGCTCAAGCGCAAGCCCGCCGAACTCGGCGGACTCGCCTTCCTGATCACCACCTTCGTACTCGGCGCGCTGATGCTGGCCCCGGCCTACGCCCTCTCCCTCCACCTCCAAGGCGGCTTCGTGGTGAGGGCCGGCACGGTCGGACCGCTGCTGTACGTCGGGGTGTTCTCCTCGGCCGTCGCCTTCTTCGCCTGGAACAAGGCCGTCTCCACGATCGGCGCGGCCCGCGCGGGAGTCGTCTACTACCTCCAGCCGGTGTGCGTCGCGGGCCTCGGCCTGCTGCTGCTGGGCGAGCCGACCGGACCGGCGCAGCTGCTCTGCATGGCGCTGATCCTCGGCGGAGTCGGGCTGGGAAGTGCCCGCCGGTAGGTTCGGGCCCATGACCGAGTGGGACATCAAGAAGCTGCGGATCCTGCGGACCCTCGCCGAACAGGGGACCGTGACCCGGGCGGCCGAGGCGCTGCACATGACACCCTCGGCCGTCTCGCAGCAGCTGACGAACCTCGCCCGGCAGCTGGGGGTGGCGCTGCTGGAGGCCCAGGGCCGCAGGGTCCGCCTCACCGACGCCGCCCACCTCGTACTGCGGCACGCGGAGGCGGTGTTCGCGCAGCTGGAGCGGGCCGACGCGGAACTGGCGGGATACCTGTCCGGCGACGCGGGGGAGGTGCGCGTCGGCGCGTTCTCCACCGCCGTGCCCGCGCTGGTGGTCCCGGCGGTGGCGCAGCTGCGCACGGCCCACCCGGGGGTGGAGGTCCGGGTCCGGGAGACCGAGGCCGCGGAAGCGTACGAACTGCTGTCGGCCGGGGGCGTCGACCTGGCGCTGTCCCTGGCCGCCCACGCCCCGAGCGCGCGGGACGGGCGCTTCACCCGCGTCACGCTGATGGAGGACCCGCTGGACGTGGCCCTCCCGCCGGGGCACCCCCTGCGCGACGCGGAGGACCTGCGGCTGGCCGACCTGTCCGGGGACCCGTGGATCTACGGCGGCAGCGGCCCGTGGTCGGAGATCGCCCGGGGCGCGTGCGAGGCAGCGGGCTTTGTCCCCGAACAGGCCCACTCGGCGTCGGGCTGGACGGCCATCCTGGCCATGGTCGAGGCGGGGATGGGCGTCGCCCTGGTCCCGCGGATGGTGTCGAGCCGGGCATCGGGCGTGGCCGTACGGGTGCTCTCGCGGGACCGGCCGACGCGGCACGTGATCGCGGCGGTCCGCCGCGGCGCCGAGTCCGCTCCCGCGGTGGCGCACGTCCTCACGGCCCTGCGGACCGTCGCCGCCAGGCCCTGACGGGGGCTGGGGGACGCCGCTGCGCGGAGCCGTCTCCCCGCCCCGCCCTTTCGCCGTTTCCCGGGGCGCCGCCCCGGACCCCGCGCCTCAAACGCCGGCGAGGCTGGACTTTCCAGCCCGTCCGGCGTTTGAGGACCGGGTCCGGGCGGAGCCCGGTACATCGAGCCCCGCCGGCGATCGAGGCGCCGCACCCGCGGGGAAGGCCGTCGCCCCCGCGGGTGCGGGCAGAGCCCGGAGGCCCTCAGACCCGAGCGGCAGCGGCAGCGGCGTCGGCGGCCTGGGCCTTCAGCGCGCGTTCCACACCCGCGCGGGACTCCGAGACCAGCCGCCGCAGCGCGGCGCTCGGCTCGGCCGAGGCCAGCCAGGCGTCCGTCGCGTCCAGGGTCTCCCGCGAGACCTGGAGGGCCGGGTACAGGCCCACCGCGATCTGCTGGGCGATCTCGTGGCTGCGGGTCTCCCAGACCTCCTTGACCGCCGCGAAGTACTTCGCGGTGTACGGGGCCAGCAGCTCGCGCTGGTCGGTCTGGACGAAGCCGCCGATCACCGCCTCCTGCACCGCGTTCGGCAGGTCGCCGGACTCCACCACCGAGGCCCAGGCCGCGGCCTTGGCCTCAGCCGTCGGGCGGGCCGCCCGCGCCGTCGCCGCGTGCCGCTCGCCCGCCGCCGTCGCGTCCCGCTCCAGCTCCGCCGCGATGGCCGGCTCGTCGGCGACGCCCGTCGCGGCGAGCCGCTCCAGGAACGCCCACCGCAGCTCGGTGTCGACGGCCAGGCCCTCGACGACGGCCGAGCCGTCCAGCAGCGCCGACAGGTAGGCCAGCTGCTCCTCGGTGCGGGCGGTCGCCGCGAAGGCCCGTGCCCACGCCAGCTGGTGGTCGCCGGCCGGCTCCGCCGCGCGCAGGTGCTCCAGGGTGGCCGCGGTCCAGGCCGCCAGGCCCTCCTCGCGCCACGCCGGGTCCGCGTACAGGTCGATGGCCAGCTTCACCTGCCGGTGCAGCGACTGCACGACGCCGATGTCGGACTCCTTGCCGATGCCCGAGAGCACCAGCGAGAGGTAGTCGCGGGTGGCGAGCTCCCCGTCGCGGGTCATGTCCCAGGCCGAGGCCCAGCACAGGGCGCGCGGCAGGGACTGGGTGAAGTCGCCGATGTGCGCGGTGACGACGGCCAGGGACTCCTCGTCCAGGCGGACCTTCGCGTAGGAGAGGTCGTCGTCGTTCAGCAGGAAGACCGCCGGACGGGTGCGGCCGACCAGCTCCGGCACCGTGGTCAGCGCGCCGTCGATGTCCAGCTCGATCCGGTCGGTGCGCACGAGGGCGCCGTCCTGGAGCTCGTACAGGCCCACCGCGATGCGGTGCGGGCGCAGGGTGGACTCGCCCTTGGCGCCCGCGGGCAGCGCGGGCGCTTCCTGGCGGATGCCGAAGGCGGTGATCACGCCGTTCGCGTCGGTGGTGACCTCGGGGCGCAGGACGTTGATGCCGGCCGTCTCCAGCCACGCCTTCGACCAGGCGGCCAGGTCGCGGCCGGAGGTCTCCTCCAGGGCGCCCAGCAGGTCCGACAGGCGCGTGTTGCCGAAGGCGTGCGCCTTGAAGTACGCCTGCACGCCCTTGAAGAAGGCGTCCATGCCGACGTAGGCGACGAGCTGCTTGAGCACCGAGGCGCCCTTGGCGTACGTGATGCCGTCGAAGTTGACCATGACGTCGTCGAGGTCGCGGATGTCCGCCATGATCGGGTGCGTGGACGGCAGCTGGTCCTGCCGGTACGCCCACGTCTTCATGGAGTTGGCGAAGGTGGTCCACGCGTGCGGCCACTTCGAGCCCTCCGCGTACGCCTGGCACGCGATGGACGTGTAGGTGGCGAACGACTCGTTCAGCCACAGGTCGTTCCACCACTCCATGGTGACGAGGTCGCCGAACCACATGTGGGCGAGCTCGTGGAGGATGGTCTCCGCGCGCACCTCGTACGCCGCGTCCGTCACCTTCGAGCGGAAGACGTACTGGTCGCGGATGGTGACCGCGCCCGCGTTCTCCATCGCGCCCGCGTTGAACTCCGGTACGAAGAGCTGGTCGTACTTGGCGAAGGGGTAGTCGTAGGCGAACTTCTCCTGGAACCAGTCGAAGCCCTGCCGGGTCACGTCGAAGATCGCGTCCGCGTCGAGGAACTCGGCGAGCGAGGGCCGGCAGTAGATGCCGAGCGGCACGCTCTGCCCGTTCGGGCCCTCGTAGGAGCTGTGCACCGCGTGGTACGGGCCGACGATGAGAGCCGTGATGTACGAGGAGATGCGCGGGGTCGGCTCGAAGCGCCAGACGTTGTCCTTGACGTCCGCGGCCTCGGGTGTCGGCGAGTTCGAGATGACCGTCCAGCCCTCGGGGGCCGTCACGGTGAACTGGAACGTGGCCTTCAGGTCGGGCTGCTCGAAGCTGGCGAAGACCCGCCGCGCATCCGGCACCTCGAACTGGGTGTAGAGATAGGCCTGCTGGTCGACGGGGTCGACGAAGCGGTGGAGGCCCTCACCGGTGTTGGTGTACGCGCAGTCCGCGACGACCCGCAGCTCGTTGGCTCCGGCCGCGAGGTGCGCCAGGGCGATCCGCGAGTCGCGGAAGACGGCCGCGACGTCGAGCGACTTGCCGTTGAGGACGACCTCGTGCACCGCGGGGGCGACCAGGTCGATGAAGGTCTCCGCCCCGGCCTCGGCCGACTGGAAGCGCACGGTGGTCACGGACGGGTAGGTCCCGCCCTCCTGCGCACCGCTGAGATCGAGTTCGATCTCGTACGAGTCGACGGTGAGCAGCTTCGCACGCTGCTGAGCCTCTTCACGGGTGAGAATCGTGCCTGGCACGCGGTCATCTCCTTTGATGGTGACGTTGCCCCGACATCCTTCCACGGGGGACGGGTCACCGCCCCGGAGTAATCCACGGGCGAACGCGAGGTCGCAAACCTGCCGGACAGGCAAGCCCCGCCCCGGCACGCTGATGGGCATGACCAGCAGATACCGGGCGAGGCCCATCGAGGAGGCGGTGCTTGAGGAGCTCCGCGTGCGCGACGACGCGGGACGGGGCCCCGTCCCGTACACCGACGGGGAGGGCGGGGCACCGCTGCGGTGCTGCCTGCGCACCAGTACGGCGGGGGAGCGGATCGCGCTCGTCTCGTACGCGCCGCTGCGCCGCTGGGCGGCGTGGACCGGAGCCGATCCGGGCGCCTACGACGAGCAGGGGCCCGTCTTCGTCCACGCCGAGGCGTGCGGGGGGCCCGCGGAGGGCGGCGGGTACCCGTTCGCCCGGGCCGGGGTGCAGCGCACCGCCCGACGCTACGACGCCCGCGGGCACATCCTCGGCGGGCGGGTCCTGGACCTCGGGGAGGATCCCGACGGGGTGATCGACGGGGCCCTGGCCGAGGCCTTCGCCGATCCCGGGGTGGCCCTCGTACACCTGCGTTTCGCCGAGTTCGGCTGCTTCCAGTTCGAGGTGCGCCGGCCCTGACACGGAGGGAGGGCGGGCGCCGTGCGGCGCCCGCCCTCCCCTCGTGCCTGCGGCGGGGTCAGCCGCGCAGCTCGTCGGCCACGAGCTCCGCGATCTGGACCGCGTTCAGCGCGGCGCCCTTGCGGAGGTTGTCGTTCGACACGAACAGCGCGAGGCCGTTCTCCACCGTCTCGTCCACGCGGATGCGACCCACGTACGAGGCGTCCTTGCCGGCGGCCTGGAGGGGGGTCGGGATCTCGGACAGCTCCACGCCCGCGGCGTCCTTCAGCAGCTCGTAGGCGCGCTCGACGCTGATCGGGCGGTCGAAGCGGGCGTTGATCTGGAGGGAGTGGCCGGAGAAGACCGGCACGCGCACGCAGGTGCCCGACACCTTGAGCTCCGGGAGCTCCAGGATCTTGCGGGACTCGTTGCGGAGCTTCTGCTCCTCGTCGGTCTCGAAGGAGCCGTCGTCGACGATCGAGCCCGCGAGCGGGAGCACGTTGAAGGCGATCGGGCGCTTGTAGACGCCCGGCTCGGGGAAGTCGACGGCGCCGCCGTCGTGGACCAGCCCGGTCGCGCCCTCGGAGACGGCCTTGACCTGGCCGTCGAGCTCGGCGACACCGGCCAGGCCCGAGCCGGAGACGGCCTGGTAGGTGGTGGCGATCAGCGCGGACAGGCCGGCCTCGTCGTGCAGCGGGCGCAGCACCGGCATGGCCGCCATGGTGGTGCAGTTCGGGTTCGCGATGATGCCCTTGGGCCGGTTCCTGATCGCGTGCGGGTTGACCTCGGAGACGACGAGGGGGACCTCGGGGTCCTTGCGCCAGGCGGAGGAGTTGTCGATGACGACGGCGCCCTGCGAGGCGACCTTCTCGGCCAGGGCCTTGGAGGTGGCACCGCCCGCCGAGAAGAGCACGATGTCCAGGCCGGAGTAGTCGGCCGTGGAGGCGTCCTCGATGGTGATCTCGCGGCCCTCCCACTCGATCGTCGAGCCGGCGGACCGGGACGAGGCGAACAGGCGCAGCTCGTCCACCGGGAACTTGCGCTCGGCGAGGATGCTGCGCATGACTGCGCCGACCTGACCGGTGGCTCCGACGATTCCGACCCTCACGTTGACTCCTCTTGATCCATGTGTCGCGGGCGCGCGTGAGGCCATCATGCGTTCGACCCCACGAGCCTTGTCCAATCCATTGTCCGAGGACCGGACGGTGTTCTGAATGTGAACACCTGTGACGCGTGCGTAGTGGCCTTGTTTCACGGCCTCCGGGCGACCGTTTTGCCTGGTCGGGGCCGGTTAACATCCGGTCTGTCGCGTCCGCTATCCGGACATGATCGACCGAAGGCCGAAAAGCCACTCCGGGGAACGGCCCGAGGGGGCGGTGCTCGTCAGAGCGCCGCCCCCTCGGGTTTCCCTGCGGAAGGTGCTACGGGAGGACCTTCTCGATCTGGACGCTGCCGGTGCCGGCGGCGGTGCCGCGGGCGTTGAGCAGCTCGACCTGGCCGAAGAACTGACGGCCCTCGGGGGCCGCGCCGGTGACCAGGACGTTCGCCGAGACCTGCGCGGTGGCGCCGGTGGCGAGGTTCACCGCGGCGGCCTCGTCGACCTGGACGGAGCCCAGGGCGGCCGAGAAGAACACGTCGCGGTAGTCGTACGTGGTCGAACCGGACGGGATCGCGTAGCCGATCACCTTGACGGTGTAGGTGCCCGCGGCCGGGTTGACCAGGCTCACGGCCTCCTCGGAGTCGCCGTCGGCGGCGGAGCCCACCTTGACGCCGTCCTTGTAGACCTCCAGGTCCAGGTCGGCGGCGGTGTCGGACACCTTGCCGATGGCGACGTCGAGGCGCGAGGTGCCCGCGGGCACCGCGATCTCGGTGGTGTGGGTCTCACCGTTCGCGAGGGTCGGCTTGGCGACCTTCGCGGAACCGAGCGGGCCGCCCTTGAGCTTGCCGCCGGTGATGGCCGCGCCGGCGTTCTTGACGCTCCACTGGACCGCGGCCGGGGTGCCCTGCTTCACCTCGGGCAGGACCTTGACCGCGGGGTCGAAGGCCGCGCCGAGCACGGAGACGTCCAGCTTGAACGGGTTGTCCAGGACCGGCGAGGTACGACGGGCCTCGACCTCGATCTCCCAGACGCCCGGCGTCGGCTCGGGGTACGAGCGCACGTCGGGGCGGCAGGTGTTCGCCGGGTTGTCGTAGTTCGGGTAGCAGTTGACGGTGGACGTCGGGTCCACCGGCACGCCGTACGGGTGGATCGCGATGAAGCGCGTCTGGGCACCCGCCGCGAGACCGCCCAGGGCGACCTCCAGGCTCTTGGCGCCCGGCGGCACGGTCACGAAGTACGACGTGTGCGAGTTGCGCTGCACGGTGGAGGACTGCGACAGGGAGAACGCCGGCGCGGCCAGGGGGGCGGAAGCCACGACGGTCGTCAGGATCTGCTTGTCGATGCCCTCGGTGGTCTCGTCGTCCAGCTGCAGGATGCCGCTGTGGACGCCGGCCGTCTTGGCCTTGGCCTCGACCTTGATGGTGACGGGCTTGTTCAGCGGCAGGGTGACGTAGTCGTAGCCGCCGACGACCTTGAAGGTGCCGTCGTTGTTGCGCCAGCTCAGGTCGTGCCGGGTGCCGTACTTGACGCCCGTGGTGCGGGTGACGACGACGTTGTAGACCTTCTTCTGGCCGACCTTGAGGCCGCCCTCGCGGTCGTACAGGCCGGTGCCGAAGCCCGGGGTCTTCAGGAACTGGTCGATCGCGGTGTCGACCGGCGCCTTGACGGTGAACTCGTTGGCCTTGGCGTCGCGCTGGATGGACTCCCACGCGCCGTTCACGTCGATCAGACCCGAACCCTGCGCGTGCGCCGGGACGTTGTCGATCTTCTTCGCGGAGCTGGTGAGCGCGACCCGCAGGGAGGCCGGGGTCAGCTTGATGCCCTGCTGCTTCGCGGCCGAGATCAGCAGCGCGCTGGCGCCCGCGGCCTGCGGCGAGGCCATCGAGGTGCCCTGGAGCATGCCGTAACCGGCCGGCAGGGTGTAGCCCGCCTCCTTCACCGGCGCGCCGGGCAGCCAGGTCTGGATGGTGTTGACGGCCGCGCCGGGGGCGCTGATGGTCGGCGTGAAGCCGCCGTCCTCACGCGGACCGCGCGAGGAGAAGGGGAACATGTTGTACTTCGTGCTCACGCCGGAGCCGTAGTTGGCGGCCCACGTCTCCTTGGAGACCGAGGCGCCCACGGAGATGACCTTGTCCGCGAGGGCCGGGTCGCCGATGGTGTTCACACCCGGGCCGGAGTTGCCGGCCGAGATGACCAGCTGGACACCGTAGGTGTCGACGAGGTTGCGGTAGAGCTCGGCGCGCGCGTTGTTGCCGTCGTTCAGCGCCGGCAGGCCGCCGATGGACATGTTGACGATGTCCACACCGCGGTTGACGACGAGGTCGATCATGCCCTCGGTCAGCGCGACGTTGGTGCAGCCGCCGGACCAGGAGCAGGCGCGTGAGGAGACGAGCTTCGCGCCGGGCGCCTCGCCGTTCATCTTGCCGCCGAAGAGGCTGTTTGCGGCGGTGATGCCGGCGACGTGCGTGCCGTGCTCGGACTCGATGATGCCGATGTTGACGAAGTCGGCCTTCTTGCCGACCCAGTCCCCGCCCAGCGGGTCCATCGGGACGTCCTTGCGGATCTCGATCACGAACGGAATCCGCTCGGCGACCTCGGTCGCCGGGTTGTCCGTGCCGAAGTAGCCGATCTGGTAGCCGTCCTTGTACGGCTTCATCGGCTCGTTGTTCGTGAAGTCGCCGTCCTGGTCGGTGTCGACGCGGACGGTGCCGGCGGCGGCGTCGTAGAGCATGCCGAACCGGTCGGTGGTGTCCCCGTCGCGGTTGACGTCGCCCTTCATGTCACCGTTGGCGGTGATCGACTCGCTGAACCGGCTCCACTGGAAGCTGCCCTCGGGTGCCTTCCAGCTCTGGCCGCCCGCGGTGAAGGCGCCGCCCGCTGAGGTGACCGGGGTGATCTGCGCACGCCAGGTGCCGTCGTTGTCGGTGATCGGGTCGGTGGCGGTCACCCAGTCGACGATCTTGCGCTCGCCGGTGGTGGTCTTCTGCAGGGCCGGGTGGCCGAGGTCGACACCCGAGTCCATGATGCCGATGGTCACGCCGCGGCCGTCGGCCTGCGGGTTGTCCGCGACGAAGTCGACCGCGCCGGTCTCGAAGGACGGGTTGTACGGGTTCTTCGCCGGGGTGTCCTTGCCCGGCGCGGCGTACGTCTCGGCCGCGGTCTTCTTGACCGTGCCGGCCTCCCGGCCGGCGTCGGGGCGCGGGTCCGGCAGCTGGATCTCGTGACGCAGGTCGATGCCGTGCACCGAGGACAGCTTGGCAGCCGCCTTCAGCGCGGCCTCCGCCTGGCCGGTCGGCAGGGTGGCGCGCACGTAACCGAGGTTGTCGTACGTCCGGCCGACCGAGGCGCCCTGTACGGCGTCGAGCTGGTCGGCGACCTGCTTGGTCTGGCCGGGTGTGGTCGCGACCATGACCGTGACGTTCGCGTCACCCTTGGCCTTGGCCTCCTGCAGGAGTTCGACGTCGGCCGAACCGAGCTTCTGGTCGGCGGACTTGACCGCGGGCGAGGTGCCCGGGGTGTCCGCGCCGGTCGCCGCGAACACAGGCGCGGCGCCGGTCGCCGCGAGGGCGGCGACCAGGCCGGCCGCGGCCGCGACGCGCGCGACGCGTCTGGCCCCGGGTATGGAACTGGGGGATTCGAGGGTCATCAGCATCCCTGGTAAGTGAAAGATACGGTCCGGATTTCGGTGCCGGATGACCGGTCAGCTTTCCTCAAGCGACAGGTCTTTGGGGAGGGATGTCATCGACCGAGACCTGCGGTGGCGGAGACCCGCCACCGCGTGACGTCCGCCAGTGGGGCCGTATCCGGGCGCACTGGTGCGAACCATCGGGGCCGAGGAGTTGATTTATCGACTTGACGGCCTCAAGTCGGTTCCGGAGCCGGGGCGTTCGCCGGTACGGGTGTGACAGATTCCGAGCGGTCAGCGCTCGCGCGTGCGCGCGTAGTGGCGCGAGGCCTTCGCCCGGTTTCCGCAGGCGGACATCGAGCACCAGCGCCGCGTGCCGTTGCGCGAGGTGTCGTGGAAGTGCAGGACGCAGGTCTCGGAGGCGCACTTGCGGATCCGCTCGGGCGCGGAGCTCAGCAGTTCCAGGTAGTTCCGGGCGGCCGTCCAGGCCGGCCCCCAGGTGGGGTCGTCGAACTCGGCGCGCTCGCCCGGCCCTTCCGCGGTCAGGGTGGCGCGGATGCGGCCGTGCTCCAGTACGGCGTCGACCAGGGCGCGAGCACCCTCGTCGGCCGGGTCCGCCACCGCGCGGGCCAGCGCCTCACGCGCGGTCAGCAGATGGACGAGGGTCGAGGCGTCGGCCCGGAAGCGGTCGGCCAGACCGGCGGACTCCAGCCAGACCGCGAGTCCTTCGACGCGGCTCAGTCCGAAGGCCCCGGCGAAGAGGTCGACGGGCTCCCCCTCCCGCGTCCAGCGGGTGTTCAGCAGGTCGAGGGCGATCGGCTCCCCGGTCAGGGGCCGTGCGTCCGCCGTCGTCATGTCCGTCTCCTCGCTCGCTAACCCCTCAAGAGTACGTGAGCGGTTGACGTCGACCGCTCTAACCCTTAATTTGTGTTTAGAAGGTTAGAACCCGTTGAACGGCCTCTGGGGAAGGACCCGTCATGACCACCGTCATCAGCAAGCTCCGCACCGGGCACGTCGGCCTGAACGTCACCGACCTGGAGGGCTCGCTCGCCTTCTACCGGGACGCCCTCGACTTCCAGGTGCTCGCCGAGGGCAAGGAGGAAGGCCGTCGCTTCGCCCTCCTCGGCCAGGACGGCGAGCTCGTCCTCGCGCTCTGGCAGCAGGCGGACGGCGCCTACGCCCCCGCCGCGGCAGGACTGCACCACCTGGCGTTCTCGGCCGGCGCTGTCGAGGAGGTGCGCGCGTACGAGGAGCGGCTGCGCGGCCTGGGCGTCGCGTTCGCCTACGAGGGCGTCGTCGCACACGGCGAGGGCGCGGCATCCGGCGGGATCTTCTTCCACGACCCCGACGGCACCCGCCTGGAGATCTCCGTACCGACCGGCGCCGAGGATGAGCCCGCCCCCATCGCGGGGGCGCCGACCTGCGGGTTCTTCTAATGGGCGGCATCTACCACTGGGGGTCGCTGGCGGTGCAGGAGCGGGTGGGCGTGCGCGGGCCGGCCGAGCACGTCGGCCGCTCGATCGGTACGGGCATCCGCGACGTCGCCGCGGCCTTCCTGGAACTCCAGCCGCACCTGGTCGTCGGGGCCGCCGACGGCGCCGGCCGGATGTGGGCCTCCTTGCTCACCGGCCCGCCCGGCTTCGTACGGGCCACCGGCCCGCACCGGATCGCCGTGGCGGGAGGGGTGCCGGCCGGAGACCCCCTTGCGGAGGCGCTGGCCACGGACGGGGCGCGGGTCGGGACCATCGCGCTGGACCCGCGCACCCGGCGCCGGATGCGGCTGAACGGAACCCTCGCGCCGACACCGCGGGGCTTCGCCGTCGAGGCCGAGCAGGTCTTCGCCAACTGCCCCAAGTACCTGCAGAAGCGCCGGCCGCTGGAACGGGTCGCGGAGGGGGTCGGCGTCGTGGGCCGCGGGGACGCGCTGACCCCCGGCCAGGTGCGTGCCGTCCGGCGCGCCGACACCTTCTTCGTCGCCACCACGGCGGAGGCGGACGGGGCCGACGCCAGTCACCGCGGCGGCCTGCCGGGATTCGTGGAGGTGCTCTCCCCGGTCGAGCTGGCCTGGCCGGACTACGCCGGGAACGCGATGTTCCTGACCCTGGGGAACCTGACGGCCGACCCGCGGGCCGGACTGCTCTTCCCGGACTGGGAGAGCGGGTCCGTCCTCCAGCTCAGCGGCCGGGCCCGGACGGAGTTCGCGGCCGACGGCGGCCGCCGCACCCGCTTCCGGGTGGAGTCGGTGGTGGAGGGTGTGCATCCGGGGCGGCTGCTGTGGAGTACCCCGGAGTACTCGCCTCACCTGGGGAGCACCACCAGGTAGGCGGCGGGCTCGCGGCCGTCGGCCGCCGTCAGGGCGGTCCGGATGACCGCGGCCTGCTGCTCGGGCCAGTCGCGCAGCTTGCGCGGGGTGATGTGGACGACGGTCACCCCGAGCCGCTCCAGGGTCTCCCGCTTGCGCACGCACTCGGACCACTCCTCGTCCTCCCCCTGGCGCGGGGCGCGGGTGTCGATCTCCAGCGCCACGGAGTGCTCCGGCCAGTACGCGTCGACCCCGCCGAGGTGCGGGCCGCCGGGGATCCGCAGGTCCACGTTCCAGACGGGGGCGGGCAGCTCGTAGCCGCGTACGAGGTGGTACAGCCGGTCCTCGGCCATGGCCCGGCCCTCCGCGAGGAGGGACTCGACGGCGTCCACCACGTGCGGCCGACCCAGCAGCCGGGCCACCGTCAGCTCCCGTACGATCGCCGCCGGTTCGCAGTGCCCGCTGCGGACGGCCTCGCTCAGCAGCCGGCGGACGGTGCCGGCGTCGGAGAGCTGCGCGACGGCGTCGCCCACGGCCCGCGCGACGGGCGCCACGGGCAGCCCCGTGACCTCCTGGGGCCGGGGCGCGGTGCGTGCGCGGATGATCCGCACGTCGCCGGTGGACCGCAGCCGCCGGGTGCCCGGCACCAGCACGTCGATGTGCGACAGGGCGAGCAGTGGCGGCGCGGAGGCGAAGCGGTACAGGGCCAGCGCCGCCGACCCGGTGATCATGGCCTCGCCCCCGCCGCGCCGTCCCGCGTACAGCAGCGCGGCGTGCAGCCGCTCCTCGCTGGTCGCCGGCCCGGAGTGGAGCAGGAACACGCCGGGCAGGATCTGCCGCCACGGCCGCTCGGCGGCCTCGGAGGCGCTCACGCCGTGCTCGCGCAGCTGCGCGAGGGTCAGCACGCGGGGACGGTTGCCGGTGAGGTGGGCGAGGGGGAGGGGTGCGTTGTGGTTCATGACGCGGTGATTCCCTGAGGCCATGGCCCTGCTAACCCCTGTTACGCGCCTGTCGAGAAATACGGACAAGCTGGGGCTAAAGTACGAGCGTTCGACTGCCGATAGCCTGCGGCGCCGCAGGCCCCGCACCGGGGGGGCTCCGCCCCGGACCCCGTGCCTCGGACTCCGGCGTCCGAGGACCAGGCCGGGGCAGAGCCCGGTTCGGTCAGCCGGCCGCCGCGTCGCAGGCCTGGGCGCGCAGGGCCCGGGCCAGGTCGTCGCGGGACTCCAGGACCAGGCGGCGCAGCGCGGGGGCGGCGTCCTCATGCCCGGCCAGCCAGGCGTCCGTGGCGTCCAGGGTGGCCTCGTCGCCCTGGAGCGAGGGGTAGAGCCCCTTCACGACGTCCATGGCGATCTGGATCGACCGGTCCGTCCACACCCGCTCGATCACCTCGAAGTAGCGCCCCGCGTGGGCCGCCAGCAGGTCCCGCTGCGAGGGCTGCTGCATGCCCGCGATCGTCGCCTCCACCAGCGCGTTGGACAGCGCGTCCGACTCCACGACCGCCGCCCACGCCTGGTCCTTCACCGCCTGCGAGGGACGCGCCGCGAGGCACCGCACCTGGTGCCGCCTGCCCGACGCCGTGTCGTCGCGGGCCAGTTCGGCGGCCAGGACGCCCCCGTCCACCGCCCCGTGCGCGGCCAGCGGCAGCAGGAAGTCCCAGCGCAGCTCCTGGTCCACCTCCAGCCCGTCGATCCGCGCCGACCCCTCCAACAGCCCCAGCAGCAGCTGGAAGTCGCCCTCCGTCGCCGCGCTCGCCGCGAAGAAGCGCGCCCAGGTCAGCTGGTGCTCCGACCCCGGCTCGGCCGCCCGCAGCTGGTGCAGTGCGCCCGCCGCCAGGTCCCGGCCGCTCTGCTCGCGCCGCTCCGGAGCCGCGTAGTGCGTGACCGCCGTCTGCGTCTGCGCGTGCAGCATCTGCAGGACGCCGACGTCCGTCTCCCGGCCCGCGTGCGCCAGCACCAGCGAGACGAAGTCGCGCGCCGGCATCAGGCCGTCCCGCGTCAGGTTCCACAGCGCCGACCAGCTCAGCGCCCGCGCCAGCGGATCCGTCAGGCCGCCCAGGTGCGTGCGCAGCGTCGCCAGCGAACCCTCGTCGAAGCGGATCTTGCAGTAGGTGAGGTCCTCGTCGTTGACCAGGACCAGGTCGGGCCGGTCCCGCCCGGCCAGCTCCCCGATCACCGACCGGGCGCCGGCGACGTCCGCCTCGGCCCGCGCGTAGCGGACCAGCGCGCCGTCCGGCTGCAGCCGGTACAGGCCGACGCCGACCCGGTGCGGCCGCAGCTCCTCGCCCTCCTGGACGACCGCGAGCTCGGCGATCCGGCCCGCGGGGTCGTAGGTCACCACCGGGGTCAGCGCGTTCACGCCCGCCGTCTGGAGCCAGGCCCGCGACCACTCGGTCATGTCCCGCCCGGACACCTCGCCGAGCACCGACAGCAAGTCGTCCAGGGTGGTGTTCCCGTACGCGTTCGCCTTGAAGTAGCGGCGTGCGCCCTCCAGGAACGCCTCCCGTCCGACGTAGGCGACCAGCTGCTTGAGCACCGCCGCGCCCTTGGCGTAGGTGATGCCGTCGAAGTTCAGCTTGGCGTCCTCCAGGTCGCGGATGTCGGCCGTGATCGGGTGGGTGGACGGCAGCTGGTCGGCGCGGTAGGCCCACGACTTGCGGCTGTTGGCGAAGGTCACCCACGCCTGGTCGAAGCGGGTGGCCTCGACGAGCCCGAAGGAGCCCATGAAGTCCGCGAAGGACTCCTTCAGCCACAGGTCGTCCCACCACTTCATGGTGACCAGGTCGCCGAACCACATGTGCGCCATCTCGTGCAGGATGACGTTCGCGCGCCGCTCGTACGAGGCCTGCGTGACCTTGCCGCGGAAGATGTACTCCTCCCGGAAGGTCACCATCCCCGGGTTCTCCATGGCGCCCAGGTTGTACTCCGGCACGAAGGCCTGGTCGTACTTCCCGAACGGGTAGGGGTAGTCGAAGATCTCGTGGAAGAGGTCGAAGCCCTGCTTGGTGACGAGGAAGATGTCGTCCGCGTCGAAGTGCTTCGCCAGCCCCTTGCGGCACATCGCGCCCAGTGGGATGGTCAGGTCCCCGCGGGTGTAGGTGTCCGTCACGTAGTGGTAGGGGCCCGCCACCACACAGGTGATGTACGTGGAGATCGGCGCGGTCTCGGCGAAGCGGCGGGTCTGCCCCTCGCGGGACTCCTCGGCGCCGTTGCTCCACACCTGCCAGCCCTCGGGCGCGGTCACCTCGAAGCGGTAGGGCGCCTTCAGGTCCGGCTGCTCGAAGTTCGCGTACACCCGCCGGGCGTCGGCCGGCTCGTACTGCGTGTAGAGGTAGACCTCGCCGTCCTCCGGGTCCACGAAGCGGTGCAGGCCCTCGCCCGTCCGGCTGTACGCGCAGTTCGCGTCCACCACCAGGACGTTCTCGGAGGCCAGGCCGTCCAGGGCGATCCGGGACCCGTCGAAGGCGGCGGCCACGTCCAGCGCCCGCCCGTTCAGGGTCACGGAGTTGACCGAAGGGGCGATCAGGTCCGCGAAGGTGGCAGCGCCCGGGACCGCGGCCCGGAAGCGGATCGTCGTCACCGAGCGGAAGGTCCGGGGGCCCTCCGCCGGCTCGGCCTCGTCCACCGCCGACCGGATGTCGAGGACGACCTCGTAGGCGTCGACGGACAGCAGCTCGGCCCGCTCGCGGGCCTCCTCGCGGGACAGATTCTCTCCGGGCACCTGCACTCCTTCGTGCGTGATCGCGTCCTTGGGTCGAATCCTCGCACGAGGGGAATGCGTGCGACGGCGTGCTGGTTGGCCACGGCAGGACGTGCGCCGCTGACGCCTTTTCCGCCTGAGACGACCCCGAGGAGAGACATGACCGAGACCCAGGTGCGGGAGAAGACCCCGGTCGACTTCTGGTTCGACCCGCTCTGCCCTTGGGCCTGGATGACGTCCCGTTGGATGCTGGAGGTCGAGAAGGTCCGCGACGTCGAGGTGCGCTGGCACGTGATGAGCCTCGCCGTCCTCAACGAGAACAAGCTCGACGAGCTGCCCGAGGTCTACCGCGAGCTGCTCGGCCCCAAGGGCTGGGCCCCCGTGCGCGTGGTCACAGCGGCCCAGCAGAAGCACGGCGACGAGGTCACCGGCAAGCTGTACACCGCGCTCGGCACCCGCATCCACAACGAGGACAAGGGCCCGACCCGCGAGGTCATAGCCGAGGCGCTGGCCGAGGTCGGCCTGCCGGCCGAGCTGCTCGCGTACGCCGACTCCGACGAGTACGACGAGGTGCTGCGCGCCTCCCACAACAGCGGCATCGACCGGGTCGGCCAGGAGGTCGGCACCCCGGTGATCTCCGTTCCGGGCGCCGACGGCGAGGACGACGTCGCCTTCTTCGGCCCGGTCGTCACCCCGACCCCGCGCGGTGAGGCCGCGGCCCGGCTGTGGGACGGCACCCTGCTCGTCGCCTCCACCCCCGGCTTCTACGAGATCAAGCGGACCCGCACCAAGGGCCCCTCCTTCGAGTAGCCGTCAGGCCGCCCCGCCCCGCACCGCACACACAGAAGACCCCCGTGAGTCACGTCCTCACGGGGGTCTTCCGCTGGACACGCCCGCCGGTGAAGGCTGAGAAGACGATCACGAGGCGGACGGGTTCTGGGGTGCGGTCAGCCCTTGACGGGGATCAGCAGCGGGGTGTTCGCCTTGGCGTCGGCGTAGCGCCTGGAGACGTCCTGCCAGTTGACGACGTTCCACATCGCCTCGATGAAGTCCACCTTCTGGTTCTTGTACTGCAGGTAGAAGGCGTGCTCCCAGGCGTCGAAGACCAGGATCGGCGTGCTGGCCACGCCGACGTTGCCCTGGTGGTCGTAGACCTGCTCGACGAGCAGGCGGCCGCTGACGGGCTCGTACGCGAGCACGCCCCAGCCGGAGCCCTGGGTGGCGGAGGAGGCGAAGGTCAGCTGCTTCTTGAACTTCGCGAAGGAGCCGAAGGACTCGGTGATCGCGTCGGCCAGGTCGCCCAGGCCGTCGGCCGCTGTGGGCTCGCCGCCGCCCTCGCCGGTCTTCGGGCTCGCCATGTTGTGCCAGTAGATGCTGTGCAGGATGTGGCCGGAGAGGTGGAACGCGAGGTTCTTCTCAAGGCCGTTGAGGGCGCCCCAGTTCTCCTTGTCGCGCGCCTCCGCCAGCTGCTCCAGCGTGTTGTTGGCGCCCGTGACGTAGGCCGCGTGGTGCTTGTCGTGGTGCAGCTCGATGATCTGCGGGTTGATCACCGGCTCCAGCGCCGCGTAGTCGTACGGAAGCTCAGGAAGCGTGTAGATGGCCATGCGTGTTTCCGGTCCCCTCGGCGTGCCAATCGCTTATTGCAATTAATGCGCAACTGCACGCTAACAGTATCTATTCCGTCTCACACGTAAGGGTCACCTCTGTGAAACGCAGGTGGGCCCCGTGCCTTCGCACGGGGCCCACCTGTGGTCGAGGGGAGTTCAGCGGGCGGCGGCGGCCGCCCGGCGCTGCATCACGTAGCCGGTCACGGCGAGGGCGACGGTGAGCCCGCCGGTGAAGACCACCTGGACCCGGGTGTCCTCGCCCAGCGCCATCAGTACCAGGACCGCGGCCACCCCGGCCAGCGCCACCCAGGTCAGGTACGGGAAGCCCCACATCCGCACGACCAGCCTCTCGGGCGCCTCGCGCTCCAGCCGGCGGCGCAGCACGAACTGCGAGACGGCGATGAAGCCCCAGACGATCAGGATGACCCCGCCGACCATGTTCAGCAGCCAGGCGAACAGGGTGTCCGGGTACCAGTACGACAGCAGCACGGTGACGAAGCCGAAGCCGGAGGAGGCGAGCACCGCGCGGCGCGGCACCCGGCCGGTGACCTTGCCCAGTGCCTTCGGGCCCTGCCCGCGGGAGACGAGGGAGTAGGCCATGCGCGAGGAGCCGTAGATGTTGGCGTTCATCGCGGACAGCAGGGCGATCAGGATGACCACGTTCATGATCTCGCCGGCCGCCGGGATGCCCAGGTGGTCCAGGGTGGCCGCGTACGGACCCTGCTCGCTGACCTTCGGGTCGTTCCACGGCAGCAGGGTGACGATGACCAGCATGGAGCCGACGTAGACGACGGCGATGCGCCACATGGTGGTCCGCACGGCCTTGGCCACACCCTTGACCGGGTCCTCCGACTCGGCGGCCGCGATGGTGACCGTCTCCAGTCCGCCGTACGCGACGACCGAGGCCAGCAGTCCGACCAGCAGGCCGTCCACGCCGCCCGGCAGGAAGCCGCCGTTGTGGAGCAGGTTGGTGGTGCCGGGGGCGCCGGTGCCGGGCAGCAGGCCGAGGACGGCCAGTACGCCCAGCCCCAGGAAGAGGCCGATGGCGCCGATCTTGAGGGCGGAGAACCAGAACTCGAACTCGCCGAAGTTCGAGACGGCGGCCAGGTTGGAGCCGCAGAACAGCGCCATGAACACCAGCACCCACATCCAGGACGGGGTGCCCGGGAACCAGCCCGTCATGATGTGCGCCGCGCCGATCGCCTCGATGGCCACGCCCACGCACAGCAGCGTCCAGAACATCCAGCCGGCGGTGAACCCGGCCCACGGGCCGATCGCCCGCTCGGCGTGCACCGAGAAGGAGCCGGAGGCGGGGTTGGCGGCGGACATCTCGCCGAGCATCCGCATCACGAACATCACGAGCAGTCCGGACGCGGCGTAGGCGAGCACGATCGAGGGGCCCGCGGCCGCGATGCCGGCTCCGGAGCCGACGAAGAGTCCGGCGCCGATGACACCGCCGAGGGCGATCATCGAGAGGTGGCGCTGCTTGAGTCCGTTGCCGAGCGGGGATCCGGAGTCGGTCCGCGCAGGCCCGGGAGGTGCGACGGTGCTGGTGTGGCTCATGGGGTGCATGCCTGTCAGGTGCGGGGGTGGAGCGGGGTGGAGCGGCCCCAGTCTGCCGAGCGTCCGATCACCGGACGTGCTGCGTCCGATATTCGGACAGCCGCTTCACGGATCGTGATCATGTCCGTACGACCCGGGAGGCGTGGGGCCTGCGACGGCAGGACCCCACAACGGCAGGACCCCGCAAAGGCAGGACCCGCAAAGGCAGGACCCCCGTGCCGCGGCACGGGGGTCCTGGGTGCTCCCGGAACGTGATACGGGGTCAGGCGGCCCGCCGCTCCCGCAGCTCGCGGACGCCCGCCACGGCGAGGACCAGCAGGGCCGCGCCCGTCGACCACAGCAGCTGCGGCCGCGCGGAGTCGTCGAACAGCATCAGGACCAGGACCGTCGCCATCCCGGCCAGCGCAGCCCAGGTGGCGTACGGGAACAGCCACATCGGCAGGATCAGCCGCTCGGGCATGTCCCGCTCGATCCGGCGGCGCAGCCTCAGCTGCGAGACGGCGATCAGCGCCCACACGAACAGCAGGACGGCCCCGACAGCGTTGAGCATGTAGAGGAAGATCGTGTCCGGCCACAGCAGGTTGAGCACCACCGAGACGAAGCCGAAGGCCACCGACGCGAACACCGCCCGGCGCGGCACCCCGCCGCCCGAGACCTTCAGCAGCCCCTTCGGCGCCTCGCCGCGCTCGGCCAGCGAGAACACCATGCGCGAGGACCCGTACAGGTTCGCGTTGAGCGCCGACAGCAGGGCCACGAACACCACGATGTTCATGATCTGGCCGGCCGCCGGGATGCCGATGGAGTCGAGGACGGCGACGTAGGGGCTCTGCCCCGGCGCCAGCGAGTCCCACGGCAGCAGGGTCACGACGACCACCATCGAGCCCACGTAGAAGAAGAGGATGCGCCACACGGCGCTGCGCACCGCGCGGGACACCGACCGGGCCGGGTCGTCGGACTCGGCGGCCGCGATGGTGACGACCTCCAGGCCGCCGAAGGCGAAGATGACGGCGAGCATGCCGGCGACCACGCCGCCGAAGCCCTCGGGGAAGAAGCCGCCCTGGCCGGTGAGGTTGGCCATGCCGACGGGATCCGTGTCCGGGAGCACGCCGAGGATCGCGAGGGTGCCGAGGATCAGGAAGAGCACGATCGCGCCGACCTTGAGGGCGGCGAACCAGAACTCGAACTCGCCGAAGTTCTTCACCGCGGCCAGGTTGCTCACGGTGAAGACCACCATGAACAGCAGCACCCAGATCCACTGGTCGACCGCGGGCAGCCAGCCGTTCGCGATCTTCGCGGCGCCGGTGGCCTCCACCGCCAGCACCACGACCAGCAGGAACCAGTACAGCCAGCCCGCCGAGAAGCCGGCCCAGCGGCCGAGCGCCCGCTCCGCGTAGACGGAGAAGGAGCCCGAGGCGGGCATCGCGGCCGACATCTCGCCGAGCGCGCGCATCACCAGCATCGCGAGGACGCCGGCGAGGAGGTAGGAGCAGATGATCGCGGGACCGGCGATGCCGATGCCGGCGCCGGAGCCGACGAAGAGGCCGGCGCCGATCACGCCGCCGAGCCCCAGCATGGTCAGGTGGCGCTGCTTGAGGCTGTGGCTGAGGGGTTCCGCGGGCAGGTCGCCCGTCGTGGGAGGTGCTTCTGGCAGGCGCTCACGCATGAGGAGTGCTCGTACTCTCGTTCGGCCCAGCGGTGGTGGGGACTCCGCCTTTGGCTTGGCGGGATCCAACAGTCTTGCTGAGCGGCGGCCGTCCGTGCAAAACGGACGTGTTGTCGGATGTTGCTCGTGACGAGGATCACGTCGGCCCGGTCGGGGGAGCGGGCTTTGTGCAGACCCCACCAACGGCGGGAGCGGGGCTTTGTTCCGGGCGGCGGTGGGGCGGCCGCAGGCCGCGCACTAACGTCGGTGATCGTCCCCACCCCACCACCTCGCGGAGCCCCCTCATGAGCACTGCTTCCGTCTCCCTCCGGCCCGGCGCCGTCCTCGCCGACCTGCTGCCCGCGAGCCGCGTGCGCGACATCGCGCTCGTCGTCGGCGGCGCCGCCCTGACCGGGATCGCCGCGCAGATCGCGGTGCCCGTCCCCGGTTCCCCGGTCCCCGTCACGGGCCAGACCTTCGCCGCGCTGCTCGTCGGCACCGCCTTCGGCGCCCGCCGCGGCTTCCTGTCGCTGGCCCTGTACGCCCTCGTCGGCATGGCGGGCGTCCCGTGGTTCGCGGGCGGCACCTCCGGCGCGGGCGGCGCCTCCTTCGGGTACGTGCTCGGCATGCTGCTCGCCGCCACCGTCGTCGGCGCCCTCGCGCGGCGCGGCGCCGACCGCTCGGTCCTGCGTACGGCGGGCACGATGGTGCTCGGCTCCGCGGTGATCTACGCGGTGGGCGTGCCGTACCTGATGGCCGCCACCGGGATGTCCCTGAGCGCGGCCGTCGCGGCGGGCCTGACCCCGTTCCTGATCGGCGACGCCCTCAAGGCGGCCCTCGCGATGGGCGCCCTGCCGGCCGCCTGGAAGCTGGTGGGCCGCCGCGGCTGACGCCCGCCCCCCGTATCGGCCGGAGCCCGGCCCGCCTGACGAGGCGGGCCGGGCTCCGGCGTACGTACAGGACTGCCCCGGCCCGTCAGCCCTGGACGGCGGCCCGCTTGCGGCGGAAGTCCAGGACCACACCGACGGCCACGACCAGGCCGGCGACGAGGGTGGACAGGCTGACCACCTCGCGGTTGGCGTCGTCCACGAACATGTAGCCGATCACGAACATGATCAGTGCGGCGGTGGCCCAGGTGAGCCACGGGAAGAGCCACATCTTCACGGTCAGCTTCTCCGGGGCCTCGCGGACCAGGATCCCGCGCATCCTCAGCTGGGTGAAGCAGATCACCAGCCAGACGAAGAGCGCGATGGCGCCGGAGGAGTTGAGGAGGAAGTTGAAGACCGTGTCCTTGAACGCGTAGTTGAAGTAGACGGCGACGAAGCCGAAGACCGTGGAGCCGAGGATCGCGGCGACCGGCACACCGTTCTTGTTGACCTTGGCGAACGCCTTGGGGGCGTCGCCGCGCTCACCGAGCGAGAAGGCCATGCGGGAGGCGGTGTAGAGGCCCGAGTTCAGGCAGGACAGCACGGCGGTCAGGACGATGACCTCCATGATCGTGCCGGCGTTCGCGATGCCGATCGAGTCGAGGGCGGCGACGTACGAGCCCTTCTCGGTGATCGACTCGTCGTTCCAGGGGAGCAGCGTCAGCACGACGAAGATCGAGCCGAGGTAGAAGACGCCGATGCGCCAGATGACGGAGTTGGTGGCCTGCGTGACGGCCTTGCGGGGGTTCTCCGACTCACCGGCGGCGAGGGTGACGATCTCGCTGCCCATGAAGGAGAAGACGACCATCAGCACACCGGTGAGGACGGCGCCGTAGCCGTTGGGGAAGAAGCCGCCGGCGTCGGTCAGGTGCGCGAAGCCCGCACCCGGGTTGTCGGAGCCCGGCAGGACGCCGAAGACCGCCAGCATGCCGATGACCACGAAGGCGCCGATGGCGACGACCTTGATGCCCGCGAACCAGAACTCGAACTCACCGTAGGAGGCGACCGAGCCGAGGTTGGTGGCGGTCAGCACCGCCATCACGATCAGCGCCCAGGCCCACTGCGGGACGGCCGGGATCCAGTTCTCCAGGATGGCGGCACCGGCGGTGGCCTCCACGGCGAGGACGACGACCCAGAAGAACCAGTAGAGCCAGCCGATGGAGAAGCCGGCCCAGCGGCCGAGCGCCCGGTCGGCGTAGGCGGAGAACGAGCCCGAGTTCGGGCTGGCGGCCGCCATCTCGCCCAGCATCCGCATCACGAAGACGACCATCGCGCCGACCAGCGCGTAGGAGATCAGGATGGCGGGGCCGGCCTTGGCTATGCCGCCACCGGAGCCGACGAAGAGACCGGCGCCGATGACGCCGCCAATGGCGATCATGGACAGGTGGCGGTTCTTGAGACCGGCCTTCAGACCGTCGGAGGGCACACCTTCACCGGGGTTGCCGGTGGGGTTGCCTTCCTTCTGAAGGGTCGTCGTGGAGCTCATGGACGGATCCTTAGGTTCTCGGGTTGCGAGCCCCGGCATTCAAACCTGAGATGAACGCGGACGGAAGACCTCAATCCGGGACGGGGCGCCGGAGCGGACGTCCAGGACCGACGTCACACCCTGTCCCATCTGCGTCCTTTGGGTTTACTTGAGCTTTAGAAGTGACTTACGCGACACCCGCCGCGGATCGTCGGGGCTCCCCGTGCCACACTCGTCACATGCGCGTGTACCTCGGATCCGACCATGCCGGCTTTGAGCTCAAGAACCACCTCGTGGACTGGCTCAAGAACAACGGCCACGAGCCCGTCGACTGTGGCCCCCACATCTACGACGCCGTGGACGACTACCCGCCCTTCTGCCTCCGCGCCGCGGAGAGGACCGCCGCGGACGAGGGCAGCCTCGGCATCGTGATCGGCGGCTCCGGCAACGGGGAGCAGATCGCCGCGAACAAGGTCAAGGGCGTCCGCGCCATCCTGGCCTGGAGCGTCCAGACCGCCCAGCTCGGCCGTGAGCACAACAACGCCAACGTCATCTCCGTCGGCGGCCGCATGCACACGCAGGACGAGGCCGTCAGCTTCATCGAGGCCTTCCTGGCGACCCCGTACTCCGACGAGGAGCGCCACACCCGCCGCATCGACATGCTCTCCGCCTACGAGCAGACCGGCGAGCTCCCCCCGATCCCGGCCCACCACCCGCAGGGCTGATCCCGCTTCCGGCCGTGCCGCTCCCTCCCGGGGGTGGCATGGCCGTTTTCATTTCCCAGGAGTTCGCCGTGCCCGAGGGGCATACGATCCACCGCCTCGCCCAGGACCACACCGAACGGTTCGCCGCCCGCCCGGTCAGCGTGAGCAGCCCCCAGGGCCGTTTCGCCGAGAGCGCGGCCCTGCTCGACGGGCGCGCGATGGAGAGCGCGGAGGCGCATGGCAAGCACCTCTTCCTCGAACTGGGCGACGCCTGGATCCACATCCACCTCGGACTCTTCGGCAAGCTCGGCTTCGGCCCCGCCCCCGCCCCGCCGGCGACCGACACGGTCCGGCTGCGACTGCAGAACGCCGAGCACTACGCCGACCTGCGCGGACCCACGGCCTGCGCGCTGATCGGCGAGGACGAGAAGAAGGCGATACACGAACGTCTCGGCCCGGACCCGCTGCGCGCGACCGACGACCCCGACCGCGCGTGGGCCCGTATCTCCCGCTCCCGCACCACCGTCGCCGCTCTCCTCATGGACCAGAAGATCGTCGCGGGCGTCGGCAACGTCTACCGCGCCGAGGTCCTCTTCCGGCACGGCATCGACCCGTACCGCCTGGGCAAGGACCTCACCCGCGCCGAGTGGGACGCCATGTGGGCCGACCTGGTGGTCCTGATGCGCCAGGGCGTGCGCCACAACCGCATCGACACCGTCCGTGACGAACACCTCCCCGAAGCGATGGGCCGGCCGCCACGGGTGGACGACCACGGCGGCGAGGTGTACGTCTACCGGAGGGCGAACATGCCCTGCCACATCTGCGGCGGCGAGATCCGCACCGCCGGTCTCGCCGCCCGCAACCTCTTCTGGTGCCCCACCTGCCAGGCCCGCTAGGAGTCTCCTGAAGATCTTGCTCCGGCCGCCCGATTCACACCAGACTGCCGGTAAATGTCAATCGGGTTGAACCGGTGCAAGCCGAGCGTGTTTTCAAGATCTTCATCAGACTCCAAGTGCTGTGACCGCAGCGACGCGGGCCGGGGGACGCTTGCCGGACACCCCCTCGTCACCCGGCCATTCCGTCGCACTCGAAGCGTTTTCGGACGCCCGCGAGTGCCGGGTCCGGGGGTACCCCTGCGCATTCACAGCCAGGATGGATAGGGTCCCGAAGCAATGGCCCGAGCACATGTGGAGACCCTTCTGGCCCGGATGCGCATGCGGTCGCACCGGGGCCGCACCGTCCTGCGCAAATCCGCCGTCGACTACTTCCGCGGAGACGCCTCCGACTGGCTCGCCTTCATCGGGCTGCTGCTCACCGTTCCCGCCATAGCCTGCGGCACGCTGATGCTGCCGGTCTGGTTCTCGCCGTCCGCACTCGTCCTGCCGATCGTCGCCGGCGGCCTCCTGCTGCGCCCCGCCAGCCTCCTCGCCCTGTACGCCGCCTCCGCGGCCGCGCTGGTCGTCGAGGCCCTCGTCCTCGGCCCTTACGCCCAGGGTCCGGCCCGCGTCACCCCCGGCACCGTGCTGGTCGTCGCGGCCTGCGGGTTGTTCGGACTGCTCATCGCACAGTTCCGCAGCCGCGTCGGCGTGCCCTGGAGACGCGGCGGCACCATGCTCTTCGACCTCCGCGAACGCATCCGCGTCCAGAGCAAGCTGCCCGCCCTGCCACGCGGCTGGCACCGCGAGATGGCCCTGCGCCCCGCAGGCGGCCAGTCCTTCTCCGGTGACTTCGTCGTCGCCGCCCGCACCAACGGCGGCCGGACCCTGGAGATCGTCCTGACCGACGTTTCCGGCAAGGGCATGGAGGCGGGCTCCCGGGCCCTGCTGCTCTCCGGCGCCTTCGGGGGACTGCTCGGCGCGCTGCCACCGCACGGCTTCCTGCCCGCCGCCAACGGCTACCTGCTGCGCCAGGGCTGGGACGAGGGCTTCGCCACCTCCATCCACCTCGTCCTGGACCTGGAGAGCGGCGACTACGAACTCCTCTCGGCCGGCCACCTCCCCGCCCTCCAACTGTGCGCCGGTACCGGCCGCTGGCAGGAGAAGTCCGGCGAGGGCCCGCTGCTCGGGGTCTACGACGGCGCCGAGTTCACCCCCGCCCGTGGCAACCTCCGCCGCGGCGACGTCCTGATGCTCTTCACCGACGGTCTCGTCGAGACGGCCGACCGGGAGATCAGCGAGGGCATCGACCGCCTCACCGGCGAAGCCGACCGCTACGTCTCCGCCGGCTGGGAGGGCGCGGCCTGGCACCTGATCGAGAAGGTCGCCAAGGACGTCAACGACGACCGCGCCCTGCTGCTCATCCGCCGCTCTCCCTGATCGGCCGGGCGCCCCGCTGCCAGGGGGCCGGGGGTGCCCCGCCCCGCGGCTGCGGGTTGCATGACGGCTCTCACGGCCCGCGGCGCCACGGCGTGATGCTCCCCAGCCAGCGCGTGACCGCAGAGGTTCACCGGGTCGCGGCGCCCGGCACGGCACCTCGCCGCGGTGTCGGACCACGCACGTACGTCCGGTACGAGCCGCAGCCCTCCACCTTGCGGCGTACCGCACCGGACGCCGCGCCCCGGCAGACCGTGCCGGCCACGGCACTGGCTACCGAAGCGGATGTGCCGTACGCCGACCAGCGCGCGGCGGATCCGGCCCCGGAGCGGGCCGTCCGTGTCCGCAGCGAGGTCCAGCCCGGCCGAGGCGGCCACCCGGCCCGCCACCTGGGACACCGTCAGCCGGTCGGTGGCCAGGTGCTGCGCGAACTCCGGCGCGCGCAGTGCCTCCAGGCACCCGTCGAGACGGGACACCGCGAAGCTCTCCCGCTTCAGCCCCCGGCCGAGCCCCCGCTCGCGCAGCCGCCGCAGTACCGTCGCCCGCTCCGCCAGCAGCGCGAAGTGCCGTACGTCGTGGCCCCGTTCTCGCAGCCGCCCCACGGTCTCCGCGAAGTAGGCCGGCTCCGTGACGGTCATCGGCACCAGCAGCACCCCCGGATGCCGCCGGGCGGCGAGGTCCAGTACCTCGAACACGCCCTGGCGCCACGCCGCCAGGTCCTGGAAGTCACCGCGGAGGGCGGGCGGCAGCATCCGGTGGAGCCCGAAGCCGACGTGCTCCGGATCGCACACGACGCTTCCCGGCAGCCGGCGGCACAACTCGTACGCCGTCTGCGTCTTGCCGCCGCCGAACGGCCCGTTGAGCCAGACGATCACCCGGTGACCGCCGTCCAGGGGCCGATCCCCAGCTTCCCCGTGTTCCCGAGGTCGAGCGGCCGGGCGAGCCGCAGCCACAGCCGGGGCGCTCCGGGCCGGGGTTCGATCTCCATGGCAGGCACCGTCGTGGCCGGTACCGTCGAGTCGGTGACGAGGTTGCGCCACACCACCGACCACGCTGCCGCCTGCCCCGGCGCCAGCGTCAGCCGCTGCGGCGCCGCGTCGATGTCCGGCACCCCCGTGGTGATCCCCGCCGCGCCGTGCACCACCGCGACCTCCAGCGGATCGTTGCGGCCGTCCCGCAGCGAGACCCCCGGGTAGCCCTCCAGCACGTACGCCTCCGTACCGCAGTTGACCAGCTGGAAGCCCTCCACCCGCAGCCCCATCGCCGCGTCCCCGCCGGTCTCGACCAGCCGGACCCCGCCCTCGGGGCACGACCGTCCGGACGTCGGCTCGGGTGCGGGTGCGGGTACGGTCCGGTTCGGCGCCGCTCCCGTCCCGCGCGTCGTCGCGTCCGGCTCCGTACCCGGCTGCGTGGAGCGGCCGTGCGGGCCGAAGGCCGGCCCGGGTGCGGGCGGCGTACCGCAGCCCGCGGCCCCGGCGAGCATCCCCAGGGCCAGCACGCCCCCGACAACGCCCCGCCCCCACCGCACCTGCCGCCCCTGCCGCTTCGGGATCATCCGTCGAGCGTACGACGTCCCCGGCGGGCGCCGCGTGGGCGACGGGTGGGCGACGGGCGGGGGTCCCGCGGGGACGGATGGGGACGGGTGGGGGTCCGGCGGGGACTGGCGGGGGACAGGCGGGGTACGGGCGGGCCACTCGCCCCGGATTGGCTCGTCCGCGCGGGCCCGCGCCGGCCCTACCGTGCCCTCATGGACCGCACGCTCGCCGCAGACCTCGCACGGCTCCCCGACCTGCTCGACGCCACCCGCCGCGCCGCCGCCGACGCACTCGCCACCCTCGACGAGCGCGCCGTCGTACCGGACATCCCGAAGCCGGCCGGCCCCGAACCGCTCCCGGAGCAGGGCTGCGGCACGGAGACCGCCCTGGCGGCGTTCCGCGCCCGCTGGGAGCCGCGGCTCTCGGCCTCCGCCGGCCCCCGCTACTTCGGCTTCGTCACCGGCGGCGCCACCCCCGCCGCGCTCGCCGGGGACTGGCTCACCGCCGCCCACGACCAGAACTCCAACTCCTCCATGGACGGCGCCGGCCAGGACCTCGAACGCGAGACCGTGGGCTGGCTGCGCGAGCTCTTCGGCCTCTGCGACGCCCACACCGGTACGTTCGTCAGCGGCGCCACCATGTCCAACACCACCGGTCTCGCCATCGCCCGCGAATGGCTCGGCGAACGCCTCGGCGTGTCTCCGGCCGACGACGGCGCCGGCGCCCTCGGCCCGGTCCGCGTCCTCTCCGGAGCCCCGCACTCCTCCATCGCCAAGGCCCTCTCCGTCCTCGGCCTCGGCCGCAACTCCCTCGTACGCGTCCCGACCCTGCCCGGCCGCGAGGCCGTGGACCCAGCCGCCCTGGACCGGGCGCTGGCCGACACCCCCGGACCGGCCGTCGTCGTCGCCAACGCGGGCACCGTCAACACCGTCGACTTCGACGACCTCACCGCCATCGCCGCCCTCCGCCCGCGCCACGACTTCTGGCTGCACACCGACGCCGCCTTCGGCGCATTCGCCGCGCTCTCCCCGGACCACGCGCACCTCGCCGCAGGCCTCGACGCCTCGGACTCCCTCTGCGTCGACCTCCACAAATGGCTCAACGTCCCTTACGACAGCGCCGTCCAGTTCACCCGCCGCCGCGACCTGCAGGCCCGCGTGTTCCAGAACTCCGCCGCCTACCTCGGCCCCCTCGGCGAGCACCCCGACCTCGTCCACCTCACCCCGGAGAACTCCCACCGGCTGCGCGCCCTCGCCGCCTGGTTCACGCTGCGCGCCTACGGCCGCCAGGGGCACCGGGAGATCGTCGAACGCGACATCGCCTGCGCCCGCGCCCTCGGCGCGGCCCTGGCGGAGGACCCCGCCTTCACCCTCCTGGCCCCCGTCCGCCTCAACGTCGTCTGCTTCACCCTCGCCGACAACCCCGATCCGGCCCGTCTGACCGCCCTGCGCGAAGCGGCGGCCGCCGAGGTGTTCGTCACCCCGACCGTCCACGAGGGAACCGCCGGGCTGCGCGCCGCGTTCTCCAACTGGCGTACGACACAGGCAGACGTCGACAGGGCCGCCCGGGCCCTGCGTGCGGCAGCGAGGGAGATCGCATGACGAGCAGTCCCCTGACGCTCATGGAGGTCGAGGCCCTGGCGCGCGGCGCGCACGAGGGCCAGACCGACAAGGCCGGCAGGCCGTATGCCGAGCACCTCGCGGCCGTAGCCGAGGGCGTGCGCGTCCGCGGCGGAACCCCCGAACAGCAGGCCGCGGCCTGGCTGCACGACGCGATCGAGGACGAGGCGCTCAGCCTCACGTGGCTGGATTCCGCCGCTCTCCCGCAGTCCGTAAAGGACATGGTCCTCGCCGTCACCAAGCGCCCCGGCGAGCCGGTCGAGAGTTACGCGGCCCGCATCCTGGCCACGCCGGGCGCCCTGCTGGTCAAGGAAGCCGACCTCGCGCACAACGCCGACCCCGCACGCCTCGCCGTACTGGACGCCCCCACCCGCGACCGACTGTCCGCCAAGTACGCGTATGTCCGTTCCCTCCTGGGCCTCGCGGCCCCCTGAACCCCCTCGTCCGCGGCGGTTGGTGAAAACGGAACCATGGCCTTTCGTCACGGGGCGTATGACCGTGGCCGGTTGGTGGGAGGATGGTCCATGTGGGGGCATTCTCGGCCGTGCGCCCCCGGCCTACCAGGGGACGACCGAAGGTGTGATCAGTAGTGGCCATTTCGCTGTCAGTGGTGGTTCTGTTGGCGGTCATCCTGGTGGTGCTGATCCGCGGCAACCACATCAAGACGGGTCCCGCCATCGTCGCGGCCCTCTTCGGCTTCTTCCTGGCGTCCAGCTCGATCGCGGACGACGTGAACCGTTTCCTCAACTCCCTGGCAACGATGATCGCGAACATCAAGCTCTAGGGTCTGTATCGAGTGGCCCCGCGGCGTCGCGACGCCCGGCACGCACCCTCGGCGCACGAGCCACATGCCCTAGTAGCTCCGCTACGAGGACATTCGTCCCGCACGCCGAGGCACGCACCGAACGCCGCTCCTTGCTCCGCGGGGCAACTCGATACAGACCCTAGGAGCGGCGGGCACGCGTCCCACGGCACCCTCCGGACCCTCCGGCAGCACGACGTCGCAGAGGTCCGGGGACGAGCCCGGCCGATCCTCGGTCAGCCCCGCGCCCGAGAGGCGGCCACAGCCGCCGCGCCGTCCGGCAGCGCAATCCCCGGAAGGCGGTGCGAGGTCCTCGGCGGTCCCGCCGTGCGGCGGCTACGCGAACGCTTCCGCGTAGCCCAGCCGGAACGCCGCCCCGTCCCGCGCCGCGTCCGCACCCTCCAGGCACTCCGCGGTGACGGCCGCCGGCGTCTTCGCCGGCCCCGCCCCGCCGCGCCTCACGGCCGGTCCCCGCCGCGCCGACAGGTCACCAGATACCCGGCGAAGCGGACCCCCGCCCGCTCCGCCGCCCACCCGTCGGCCCTCTCGACCGGAACCAGCACCGCCGACCCAGGGACGGGGCGCGACACACGGCCCGCGCTCCCCGCGGGTACCTCGTACCGGCAGTGCACCTCGGTGATCGTCAGCACCTCCAGCGCGGTGGGGCCACGCCCCTCCTCCTGGCCGTGGTGCTCCTCGCAGAAGTCGATGTCGGCCGCACGGCCGCGGCCGACGATGTCGGCGTAGTCCTCCGGGTCGGCCCTGAGCAACTGCCACGACACGACGTCCCCCGGCGCGAAGTCCTCCCCGCAGCACTGCATCTGCCAGTCGTCGACCCAAACCGTCAGCGTCATACCGCCATTGTCCGCAACCCCAACCCCCGCCCACCAGGCCTTTTCGCAGCGCCCCCACATCCGCAGGCCCCGGGAACGACCAAGGGCCAGGCGGAGGAAACGTCCTCTGACCTGGCCCTTCAGTACTCAGAGCGGGCGACGGGAATCGAACCCGCGTAGCTAGTTTGGAAGACTAGGGCTCTACCATTGAGCTACGCCCGCGTTGCGTGCGCCGCAGGTCCGGGGACCGTGGCACGGACAGCATCCTAGCGGGTCGTTCCGGCCGCGCGCACACCACATTCCGTGCCCGCGCCGCCCTCTGTCCGAAACGGCTCGGGAAACACCGCGCATCAGAGGGTCTCCGGGCATGTACCCTACGTGTCGCACCGACGGGGTGTGGCGCAGCTTGGTAGCGCGTCCGCTTTGGGAGCGGAAGGTCGTCGGTTCGAATCCGGCCACCCCGACCACTGGCGGCCCACCGCAAGATCGCGTTGTGGGCTGATTGCCGCTTGCGGCTACTATGCAAGCTGCGTGCCCGTGTGTCTGATGTACCGGGCCGAAGTCCGCCGGGCCGCTGATTCCAGCGAGACGGCAGATCCCCCAGCAGTCAGCCACAAGGAGACCGAACCGTGAAGAGCGCCGTTGAGACCCTGAACCCGACGCGGGTTCGGCTCACTGTTGAGGTGCCCTTCGAGGAGCTCAAGGACAGCCTCGACGCGGCGTACAAGAAGATCAACCAGCAGGTCACGGTGAAGGGCTTCCGCAAGGGCAAGATCCCGGCCCGCGTCATCGACCAGCGCTTCGGCCGCGGTGCGGTGCTGGAGGAGGCCGTCAACGACGCCCTCCCGAAGTTCTACACCGAGGCCGTCAACGAGGCCGACCTGAACCCGCTGGGCCAGCCCGAGGTCGACATCACCGAGCTGAAGGACGGCGAGCTGCTGGCCTTCACCGCCGAGGTCGACGTGCGCCCCGAGATCGAGATCCCGGACTACTCCGGCATCGAGGTCGAGGTCGACGCCATCGAGGTCTCCGACGAGGACGTCGAGAAGTCGGTCGAGCAGCTGCGGGGCCGCTTCGCGTCCACCAAGGACGTCGAGCGCGCCGCCGCCGAGGGTGACGTCGTCACCATCGACCTGGAGGCCAAGGTCGACGGC
Organism: Streptomyces sp. NPDC060232; assembly: GCF_042726555.1. Classification (NCBI taxonomy): domain Bacteria; kingdom Bacillati; phylum Actinomycetota; class Actinomycetes; order Kitasatosporales; family Streptomycetaceae; genus Streptomyces; species Streptomyces sp. NPDC060232. The sequence goes on along the minus strand of NZ_JBHXAG010000007.1, from coordinate 115,991 downwards.
GAGGTGCTGCCCGACGGCGTCGCCTCCGACGTCTCCTACACCATCGGCTCGGGCGAGCTGCTCGAAGGCATCGACGAGGCCGTCACGGGCCTGGAGGCCGGCGGCGAGGCCACCTTCACCTCGCAGCTGAAGGGCGGCTCCGCCGAGGGCAAGGACGCCGAGGTCTCCGTCAAGGTCACCAAGGTCTCCGCCAAGGAGCTCCCGGAGCTGGACGACGAGTTCGCCCAGATGGCCAGCGAGTTCGACACCCTTGAGGAGCTCAAGGCGGACAGCCGCAAGCGCCTCGAGAACATGAAGCAGTACGACCAGGCCACGCAGGCCCAGGAGCGCGTCCTGGAGAAGCTGCTGGAGCTCGTCGAGGTGCCGATCCCCGAGAAGCTGCTCGAGGACGAGGTCAACACCCGCAAGCACAACCTGGAGCACCACCAGCTCGGCCAGATGGGCCTGGACCTGGCGAAGTACCTGGAGTTCCAGGGCAAGACGGTCGAGGAGTTCGACGCCGAGACCAAGGAACAGGCGATCAAGGGCATCAAGACCCAGTTCGTCCTGGACGCCCTGGTCAACAAGGAGAAGCTGGGCGTCAACCAGGAGGAGCTCACCGAGCACCTCATGCGCCGTGCCCAGTCCTCCGGCATGTCCCCCGACCAGTTCGCCCAGGCGGTCGTCGAGGGTGGCCAGGTCCCGATGCTGGTCGGCGAGGTCGCGCGCGGCAAGGCCCTCGCGGTCGTCGTCGAGGCCGCCAAGGTCGTCGACACCAACGGTGAGGTCGTCGACCTCTCCGACGACGAGGACGAGGTCGAGACGGCCGCCGAGACCGTCGAGGCCGCCGTCGACGGCGACGACGAGGTCAAGGCCGACGAGGCCAAGTAACACCTCGGGCGAGACCGGGTAACACCCCGGGCCAGGCCGGGTGACACCTCTGGCCGAGCCCGGGTGACACCCCTGGCCGAGCCCGCCGAGCAGTGCCCCGAAGGGCCCGGACGCAGCCGCGTCCGGGCCCTTCCGCATGGCCGCGGCGCGGTCCCCGCAAGGCCTGAGGACCTTGCGCTCCGAGCGAACAGTTCGGGAAGCGGGATGGCGTTGTCCGACCTGCGCGTTAGGGTCCATGAATACGAGGGCACGTGAGTACCCGGGCGCCGGCGGACCCGTCCGCTCCGGCTGGACCGTGCCCCAGAACGAGACGCTGAGACGGCACATGGCCGTCGGAGACGAGCAGGTGGATACGTGACGAATCTGAAGCCTTACGCCGCGGGTGAGCCGTCCATCGGTGGCGGCCTCGGCGACCATGTCTACAACCGGCTGCTCGGCGAGCGAATCATCTTCCTCGGCCAGCAGGTCGACGACGACATCGCTAACAAGATCACCGCGCAGCTCCTGCTCCTGGCCGCCGAGCCGGAGAAGGACATCTACCTCTACATCAACAGCCCCGGTGGCTCGGTGACGGCCGGCATGGCCGTCTACGACACCATGCAGTACATCCCCAACGACGTCGTGACCATCGGTATGGGCATGGCGGCCTCGATGGGGCAGTTCCTGCTCACCGGTGGCGCCAAGGGCAAGCGCTTCGCCCTGCCGAACACCGACATCCTGATGCACCAGGGCTCCGCCGGTATCGGCGGCACCGCGTCGGACATCAAGATCCAGGCCCAGTACCTGCTGCGCACCAAGCAGCGGATGGCCGAGATCACCGCGTTCCACTCGGGCCAGACCGTCGAGGCGATCATCCGCGACGGTGACCGCGACCGCTGGTTCACCTCCGAGGAGGCCAAGGAGTACGGCCTCATCGACGAGATCATCTCGGCCGCGTCCAACGTTCCGGGTGGCGGCGGCACCGGGGCCTGATCCCGGCAGCCACCGTCAGTACCCCGCAGCCGACAGCCCGCAGAACGCCACCAGGATGGTGAACACCCAGATGCAGAACAACTTCTCCGCGAGCTCCGCGAGCGGCCTCTACTCCGGCCCGCAGGTGGACAACCGCTACGTCATCCCGCGCTTCGTCGAGCGCACCTCGCAGGGCGTGCGCGAGTACGACCCGTACGCGAAGCTCTTCGAGGAGCGCGTGATCTTCCTCGGCGTGCAGATCGACGACGCCTCGGCCAACGACGTCATGGCGCAGCTGCTGTGCCTGGAGTCCATGGACCCGGACCGCGACATCTCGATCTACATCAACAGCCCCGGCGGCTCCTTCACCGCGCTGACGGCGATCTACGACACGATGCAGTTCGTGAAGCCGGACATCCAGACGGTCTGCATGGGCCAGGCAGCCTCCGCCGCCGCCGTCCTGCTCGCCGCCGGCACCCCCGGCAAGCGCATGGCCCTTCCGAACGCCCGCGTGCTGATCCACCAGCCCTCCGGCGGCACCGGCCGTGAGCAGCTCTCGGACCTGGAGATCGCGGCCAACGAGATCCTGCGCATGCGCGACCAGCTGGAGACCATGCTGGCCAAGCACTCGACGACGCCGATCGAGAAGATCCGCGACGACATCGAGCGCGACAAGATCCTCACGGCCGAGGACGCCCTCGCGTACGGCCTGATCGACCAGATCATCTCCACCCGCAAGAGCACCAAGCTCTGACCCTTGCCGCCAGTTGGCGCGGGCACACCACCGGATTCGGCGATGTGAACCACGTCAAGGGGGCCCCGCACGGGGCCCCCGGCAAGGTACCGTCGGATATGAGGCACCAGGAGCGCTGAACCAGGCGTCTCCCAGGCGAAGGGGAAGCACCTCGTGGCACGCATCGGTGACGGCGGCGATCTGCTCAAGTGCTCGTTCTGCGGAAAGAGCCAGAAGCAGGTGAAGAAGCTCATCGCAGGACCCGGTGTGTACATCTGCGACGAGTGCATCGACCTCTGCAACGAGATCATCGAAGAGGAGCTCGCGGAGACCTCCGAGGTCCGGTGGGAGGAACTCCCCAAGCCCCGTGAGATCTACGAGTTCCTGGAGAGCTACGTCGTCGGCCAGGAGCCGGCGAAGAAGGCGCTCTCGGTAGCGGTCTACAACCACTACAAGCGCGTCCAGGCCGGCGAGAACGGCGGCGCGCAGGGCCGCGAGGACGCGATCGAGCTCGCGAAGTCCAACATCCTGCTGCTGGGCCCCACGGGCTCCGGCAAGACGCTCCTCGCGCAGACGCTGGCCCGCATGCTGAACGTCCCGTTCGCCATCGCCGACGCGACGGCGCTGACGGAGGCCGGGTATGTCGGCGAGGACGTCGAGAACATCCTGCTGAAGCTGATCCAGGCCGCCGACTACGACGTCAAGAAGGCCGAGACCGGGATCATCTACATCGACGAGATCGACAAGGTCGCCCGCAAGAGCGAAAACCCGTCGATCACGCGCGACGTGAGCGGCGAGGGCGTGCAGCAGGCCCTCCTGAAGATCCTGGAAGGGACGACGGCGTCCGTGCCGCCGCAGGGCGGCCGCAAGCACCCGCACCAGGAGTTCATCCAGATCGACACGACGAACGTGCTCTTCATCGTGGGCGGCGCCTTCGCCGGCCTGGAGAAGATCATCGAGTCGCGCGCGGGCGCCAAGGGCATCGGCTTCGGGGCGACGATCCGCTCGAAGCGCGAGATCGAGGCCAGCGACCAGTTCCAGGAGGTCATGCCGGAGGACCTGGTGAAGTTCGGGATGATCCCCGAGTTCATCGGCCGTCTTCCCGTCCTGACCTCCGTGCACAACCTGGACCGTGAGGCCCTGCTCCAGATCCTCATCGAGCCGCGCAACGCGCTGGTCAAGCAGTACCAGCGGCTGTTCGAACTCGACGGTGTGGAGCTGGACTTCGAGCGCGGCGCGCTGGAGGCCATCGCGGACCAGGCGATCCTCCGCCAGACGGGCGCGCGCGGCCTGCGCGCCATCATGGAAGAGGTCCTGATGTCGGTGATGTACGAGGTCCCGTCCCGCAAGGACGTGGCCCGGGTCGTCATCACCGCCGACGTGGTCCGCTCCAACGTCAACCCGACACTGGTCCCGCGGATCGTCCCGAAGGACCAGGGCCCGCACGAGAAGTCGGCCTAGCCGCAGGGCAGTAGACCGGTACGCGAAAGGGGCGCCCCCACCGGGGGCGCCCCTTCTCCGCATTCAGGACTCATGCGCGCGACAATCGGCCAAAGGTTCGATGAGGCCTGGAGCGGTTGTGGTTTTCTTGATCCCCTTCGCAGGGGGAAGTTTCTGCGGAGGGATAAAGAATGAAGAAGAAGCGTACGCTCGGCGCTCTCGCAGCGGTATTCGTTGCTGCCACCTTGCCCGTTGTTGCAGCTTCACCGGCATCGGCCTCTTCGGCTGACTGCCAGGTCTACCTGCGGAATCTGGGATACAACGTGGGTACGCAGGTGCAGGCCGCATGCGATCACGCCGCTGCATGGGACATGTCGGGGATGAACCGGCATGGCTGCTATGTGAGTCTGGTGAACCTCGGAGTGAAGGTCAACGACGCTTCCACGGCGTGCTACCAGCTCGCCTGAGAGCGGCCAGGTCGGCGCACGGATTCTGCCCTGCGCCGACCGCTGCCCCGGGTCACGCCTTGACGCGGGCGGTGTTGTAGAGCTTCGCGGCGAGCTCCGCGGCCTGCTCCTGGGTGTAACCCGGCTTGTTCGCCAGGATCGACGCCACGTCGGAGGCGCTGACCATGGCGATGGTGCTGTAGTCGCCCCAGACGCAGAAGGGCAGCGTGGCCTCCTTGGGCCCCTTGGTGGACGTGTCCTTCGACGTGAACTTGATGTCCTGGCACTTCATGACGGCGCCCTTGAAGTTGGGCGGGGACATCGTCTTCGGGCTGCCGATCAGCTGCACGTCGGACTTGCCGTCCTTGGCGGCGTCCATCCTGGCCTTGGCGAAGTAGCCGTCCACCGACTTCTCCGGGTCGGCGATCTCGCCGTAGAGGCCGGAGAACTTGAGGCCCTTCGCCGTCAGCGGGTTCTTCGGGTCGCCGGCCAGGTAGTCCATGCCCACCTGGGTCGGGTTCTTGATGCCCGCCGCCTCGGCTTCCTTCTTGTCCTCGTCGGTGAAGTCGTCCTCCTTGTACTTCGCGTCCTTCTTGAAGTCATCGACCGCGTCCGGGGCGGCCAGCTTGTAGCCCTTGGTGTCGTCCGAGACGGCGCTGCCGCCGCCCAGGAGGTACCAGCCGCCGCCCACGATGACCGCCACGGCCACGACCACGCCGATGATCACGCCCGCCTTGGACTTCTTCGGGGGCTGGCCGCCGTACGGGGCCTGCTGGGGGTAGCCGTAGGCCGGGGTCGGCGGCTGCTGGGGGTAGCCCTGCGGCGGGACGCCCGGCTGCTGCGGGTAGCCGTAGCCCGGCTGCGGGGACGCGGGCTGGCCGTACGGGCCCGGCTGCGCGGGCTGGCCGTACGGGCCCGGCGGCGGAGGCTGTTGTCCGTACGGTCCGGGCTGCTGAGGCTGCTGTCCGTAAGGTCCCGGCTGGTTGTAGCTCATCCCGCGTCCCCCTCTGAGGTTGCTTATGCGTTCCTCACATCCTGTCCCAAGCCGAAGCCCGCCAGGGCGCCGGGCCCCTCCACAACCGGTTTCATGACTGGACTGTTACGGCCCTAAACTGGGCCCCGTGACCGAGAACACGCAGACACCCAGCAGCCCCGACTCCGAACTGCCGACCGCCTACACGCCGGCCGACGTAGAGGGGAAGCTCTACGAGCGCTGGGTAGAGCGTGGGTACTTCACGGCCGATCCCGCGAGTGAGAAGCCCCCGTACACCATCGTCATCCCGCCGCCGAACGTCACCGGTTCCCTCCACCTGGGCCACGCCTTCCAGCACACGCTCATGGACGCCCTGACCCGCCGCAAGCGCATGCAGGGCTACGAGTCGCTGTGGCTGCCCGGCATGGACCACGCCGGCATCGCCACCCAGAACAAGGTCGAGCAGCAGCTCGCCGAGGAGGGTAAATCCCGCCACGACCTGGGCCGTGAGGCGTTCGTCGAGCGCGTCTGGCAGTGGAAGGAAGAGTACGGCGGCAAGATCCTCGGCCAGATGCGCCGGCTCGGCGACGGCGTCGACTGGTCCCGCGAGCGCTTCACCATGGACGAGGGCCTGTCCAAGGCCGTCCAGACCATCTTCAAGAAGCTCTTCGACGACGGCCTGATCTACCGCGCCGAGCGCATCATCAACTGGTGCCCCCGCTGCCTGACGGCCATCTCCGACATCGAGGTGGAGTACCAGGAGGACGCGGGCGAGCTCGTCTCCATCCGGTACGGGGAGGGCGAGGACACCCTCGTCGTCGCCACCACCCGCGCCGAGACGATGCTCGGCGACACCGCCGTCGCCGTCCACCCCGACGACGAGCGCTACAAGCACCTGGTCGGCAAGCTCGTCAAGCTCCCGCTGACCGACCGCTCGATCCCCGTCGTCGCGGACACCCACGTCGACCCGGAGTTCGGCACCGGCTGCGTCAAGGTGACCCCGGCGCACGACCCGAACGACTTCGCCATCGGGCAGCGCCACAACCTGCCCAACCTGACGATCATGGACGAGCACGGTGTCATCACCGTCCACGGCCCCTTCCTCGGCCTGGACCGCTACGAGGCCCGTTCCGCGGTCGTCGGCGCACTGCGCCAGCAGGGCCGCATCGTCGCGGAGAAGCGCCCGTACCTGCACTCCGTCGGTCACTGCTCGCGCTGCAGCACCACCGTCGAGCCGCGCCTGTCGCTGCAGTGGTGGGTCAAGGTCGAGACCCTCGCCAAGGCCGCCGGTGACGCGGTCCGCGACGGCCGCGTCGCGATCCACCCGGTCGAGATGGAGAAGCGCTACTTCGACTGGGTCGACAACCTCAACGACTGGTGCATCTCGCGCCAGCTGTGGTGGGGCCACCGCATCCCGGTCTGGTACGGCCCGGACGGCGAGGTCGTCTGCCTCGGCCCCGACGACGAGGCGCCGACCGGCGAGGGCTGGACGCAGGACACCGACGTCCTCGACACCTGGTTCTCCTCCGGCCTGTGGCCGTTCTCCACGCTCGGCTGGCCGGAGAAGACCCCGGACCTGGAGAAGTTCTACTCCACCGACGTCCTGGTCACCGGCCACGACATCATCTTCTTCTGGGTCGCCCGGATGATGATGTTCGGCCTGTACGCCATGGACGGCGAGGTCCCGTTCAAGACGATCGCGCTCACCGGCCTGGTCCGCGACGAGCGCGGCAAGAAGATGTCGAAGTCCTTCGGCAACGTCGTCGACCCGCTGGACTGGATGGACAAGTACGGCTCCGACGCCGTCCGCTTCACCCTGGCCAAGGGCGCCAACCCCGGCACCGACGTCCCGATCGGCGAGGACTGGGTCCAGGCGTCCAGCAAGTTCGCCAACAAGATCTGGAACGCCACGCGCTTCGCCCTGATGAACGGCGCCACGATCGAGGGCGAGCTGCCGCCGGCCGAGCAGCTGTCCGCCACCGACCGCTGGATCCTCTCCCGCCTGAACAAGACGATCGCGCAGGTCGACGCCTACTACGAGGACTTCCAGTTCTCGAAGCTCAGCGAGGCGCTCTACCACTTCGCGTGGGACGAGGTCTTCGACTGGTACGTCGAGCTGTCGAAGACGACCTTCTTCGCCGGCGGCGAGCAGGCCAAGGTCTCTGCCCGGGTCCTCGGCGAGGTCCTCGACGTCATGCTGCGCCTGCTGCACCCTGTGGTCCCGTTCGTCACCGAGACCCTGTGGACCACCCTCACCGGGCGCGAGTCGCTGGTCATCGCCGACTGGCCGAAGGACAGCGGCTTCCGCGACGACGCCGCCGAGGCGGAGATCGGCAGCATCCAGACGCTGACCAAGGAGGTCCGCCGCTTCCGCAAGGAGCAGGGCCTCGACGACAAGCAGAAGGTCCCGGCCCGCCTGGACCTGACCGGCACCGCGCTGGCCGCCCACGAGGCCGCCATCCGCCAGGTGCTGCGGCTCCAGCCCGAGGGCGACTCCTTCAGCGCCACCGCGACCCTCCCGGTCGCCGGCGCCACTGTCGCGCTCGACCTGTCCGGCACCATCGACGTCGAGGCCGAGCGCAAGCGCCTGACCAAGGACCTCGGTGCGGCCGAGAAGGAGAAGGCGCAGGCCGAGGCGAAGCTGGGGAACGAGGCCTTCCTGGCCAAGGCCCCCGACAACGTCGTGGACAAGATCAAGGGCCGGCTGGCCAAGGCCGACGCGGACATCGCCCGGATCCAGGCCCAGCTGGAGACGCTGCCCGCCGCGTAGTCCCTCGTACGACGCTGAAGGCCCCCGCCCCGGTCCGCCGGCGCGGGGGCCTTCGTCTGCGGTCGGCCACACCGTGCGGGCGAAGCCCGCCGCGATGCAGGCCCAGGCGAATGCCCCTGTCCGGTGCGGGAGTTTCCGCACCGGCCGACAGGGACGCAGGGCCCTCCGGGCTGTCCGAAGTGCCCTACATCACTGCGTTCCCCGGGCGGCTGGATCTCATCCGCGGCGCCGACCACGGATGATGGAGGGCATGCATGTCGAGCCCGTCGCCCCGGTGTTCCACCGATGCGTGGCCGCCGGCCGTCGGCTGGCCGACACGTGGGCCGGTTCACCGCGGGCGGTCGACGTGCTCACCGCGCTGGGCTGCCTCGGGCTGATGGCCCTCGACCTGCCGGGTCTGGCCGCCGCCGACAACTCGCTGAGCGGAGCCGCCGCGGCCGCGGCACTGGCCCTGGGCTGCGCGACGCTACTGGTGCGCCGCCGGCTGCCCTGGCTCTCGTACCTGACCGCGCTGCTCTTCATCGGGTGGCTGCACGAGCTGACCTTGATCCAGTTCGCGCTCTACTCGGTCGGCCGCTTCCGCGGACGCCTGGCGGGGATCCTGGCGACGCTCGGGTACCTCGCCTTCGCGCTGGTCATGTTCTGGGTGCCGGGCTGGCCCGAGCCCGCGGGGCAGAGACTCAGCGGCTTCCTCGGCATCGTCGTGCCCATCGGCGCGCTCGCCTCGGCGGTCGGGATCGCCGCCTACCGGCACGACCTGGTGCGGGAGCTCGCCGCCCGGCGGGCCGAGTCCGCCGTGTTCCAGGCGGTCCAGCAGGAACGCACCTCCGTCGCCCGCGACGTGCACGACTTCGTCGGACGGGAGCTGACCCTGCTGACGGTGCGCTCCGAGGTGCTGTCGGTACGGGCGCGCGAGACGGCGCACGCCAAGGACTTCGAAGAGCTGGCCGACACCGCGCGCCGGGCCCACCTGGTGCTCAACGAGATCATCGTGCAGCGGGGCGAACGGGCCTCGACCCCGGGAGTGGACGGGCTGGCGGCGCTGGCGCAGGAGAGCGGACGGGCCGGCTCGCCCGTGCGGCTGTCCATGGACGAGGGCGTGCACGGGCTGTCGCCGCTGAGGCAGGCGGCGGTCTACCGGGTGGTGCAGGAGTGCCTGACCAACGCCGCCAAGCACGCGCACGGGGAGACCATCGACGTGTCGATCGCGGTGGACGGCCCGCGGCTGCGGATCGCCGTCAGCAACGCCCTGCCGGCCCGGACGCCGGGCCGGGCCCCCGTCTCGGCGGGCTCGGGCACGGCGAGCATGTCCGAGCGCGTCCGCAGTCTCGGCGGCACCCTGACGGCGACCCGCACGGACGCGGCGTACGAGGTCGTCGCCACCCTCCCGCGCGGCTAGGGTCTGTATCGAGTTGCCCCGCGGGGCAACTCGATACAGACCCTAGGTCCTGTCTGGAGTTCCCCCGCGGCGTTGCGGCGTCTGGCATGCACCGGTTCAACCCGATTGGCGTTTGCCGGCAATCCGGCGCGAATCGGGCAGCCGGAGCAAAATCTTCAGGAGACTCCGGCTCCGGCGGGTCCGGCACCGGCCAGGCCGAGCCGGTCGCCTGCTTGGCGTGCTCGGCGGTGCGCTCGGCGATGAGCAGCCCGTGCTCCCTGCGGTGGTGCCCGCCGTGACGGCGGCCACGGACGGCTCAACGAGGACGATCCCGTGCCCCCGCGCGCAGACGAGGGCCGGCGGTCCCTGATCGATCCCTGTGTCGCGGCTGGGAGCTGTCCTGTTGGTGCTGGCCTGCGGCATTTGCTCCCCTGTCTGCTGCTCGCAAAGCCTGAATAGCGATCGGGTCGCTTCCGGCGCCGAAGGTCACGAATCGCCCGGGCCGGAAGTCCTCCCGGTGGCCGTCCGTAGACTGGCCCTGTGAGTGACCAGCAGCCCGAGAGCCACGACCGCCACGACGACGAAGACCTCGCCGGTGCCTTCGACGAGTTCGACCAGATCGTGGCGGAAGAGTCCGACCGCGACCCCGACCTGGCGGTGATCGAGGCCGGCAGCCGCACCCTGCGCGCCCAGGCCGGGCCGCCCCAGGGGGACCCGGTGCCCGCCCGGCCCGCCGACCCGGAGGTCGCCAAGGCACTGCTGGAGGTGGAGCAGGAGCTCTCCACCCGCTGGGGCGAGACCAAGCTGGAGCCCTCGGTGTCGCGGATCGCGGCACTGATGGACGTACTGGGCGAGCCGCAGCGCGCGTACCCCTCCATCCACGTCACCGGGACCAACGGCAAGACCAGCACGGCCCGCATGATCGAGGCCCTGCTGAACGCCTTCGAGCTGCGCACCGGCCGCTACACGAGCCCGCACGTGCAGTCGATCACCGAGCGGATCAGCCTCGACGGGGCGCCGATCGCCGCCGAGCGGTTCGTGGAGACCTACCACGACGTGAAGCCGTACGTGGAGATGGTCGACGCCTCCGAGGAGTTCCGGCTGTCCTTCTTCGAGGTGCTCACCGGGATGGCCTACGCGGCCTTCGCGGACGCCCCGGTGGACGTGGCCGTGGTCGAGGTCGGCATGGGCGGCAGCTGGGACGCGACCAACGTGATCGACGGCTCGGTCGCCGTGGTCACCCCGATCAGCCTGGACCACACCGACCGGCTCGGCTCCACGCCCGGTGAGATCGCCGCGGAGAAGGGCGGCATCATCAAGCAGGACGCGACCGTGATCCTGGCGCAGCAGCCGGTGGACGCGGCACAGGTGCTGCTGAAGAAGGCCGTCGAGGTGGACGCGACGGTGGCCCGCGAGGGCATGGAGTTCGGCGTCGTCTCGCGCGAGGTCGCGGTCGGCGGGCAGCAGCTGACGCTGCGCGGAGTGGGCGGCGAGTACGACGGCATCTTCCTGCCGCTGTACGGCGCCCACATGGCGCACAACGCGGCGGTGGCGCTCGCCGCGGTCGAGGCCTTCTTCGGGGTCGGCGGGCCGCACGCCCGGGTGCTGGACGTGGACACCGTGCGGAAGGCCTTCGCGTCGGTGACCTCGCCGGGCCGCATGGAGGTCGTGCGGCGCAGCCCGACGGTGATCCTGGACGCGGCGCACAACCCGGCGGGCGCGGCGGTCACCGCGGAGGCGGTCACCGAGGCGTTCGGCTTCAGCCGGCTCGTCGGCGTCGTCGCCGCGAGCGGGGACAAGGACGTACGCGGGGTGCTGGAGGCCTTCGAGCCGATCTTCGCGGAGGTCGTGGTCACGCAGAACTCCAGCCACCGGTCGATGGACGCGGACGAGCTGGCGGCCGTCGCCGTCGAGGTCTTCGGCGTGGACCGGGTGCAGGTGGAGCCGCGGCTGGACGACGCCCTGGAGGCGGCGATCACCCTGGCCGAGGAAGAGGCCGAGTACGGAGGGGCCGGGGTCCTGGTGACCGGTTCCGTGATCACGGTGGGCGAGGCCCGCCTGCTGCTGAAGAGGGGCTGAGGATGCGCACGCTGTGTGCGAGCACGCTGATCGGCGAGTTCTTCGTGATCGGCTTCGCGGGACTGGTCGCCATGAAGGACCCGGACCTGACCCAGGCCGCGGTCTGGACGGTGTGCGGGGTCGCGATGCTGCTGTCGGTGCTGCTGTGCGGCATGCTGTCGCGGCCCGGGGCGGTCCAGCTGGGCTGGGCCCTGCAGATCGGGCTCGTCGCGAGCGGGTTCGTCGTCCCGACGATGTTCTTCCTCGGCGCGGTCTTCGCGGGCCTGTGGTGGTGCTCCGTCCACTACGGCCGGAGGATCGACTCGATCAAGGAGCGCTGGGCGGCCGCGCAGGAGGCGTCGGCGGCGCCCGCGGCGTCCGACCCCGCCTGACGGATCCTCTGGCCATCCCGGCCCGGGCCACCCCGGTCCCGGCCCCCGGTCCCGGCGATCCCGCCCCCGGACGGCCGGACCGCCCCGGACGGCCCTGTAGATTCGTCCCACCGCACCCGTATGCCGCAAGGAGCCGCACCATGACCCAGCGCACCCTCGTCCTGCTCAAGCCCGACGCCGTCCGTCGTGGCCTGGTCGGCGAGATCATCGGCCGCATCGAGCGGAAGGCCGGCTGGACCATCCCCGCCCTGGAGCTGCGCACGCTCGACCAGGAGACCCTGGAGGCGCACTACGGCGAGCACAAGGGCAAGCCGTTCTACGAGCCGCTGATGGGCTTCATGTCCAGCGGCCCGGTCGTGGCCCTGGTCGTCGAAGGGGAACGCGTGATCGAGGGCGTCCGCCAGCTGGCCGGACCCACCGACCCGATCGCCGCGGCGCCCGGCTCCATCCGGGGCGACTTCGGCACCGTCACCCGGGAAAATCTGATCCACGCCTCGGACTCCGAGGAGTCGGCCGAGCGGGAGCTGAAGCTCTTCTTCCCCGCGCTCTGATCACTCCCTCCTGACGAGACATCAGCCGAATAGCGCTCATGACCTGGGGCGACCGAAGTAATTTCGGTCGCCCCCAGGTAATTCCGTGCCCGAGCGGGAACGCCTGGGCAGGACACGTCGTCACCACTGAGGGGGCGGGTATCCGTTCCGGCGGGATTGCCGGAGTCCCGTCGCGCGGTGTCCGTACCCCGGCACTACGATGGGGCCTCCACCCACACACCCACCTCGCCGACCTGACAGCAGCCGCTTTCAACTGGAAGGCCAGACGCTCCTCATGGGGAACAAGGGGAACAACATGTCGTTCATCGGCCGTGACATGGCGATCGACCTCGGGACCGCCAACACGCTGGTGTACGTGAGGGGCCGGGGGATCGTCCTGAACGAGCCGTCCGTGGTCGCCATCAACACGAACACCGGTGGCATCCTGGCGGTCGGCTCCGAGGCGAAGAAGATGATCGGGCGCACGCCCGGCAACATCGTCGCCGTGAGGCCCCTCAAGGACGGCGTGATCGCCGACTTCGAGATCACCGAGCGTATGCTCCGGTACTTCATCCTCAAGATCCACAAGCGTCGCTACCTGGCTCGCCCGCGCGTCGTGGTCTGCGTTCCCTCCGGCATCACGGGAGTGGAGCGCCGCGCGGTCATCGAGGCGTCCACGCAGGCCGGCGCCCGCCAGGTGCACATCATCGAAGAGCCCATGGCCGCCGCCATCGGCTCGGGCCTGCCCGTCCACGAGGCCACCGGCAACATGGTCGTGGACATCGGCGGCGGCACCACTGAGGTCGCCGTCATCTCCCTCGGCGGAATCGTCACGGCACAGTCCATCCGGGTGGCCGGCGACGAGCTCGACAACGCGATCATCCAGCACATCAAGAAGGAGTACTCGCTCCTCCTCGGTGAGCGGACGGCCGAGCAGATCAAGATCACCATCGGCTCGGCGTACGACCTCGACAAGGACGAGCACACCGAGATCCGCGGCCGGGACCTGGTCTCGGGCCTGCCCAAGACGGTCGTCATCTCGGCCGCCGAGGTCCGCAAGGCCATCGAGGAGCCGGTCAACTCCATCGTCGACGCGGTCAAGACGACGCTCGACAAGTGCCCGCCGGAGCTCTCGGGCGACATCATGGACCGAGGCATCGTCCTCACCGGCGGCGGCGCCCTGCTCCGCGGCCTCGACGAGCGGCTGCGCCGTGAGACCGGCATGCCGATCCACATCGCCGAGGACCCCCTCGACTCCGTCGCGCTCGGCTCCGGCAAGTGCGTCGAGGAGTTCGAGGCACTCCAGCAGGTCCTGGACGCCCAGCCCCGTCGCTGACCACACCCCTCCCTGCCGGAGGGGGTAAGCGGAGCACAAGGATCCGCCGTACGGGTGCTACCGGGCCCGTGCGGCGGATCGTTGATATACAGGCAAAAGAGAATTCCGACGAGGAAGGCACGGCCGCCGCACGTGAGGGACACACGAGAAAGCCGGCTGCTCCTGGTGCTTCTGATCGCCATCGCGTTCGCGTTGATCACGGTGGACATCAGGGCCGGCGAGGAGTCACCGGTCGACGGTGCCCGGCAGGCCGCCGCAGCGGTCTTCGGGCCGGTCGAGGAGGGTGTGGCGACCGCGGTCGATCCGGTCGCCAACGCCATAGGGGCCGTACGGGACTCCGGGGAGCGACACAACCGCATCGCCACGCTGGAACGCGAGAACGCGGCCCTCAAGGCCAAGCTGGGCAGCGAGGACCTGACGCGCAGCCGCATCCACGAGCTCGACGAGATGCTCAAGCGGGCCGGCGCCGGACAGTACGGCATCAAGGGCGCCGAGGTCATCGCCATAGGAGCGGCCCAGGGCTTCTCCTGGACCGTCACCATCGACGCCGGCAGCAAGGACGGCATCGAGCGCGACATGACCGTCCTCAACGGCGACGGACTCGTCGGCCGGGTCACCACCGTCGGCCCCGACACCTCCACCGTCGTCCTCGCCAACGACCCCGACTTCACCGTCGGCACGCGCCTGGAGAAGACCGGCGAACTCGGCTTCGCCACCGGCCAGGGCGACCGCGCCCTGTCCGTCCAGATGCTCAACGGCAAGGCCAAGGTCAGCCCCGGCGACCGGCTCGTCACCTTCGGCTCGCGCGGCAACAAGCCCTTCGTGCCCGGCGTCCCGATCGGCGAGGTCGTCAAGGTCGACCCCTCCCGCGGCGACCTGACCCGCACCGTTTGGGTGCGTCCGTTCGTGGGCTTCTCACGACTCGACATCGTGGGCGTCGTCGTGATGCCGCCGCGCGAGGACCCGCGCGACGCCGTCCTGCCACCCAAGCCCGAGGCCCCCAAGCCCACCCCGACGGTCACCGTCACGGTCACTCCGTCCGGGACCGCCAGCCTGGCGGCCCAGCCGGCCGACGACTAGGAGCCGACCCCGCATGCGCTTCAACCGGATCCTGCTCTCGGCCACGCTCGTCGTGGTCGCCCTCGTCATCCAGGTCACCGTCCTGGGCCGGCTCCAACTGCCCGGCGCCGTACCCGACCTGCTCCTCCTCACCGTCGTCTCCCTCGCACTCGTGTACGGGCACGTCAGCGGGGCGCTCATCGGCTTCGGCGCCGGGCTCCTCGCCGACCTGGCACCGCCCGCCGACCACGCGGCCGGGCGGTACGCGCTCGTCCTGTGCGTCATCGGCTACGTCGCCGGACTGGTCCGCCCCGACGGCGGGCGGTTCCGCTCCGCCTGGGGCCCGATGCTCACCGTCGTCGCCGCCGCGATCGGCTCCACCCTGCTCTACGCGAGCGTGGGCGCCCTGGTCGGCGACACCGCCGCCCGCCACGTGGGTCTGACCGGGCTGGTGTTCACCGCCACCCTCTACGACCTGCTGCTCGCGCCGTTCACCGTGCCGTGGATCATGGCGCTCGCCCGGAAGGCCGAGAACGACCCGATGGCAGTCGAGGCCGGCGGCGGCCCCGCCAACAAGGCCGCCGACGTCTCCGCCGGCTGGCTGACCGGCGGCACCGGCCTGCGTATCGGCAGCCAGCGCGGCGGCCTGCGCCTGAAGACCGCGCGGGTCCGCGCCAACAAGGCCGTCCGCATAAAGGGCGTCAAGCCGGCCAAGGGTGTGAAGAGCGTCAAGAAGCTGTGAGGGAGGAGCAGACGTGACCAACGTCCCGGAGACCGGCCGCACCTCCCGGGTGCAGATCAGGCTCGTCATCATGCAGGTCCTCGTCTTCTCGATGCTCATCACCCTCGGCGGCCGGCTCTGGTTCCTCCAGATCCGCAACGGCGCGGAGTACTACCACGAGGCGAAGAGCAACCACGTCCAGCGGGTCGTCCAGCCCGCCGTGCGCGGCTCCATCCTCGACGCCCGCGGCGTCCCCCTCGCCGACAACGAGACCCGCCTGGTCGTCTCCGCCAGCCGCACCGCGCTGATGAAGATGAAGGACAAGGGCAAAGGTGTCATGACCCGCCTCGCAGACGTCCTGGACATGACCCCCAAGCAGGTCATGGACAAGGTCCGGCTCTGCGACTCCCAGACCCCCAAACCCTGCTGGAACGGCTCCCCGTACCAGCCGATCCCCGTCACCCTCGAAGCCACCACCCAACAGGCACTCCAGCTGCGCGAACGCCCGGAGGAGTTCCCCGGCATCACCGCGGAGCCCACCGCCGTCCGCCGCTACCCGGCCCCCGGCGGGGCCCGCACCTCACAGGTGCTCGGCTACCTCTCACCCGTCACCGACGACGAGATCCAGAAGGCCAAGGACACCGACTCCCCGCACCTGCGCTCCGACCAGGTCGGCCGCTCCGGCCTCGAACGCACCTACGACCGGCAGCTGCGCGGCAAGGCCCAGGTCACCTCCTACGAGGTCGACAACCTCGGCCGGGTCATGGGCCAGACCAGGTCCGACCCCGGAATCGCCGGCTCCACCCTCGTCACCAGCATCGACGCCCGCGTCCAGGCCGTCGCCGAGTACGAGCTCCAGCAGGCGATGAAAGTCGTCCGCAACGAGACCGACAACATCACCGGCCGCAAGTACGAGGCCGACTCGGGCGCCGTCGTCGTCATGGAGGCCAAGACCGGCCGCATCGTCGCGATGGCCTCGCAGCCCGACTACGACCCCAACGCCTGGGTCGGCGGCATCTCCGGCGCGGACTACGCCAAGCTCACCAGCAAGAACTCCAACTACCCCCTGCTCAACCGGGCCATCCAGGGCATGGCCCCCGCAGGCTCCATCTTCAAGGTGGTCTCCGCGAGCGCCGCCGTCCGGGCCGGCTACAAGTTCAACGACAAGTACAACTGCAGCAGCTCCTACAGCCTCGGCGGCCGGAGCTTCGCGAACTTCGAGTCCAAGGGACACGGCCCCATCACCCTGGGCGAGGCCCTGAAGTTCTCCTGCAACACCGTCTTCTACGCCCTCGGCCACAAGGAATGGCAGCGCGACGGCGGCCTCAGCCCGAAGAAGGACGCCCACGACTGGTTCTACCGGACCGCCCGCGAGTTCGGACTCGGCTCGGAGACCGGCATCGACCTGCCCAACGAGGTCAAGGGCCGCATCCCCGACCGCCAGTGGAAGCAGAGCTTCTGGGCCGCCAACAAGAACTCCTGGTGCAAGCAGGGCAAGCGCGGCGGCACCTACGTCGAACAGATCGCCTACGAGAGCTGCCTCGAAGGCAACCAGCTCAAGGCCTACGACAGCATCAACTTCGCCATCGGCCAGGGCGACGTCCTCGTCACCCCCATCCAGATGGCCACCGCCTACTCCGCCATCAGCAACGGCGGCACCCTCTACAACCCCACCGTCGGCAAGGCCGTCATCAGCCCCGACGGCAAGCACGTCGAGATGCTCAAGCCCCAGTCCCACGGCAGGCTCCCCATCACCGCCCAGACCGTCGCCGACCTCGACAGGGGCCTGCGCACGGTCGTCGAACCCGGCGGCACCGCAGCCTGGCGCTTCGGCGGCTGGCCCCAGGACAAGATCCCGATGCACGCGAAGACCGGTACCGCCCAGGTCTACGGCAAGCAGACCACCTCATGGCTTGCGACCTACACCAAGGACTTCACGATCGTCATGACGATCTCCCAGGGCGGCACCGGCTCCGGCGCCTCCGGCCCCGCTGTGCGCAACCTCTACAACGCCATCTACGGTCTGACCATGGACGGGAAGCCGAACCCGAAGGGGGCCCTGCTCCCGGCCCCGGAGACGAAACTGCCCAGGATCAACCCCGACGGCTCCATCGAATCCCCCGAGATCCGGCCGTACGTTCCGCCGTCTGCGGAGGACCTGGAACCGCCGGCACTCGCCGGGCCACCCCCGACACGGCACGACTGAGGACCCCTATACCGACATGCCAACCGCCAACAAGTTCTCCGTCTCCCGCTACGCGCCCGAGCGCGGCCCCATGGCCAAGCTCACCGCCCGGGACTCCGTGCTGCGCCGGCTCGACTGGCCGATCCTGCTCTCCTCCCTCGCCCTGTCCTTCCTCGGCGCCCTGCTCGTCTGGTCGGCGACCCGCAACAGGACCACCCTGAACCAGGGCGACCCGTACTACTTCCTCGCCCGGCACGCCCTGAACACCGGCATCGGCCTGGTACTGATGATCGGCACCGTCTGGCTCGGCCACCGCACCCTGCGCGGAGCCGTTCCGGTCCTCTACGGGCTCTCACTCGTGCTGATCCTCGCCGTCCTGACCCCGCTCGGCGCCACCATCAACGGCGCCCACGCGTGGATCGTGATCGGCGGCGGATTCTCCCTCCAGCCGTCCGAGTTCGTGAAGATCACGATCATCCTGGTCATGGCCATGCTGCTCGCCACCCGGGTGGACGCGGGCGACCTCGCCCATCCGGACCACCGCACGGTCGTCAAGGCGCTCTGCCTGGCCGCCGCCCCGATGGGCATCGTCATGCTGATGCCCGACCTCGGGTCCGTCATGGTCATGGTCGTCATCGTGCTCGGCGTGCTGCTCGGCTCCGGAGCCTCCAACCGCTGGGTGTTCGGCCTGCTCGGATCCGGCGTGGCCGGCGCCGTCCTGATATGGCAGCTCGGCGTCCTCGACGAATACCAGATCAACCGCTTCGCGGCCTTCGCCAACCCCGAGCTCGACCCCGCCGGCGTCGGCTACAACACCAACCAGGCCCGCATCGCCATCGGCTCCGGCGGCCTGACCGGCTCCGGCCTGTTCAAGGGTTCGCAGACCACCGGCCAGTTCGTGCCCGAGCAGCAGACGGACTTCGTCTTCACCGTGGCCGGCGAGGAGCTCGGCTTCCTCGGCGCGGGCCTGATCCTGCTGCTGCTCGGCGTCATCCTCTGGCGGGCCTGCGTGATCGCCCGGGAGACCACCGAGCTCTACGGGACGATCGTGTGCGCCGGCATCATCGCCTGGTTCGGCTTCCAGTCCTTCGAGAACATCGGGATGACCCTCGGCATCATGCCGGTGGCCGGCCTGCCACTGCCGTTCGTGTCCTACGGAGGCTCGTCGATGTTCGCCGTGTGGATAGCGGTCGGACTACTCCAGTCGATCAAGGTCCAGCGGCCATTGTCAGCCTGATGTCCCCCTCATCCTGCACACGTGCTCCCTTCAGGACTAGGTTCGGTACATGGCGGACACAAAGCGCGAGATCGAGCGGAAATTCGAGTTCTCCAAGGCCAAATCTGCCCGGCGCGGGGTGCCGGACCTGACGGGGACGGCCGCCATCGCGGCCGTCACCGACCAGGGCACCGTCGACCTCGACGCCGTCTACTACGACACCCCCGACCAGCGGCTCGCCGCCGACGGTCTCACCCTGCGGCGCAGAACGGGCGGCGCGGACGAGGGCTGGCACCTCAAACTGCCCGTATCCCCGGGAGTGCGCGACGAGGTCGGCGCCGCGCTCAGCGACACGGTCCCGCCCGCCCTCACCGCCCTCGTCCGTTCCCGCGTCCGCGACGCCGCACTCGCACCCCACGTCCGACTGGTCTCCTCGCGCCACGTCAGCCACCTCCTCGACGCCGACGGGGCACTCCTCGCGGAACTGAGCACCGACGAGGTCGTGGCCGAGCGCGGCGACGCCACCGCCGGCTGGACCGAGGTCGAGGTGGAACTCGCCGACGGCGTCGACCCCGACCTCCTCGACGCCGTCGAGAAGGCCTTCCGCAAGGCCGGCCTCCGGGTCAGCGACGCCCCCTCGAAACTCGCCCGGGCCCTCGCCGAGACCGACGCCGAGCCCCCGGCCCGGCCCCGCGGCGCAGGACCCGAAGGCACCGCCGGCGCGCACGTCGTCGCGTACCTGACCAAGCAGCGCGACGCCATGGTCGCCCAGGACCCGGCCGTACGACGCGACCTGCCCGACTCCGTCCACCAGATGCGCGTCGCCACCCGCCGCCTGCGCAGCGCCTTCAAGACCTACCGCAAGGTCCTCGACCGCGAGGCCACCGACCCCGTCGGCGAGGAGCTGCGCTGGCTGGCCGCCGAACTCGGCGTCGACCGCGACCAGGAAGTCCTGGCGGAGCGGCTCCAGGCCCACCTCGCCGAACTGCCCCGCACCCTCATCACCGGCCCGGTCCGCGACCGCCTGCGGACCTGGAACACCAGCCGGCGCTCTGCATCACGCCGCCGGGCCCTGGACGCACTCGACAGCGACCGCTACATCACCCTGCTGAACTCCCTCGACGCCCTGCTGGACGCGCCCCCGCTGCTCGACGGCGCCGCCGGCTCCCCGGACAAGGTCCTCACCAAGGCGGTGCTGCGCGACTACGCGCGCCTCGCCACCCGGATCGACGGCGCACTCGCGCTCGACGCCGGCAAGGAGCGGGACCTGGCCCTGCACGAGGCCCGCAAGGCGGCCAAGCGTGCCCGGTACGCGGCGGAGTCGGCCGTGGCCGAGCTCGGCAAGCCGGCGAAACACCTGGCCAAGGCCATGAAGAAGGTCCAGAACCTGCTCGGCGACCACCAGGACAGCGTGGTGGCACGCGAAGCCCTGCGCGCCCTCGCCGCCCAGGCGACGGACGCGGGAGAGCCGGCCTTCACCTGGGGCGTGCTCTACGGCCGCGAGGAGATCCTGGCCGAGCGCGGCGAGCGGGAGCTCCCCGCCGTCTGGGCGAAGGCCTCGGCCCCCACCCTGCGGACGGCCCTGAAGTGATCATGCGGTGGGGGCGGCTGAGCCATCGGGGTACGCTAGATAGCTGCCCCCTGCCCGCTTCACGAAAGTCGCGTGATGACCGAGTCGGTCTTCCCTCAGCTTGAGGCCCTGCTTCCGCACGTGCAGAAGCCCATCCAGTACGTCGGCGGTGAACTCAACTCCACGGTCAAGCCGTGGGAGAGCTGCGACGTCCGCTGGGCCCTCATGTACCCGGACGCATACGAAGTCGGGCTGCCCAACCAGGGCGTCATGATCCTGTACGAGGTGCTCAACGAGCGCGAGGGCGTCCTCGCCGAGCGCACCTACAGCGTGTGGCCCGACCTCGAAGAACTGATGCGCGAGCACAAGGTGCCGCAGTTCACCGTGGACAGCCACCGCCCGGTCTCCGCCTTCGACGTGTTCGGCCTGTCCTTCTCTACGGAGCTGGGCTACACCAACATGCTCACGGCACTGGACCTCGCCGGCATCCCGCTGGAGGCCAGGAACCGCACCGTCGACCACCCGATCGTCCTCGCGGGCGGCCACGCGGCCTTCAACCCGGAGCCGATCGCGGAGTTCATCGACTGCGCGGTCATCGGCGACGGCGAGCAGGCCGTCCTCGACATGACCGAGATCATCCGCACGTGGAAGGCCGAGGGCAGGCCGGGCGGGCGCGAAGAGGTCCTGCTGCGCCTCGCCAAGACGGGCAACGTCTACGTCCCGGGCTTCTACGACGTCGAGTACCTCCCGGACGGCCGCATCGGCCGCGTCGTCCCCAACCGCTCCGGCGTGCCGTGGCGCGTGTCCAAGCACACCGTCATGGACCTCGACGAGTGGCCGTACCCCAAGCAGCCCCTGGTCCCGCTCGCCGAGACCGTCCACGAGCGCATGTCCGTGGAGATCTTCCGCGGGTGCACCCGCGGCTGCCGTTTCTGCCAGGCCGGCATGATCACGCGCCCCGTGCGGGAGCGAAGCATCACCGGCATCGGCGAGATGGTGGAGAAGGGCCTCAAGGCCACGGGCTTCGAAGAGGTCGGTCTGCTCTCCCTCTCCTCGGCGGACCACACGGAGATCGCCGACATCGCCAAGGGCCTCGCCGACCGCTACTCGGACGACAAGGTGGGCCTGTCCCTCCCGTCGACCCGCGTGGACGCCTTCAACGTGGACCTGGCCAACGAGTTGACCCGCAACGGTCGCCGCTCCGGCCTGACCTTCGCCCCCGAGGGCGGCTCCGAGCGCATGCGCAAGGTCATCAACAAGATGGTCTCGGAGGAGGACCTGATCCGCACCGTCGCCACCGCCTACGGCAACGGCTGGCGCCAGGTGAAGCTGTACTTCATGTGCGGCCTGCCCACCGAGACCGACGAGGACGTGCTCCAGATCGGCGACATGGCGGTCAACGTCATCGCCAAGGGGCGCGAGGTCTCCGGTCAGAACGACATCCGCTGCACGGTGTCGATCGGCGGGTTCGTGCCCAAGCCGCACACCCCGTTCCAGTGGGCGCCGCAGCTGTCGGCCGAGGAGACAGACGCCCGCCTGGGCAAGCTCCGCGACAAGATCCGCGGTGACAAGAAGTACGGCCGCTCCATCGGCTTCCGCTACCACGACGGCAAGCCGGGCATCGTCGAAGGCCTCCTCTCCCGCGGCGACCGCCGCATCGGCGACGTCATCCGCGCCGTGTACGAGTCGGGCGGCCGCTTCGACGGCTGGCGCGAGCACTTCAGCTACGACCGCTGGATGGAGGCCGCGGAGAAGACACTGCCCGCCTACGGCGTCGACGTGGCCTGGTACACCACGCGCGAGCGCACCTACGAGGAGGTCCTGCCCTGGGACCACCTGGACTCCGGCCTCGACAAGGACTGGCTCTGGGAGGACTGGCAGGACGCCCTCGACGAGACCGAGGTCGACGACTGCCGCTGGACCCCGTGCTTCGACTGCGGCGTCTGCCCGCAGATGCAGACCGAGATCCAGATCGGCCCGACCGGCAAGAAGCTCCTGCCGCTGTCGGTCGTGAAGTAGCCGGCCGACCGGTCGCGTAACCCTTGGGTCACGAGAGGCCCCCGCCCGCAACGGGTGGGGGCCTCCGCCGTGTCCTCCCCTGCATGGACTTGGACAAACGGCCTCCCGCGGACAGCGGTGACGGGTGCCTGGTGGGCGTCATCCGGATTCCCGTGAAGATCGTCGCCGTACTCGTCGTACTGCCCGTACGGGTGGTCTGGGAACTGCTGGTCGCCGCGGGCCGCGCCCTGCACCGGCATGTCCTCGGGCCGCTGTACGTCCATGTCCTCCAGCCGCTGCTCCGTGCGCTGGGGTGGCTGCTGACCACCCTGCTCAAGCTGGTCTTCGTCTGGCCGTGGGCCGGGCTCTGGCGGTACGTGCTCACCCCGGTCGGCCAGGGACTGGCGTGGCTGTGCCGCGGCCCGTACGACCACCTGCTCGCGCCGGCCGGGCGGATCCTGGGCACCTACGTGCTGCGTCCGCTCGGGGAGGCGCTGGCCTGGATCGGCCGGGGCGGCATGCGCTACCTGCTCGCGCCCCTCGCCAAGGGCGTGGCCTGGATCGGGTGGGCACTCGGCATGGCGCTGTTCGTGTGGCCGTGGGTCGCGCTGTGGCGGTACGTGCTCGCGCCCGTCGGCCGCGGGATCGCGTGGCTGGCCGCGGCGGCCTACCGGTACGTCCTCACCCCCGTCGGGCACGGGCTCGTATGGCTGGCGGTCGCCGTGTACCGGTACCTGCTGCGTCCGGTCGGGCTGGGCCTCGTACGGCTCGTGGCCGCCGTGTACCGGTACCTGCTGCGTCCCGTCGGGCTCGGCGTGGCGTGGCTGGCCGCCGCCCTGTACCGGTACGTCCTCACCCCGCTCGGGCAGGTACTGCTCTGGGCCTGGCACGTGGCCGGGCGGATCGCCGCCGCCCTGTGGCGCGGGCTCAAGTGGGTCGGCTGGGTGCTGGTCGGGTGGCCCGCCTCCCGGGTCTACCGGCATGTCCTCACCCCCGTCGGACACGCCGTGCGCGAGGTCTGGCGGACCGGCCGCGCAGCCGTCCGCGAGGCACGGGCCACCGTGCGCCGTGCGCTCTTCGGTACTCCTCCCGTGGAACCGGCGAGGTCACGGGCGCGTACTCTGGGTAGTACGACAGCCGCCGACGCGGCACCCGCAGACGAGATCTCCCGGCCCCGACGGCAGGGGTGAGCCGGAGCGGGTCGACAGACCTCAGGGCGAAGCGCGAGCCGCGGAGCCCCGCACAAGGAGAAGAACCACTGGGCAAGCGACAGCCCGAAGGCCCGCCTCCCGCACCGGTGGTGCAGCGCATCCGACTGCGCTACACCAAGCGCGGCCGCCTCCGGTTCACCAGCCACCGAGACTTCCAGCGCGCCTTCGAGCGGGCCCTGCGCCGCGCCGAGGTGCCGATGGCCTACTCGGCGGGCTTCACCCCGCACCCGCGCGTCAGCTACGCGAACGCCGCCCCGACCGGGACCGGCAGCGAGGCCGAGTACCTGGAGATCGGTCTCGCGGCGTCCCGCGACCCCGAGACCCTCCGCAAGCTGCTCGACGATTCGATGCCCGCCGGGCTCGACATCATCGACGCCGTCGAGGCCCGCACCTCCGGCCTCGCGGACCGGCTGACCGCCTCCGTGTGGGAGCTGCGCCTGGACGGTGTGGAGCTCGCCGAGGCCGAGCGGGCGGTGGAGGTGTTCCTCGCCACCGAGACCGTCGAGGTGCAGCGCAAGACCAAGAACGGCATGCGCACCTTCGACACCCGCGGCGCGGTCGTCAGCCTCGAAGCGCTTCCCGCGCCGGCTGATAGGCCGCTGGACAATGCTTGTGCGATACTGCGGCTGGTTGTTCGGCATTTGACACCTGCCGTGCGACCCGACGACGTCCTGTCCGGTCTCCGAGCTGTGGCCGACCTGGCGCCGCCGGTCCCCTCTGCGGTGACCAGGCTGGCGCAGGGGCTCTTCGACGAGGAGTCCGGCACGGTGACCGACCCGCTCGCGCCCGACCGCGAGGCAGACACGGCCGCCCCACCCACGGTCGCCGTGACCGCCGACGCGAAGGCGCCGGAAGGTCCCGCCGCGTAGGGATCGTCGTCGTCGCGCAGCCCTGGCACTCGGGAGCCACCTGGGTCGGGCCGCGTACAGACCTGAAGACTTCCGCCAGGCCGTACGGACAAACACGTACGGAACCGGCGGCCATGGACTACAGCTCCCGTGTGGCGAACGCGCCCCGGAGGCCGACTCCGCGTCAACGCGCGGAGTCGTGCCGGACCGGAAGTCAGCCGCGGCGCCCGGGAGCGTGACGGGAGAACCGCCCGCAATGCTCAACAACGAAAACGACACCACCACCCCCGCCGGCGCCGACAGCGGCAGCCCCAGCGACAACCTGCCTCCGCGCAGGCGTCGCCGCGCCGCCTCACGGCCGGCCGGTCCGCCCGGCGGCACCCCTGCCGCCGAGGTGACCCCGGCGGCGGAGCCCGCCCCCGTCGAGGAGGCCGCTCCGGCCGCCGCCCCCGCCCGTCCCCGCCGCCGCGCGACCCGCGCCGTGGCCGCTCCGAAGACCCAGGCCGCCGAGGCCGTCGTCGAGCCCGCCGCCGAGGCCCGGGCCGCCGAGGCCGCCGCCGCTGCGGTGGTCGAGGAGGCTGCGGCTGCTCCGGCTCCGCGTGCCCGTCGTCGTGCGACGCGTGCCGTGGCTGCTCCGGCCGCTGAGGCTGCCGAGGTTCCGCTTGTGGAGGCTCCGGCTGTTGCCGAGGCCGCCGCCGCTGCGGTGGTCGAGGAGGCTGCGGCTGCTCCGGCTCCGCGTGCCCGTCGCCGTGCCACCCGCGCCGTGGCCGCTCCGGCCGCCGAGACCCCGGCCGCCGAGACCGTCGCCGAGCCCGCCGCCGCGGAGGAGGCCCCCAAGGCCGCCGCCCGCGCCGTGACCGTCGCCGACGCGGTGGACGCCCCGAAGCGCGGCCGCCGCCGCGCCACCCGTTCCACGACCGCTCCCGCCGCCGCGCAGCAGCCCGCCGCCGAGCCCGAGGCCGCCGAGGCGCCCGCCGCTCCGGCGCGTGCCCGCCGCGCGGTGCGTCCCGCCGTGGCCGTCTTCCAGGCGCCGGTCTTCACCGAGCCGATGTTCCAGACTCCCGAGACCGCCGCCATGGCCGCCGCGGCCGCCGCCGCGAGCGAGGCCGAGGAGGTCGAGGAGGAAGAGGAGACCGAGGCCGCCGCCCCGGTCGAGCCCGCGCAGCCCGCCGGCCGCCGCCGTCGCCGTGGCCGTGGCGCCCCCGAGACCGCGCCGGTCTCGCTGCCCGAGGTGCTCGCCGAGGAGGAGCCGGAGGCCGAGGCCGCCGAGTTCGAGGACGAGACCGCCGAGGCCGCCGACTTCGAAGAGGGCGACGAGTCGGGCGAGCGCCCCTCGCGCCGCCGCCGCCGCGGTGGCCGTCGCCGCCGTCGCGGGGAGGCCGCCGACCTCGACGAGTCCGCCGAGGAGGAGACCGAGCCCGAGGCCGCCGCCGAGCAGGAGTCGGAGGAGGAAGAGGACGAGGAGAGCGAAGAGGCCCTCGGCTCCACCTCCAGCCGCCGTCGCCGCCGTCGCCGTCGCCGTAGCGGCGACACCGGTGCCGAGGTCTCCGAAGCGGGTGAGGAGGACGGTGTGCGCACCGTCGTCAAGGTCCGCGAGCCGCGCCCGGCGCGCGAGAAGGCCGAGCCGTCCGACGAGGTCCAGTCCATCAAGGGCTCGACCCGCCTGGAGGCGAAGAAGCAGCGCCGCCGCGAGGGCCGCGAGCAGGGCCGCCGCCGCGTCCCGATCATCACCGAGGCGGAGTTCCTGGCCCGCCGTGAGGCCGTCGAGCGTGTGATGGTCGTCCGCCAGTCCGGCGAGCGCACCCAGATCGGCGTCCTTGAGGACAACGTGCTCGTCGAGCACTACGTCAACAAGGAAGAGGCCACCTCGTACGTCGGCAACGTCTACCTGGGCAAGGTCCAGAACGTGCTGCCGTCGATGGAGGCCGCGTTCATCGACATCGGCAAGGGCCGCAACGCCGTCCTGTATGCCGGTGAGGTCAACTTCGAGGCGCTCGGCATGGCCAACGGGCCGCGCCGTATCGAGTCCGCCCTCAAGTCGGGCCAGTCGGTCCTGGTGCAGGTCACCAAGGACCCGATCGGCCACAAGGGCGCCCGCCTGACCAGCCAGGTCTCGCTGCCCGGCCGCTACCTGGTCTACGTGCCCGAGGGCTCGATGACCGGTATCAGCCGCAAGCTGCCCGACACCGAGCGCGCGCGTCTGAAGACCATCCTCAAGAAGATCGTCCCCGAGGACGCGGGCGTCATCGTGCGCACCGCCGCCGAGGGTGCGAGCGAGGACGAGCTGCGGCGCGACGTCGAGCGTCTGCAGGCCCAGTGGGAGGACATCCAGAAGAAGTCGAAGCAGATCACGACCTCTTCGCCGTCCCTGCTGTACGGCGAGCCGGACATGACGGTCCGCGTCGTGCGCGACATCTTCAACGAGGACTTCTCGAAGGTCATCGTCAGCGGCGACGGCGCCTGGGAGACCATCCACGGCTACGTCTCGCACGTGGCCCCGGACCTGGCCGACCGGCTCCAGCGCTGGACCTCCGAGGTCGACGTCTTCGCGACGTACCGGATCGACGAGCAGCTCGCCAAGGCGCTCGACCGCAAGGTGTGGCTGCCCTCGGGCGGCTCGCTTGTGATCGACAAGACCGAGGCCATGATCGTCATCGACGTCAACACCGGCAAGTTCACCGGTCAGGGCGGCAACCTTGAGGAGACCGTCACCAGGAACAACCTGGAGGCGGCCGAGGAGATCGTGCGCCAGCTGCGGCTGCGCGACCTCGGCGGCATCGTCGTCGTCGACTTCATCGACATGGTCCTGGAGTCCAACCGCGACCTGGTCCTGCGGCGCATGCTGGAGTGTCTGGGCCGTGACCGTACGAAGCACCAGGTCGCCGAGGTGACCTCGCTGGGCCTGGTCCAGATGACCCGCAAGCGGGTCGGCCAGGGTCTGCTGGAGTCCTTCTCCGAGACCTGCGTCCACTGCAACGGCCGCGGTGTCATCGTGCACATGGAGACGCCGGCCGCGATCGGCGGCGGTGGCAACGGCAAGCGCTCGAAGCGCCGTGGCGGCCGCACCGAGTTCGACCAGCACGACCACGAGGTCGAGACCGTCGAGACCGTCGAGAGCCCGGAGGCCGAGGCCTTCGAAACCGAGGCCGAGGTCGCGGCCGAGGTCGCGGCGCCGAAGGCGCTGCCCGAGCCGGAGTTCGCCGCGGGCGAGGAGCTCTACGGCTCCGCGGCCGAGGCGGAGGCCGCGGCGGGTCTGAGCGGGCGCCGCAGCCGACGCCGTGCCACGCGCAAGGCGACCGCTCCGGCGGGTGCCCCGCGGCGTGAGGCCGCTCCGGTGCAGGCCCCGGCCCCCGTGGCCGAGGTAGTCGCCGAGCCTGTGACCGAGCCGGCCGACACCGTGCTGGAGCCGGTCGCCGAGGTCGTCGCCGAGGCCGTGGAGGCCGCGGAGTCGGTCGAGGCCACCCCGGTCGCCCCGGTCGAGGAGGCCGCGCCGAGGGGTCGTACCCGTCGCCGTGCGACCCGTAAGGCCACCGCGCCGGCGGCCGCTGCCGAGTCGGCCCCGGAGCCGGTCGTGGCAGCGGAGCCGGCCCCGGCCCCGGCCCCCGAGCCGGTCGTCGTCCCGGAGCCGGAGCCCGTCGTCGAGCCCGAGCCGGCCGCCGCGGCCGAGGAGGCTCCCCTTGCGCAGGCCGCGCCGGCGCGGCCGCGCCGCCGGGCCACCCGTAAGGCCACCGCACCCGCCGGTTCCCCGGCAGGCGCGGCGGAGGCCGCCGTGGTGGTCGTCGAGGCCCCGGTGACCGAGCCTGCCGCTCCGGCCGAGGAGGCCGCCCCGGCGGAGGAGCCGGAGGCCGCTCCGGTCAAGAAGGCCGCCAGGAAGGCTCCGGTCAAGAAGGCGACCGCGGCGAAGAAGGCCCCGGCCAAGAAGGCGGCGGCCGCCAAGAAGACCGTGGCCAAGAAGGCGGCCACGACCAAGAAGACCGCGACGAAGCGGGCGACGAAGAAGACCGCGGCGGCGGAGCAGCAGGCCGCCCCGTCCGTCTCGGCTCCGACCGAAGCCTGATCCGTCACGTGGCCGTGGGCCCCGCCGCGCGGCGGGGCCCCCGGCCCGGCGGGGCCCCGGTTGTCCCACCCGCACCCGCCCCCGAACCCAGACCCTCGGCGGGGGCTGTACGAAAACCTTAACCGCG
>NZ_JBHXAG010000007.1:0-87112 GCF_042726555.1 Streptomyces sp. NPDC060232 | reverse complement strand
ACGCCGCCCGCCCCCCCGGGCGCCCCCCCGCGCCCCGGGGGGGCGGCCGCCCCCCCCCCCCCGCCCGTCGGCGCCCCCCGCCCCCCCGCCCCCGGGGGGGGGGGGGGGCCCCCGCGGGGGGGGGGCCCCCACGGCCGTGCGGGGCCCGGTTTGACCCTCCGGAACCGGCCCCGTAACCTAGACCGTCGGCGTGTCCTGTACGAATCCGTTCAGCGCGCGTCGAGTTCCTGAGCACCTTCCTCCGGCTTCCGGCGCGCGAGCGCTGTGCGGGAGAGGCCGCTCGTCCATTCCGGATCAGCGTGGGCCCCGGCCCGCCTGAGCGGCTGGCTTCAGGAGCATCCGTCCCGAGTGAGAGAGAGATCCGCGTGTACGCCATCGTGCGCAGCGGTGGTCGCCAGCACAAGGTTGCTGTCGGCGACATCGTTGAGGTTGACAAGATTTCCACTGCCAAGGTTGGCGACACGGTCGAGCTCTCGACCCTGCTCGTTGTCGACGGCGACGCCGTGACCAGCGACCCGTGGGTCCTGGCCGGTATCAAGGTCACGGCCGAGGTCGTGGACCACCACAAGGGCGCCAAGATCGACATCCTGCGCTACAAGAACAAGACCGGCTACCGCCGTCGCCAGGGTCACCGCCAGCAGTACACGGCGATCAAGGTCACCGGTATCCCCGCGGCTGCGAAGTAAGAGGGACTGAGACATGGCACACAAGAAGGGCGCATCGTCCACCCGGAACGGGCGCGACTCCAATGCCCAGCGGCTCGGCGTGAAGCGCTTCGGCGGTCAGGTCGTCTCCGCCGGCGAGATCCTCGTCCGCCAGCGCGGCACCCACTTCCACCCGGGCTCGGGTGTCGGTCGTGGTGGCGACGACACGCTGTTCGCGCTGCAGGCCGGTGCCGTGCAGTTCGGCACGCACCGTGGCCGCAAGGTCGTCAACATCGTTCCGGCCGCCTGATCCAGCTTCCGCTGATCAAGCGTTCGTAACTTCCCGAGGGCGGATCTCACCTCTTCCCGGCTCAGGCCGGGAAGAGAGGTCCGCCCTCGGCGCGTTGTCACATAGACACGTTTAATGGGCAGCAAGGCCTGCCACCGGACCATTCCGGACGATCCCGCTGTATCTGGAGGAACAACCATGACCACCTTCGTGGACCGCGTCGAGCTGCACGTCGCCGCGGGTAACGGGGGCCACGGCTGCGCCTCCGTTCACCGGGAGAAGTTCAAGCCGCTCGGCGGCCCCGACGGCGGCAACGGCGGCCGCGGCGGCGACGTCATCCTGGTGGTGGAGCAGGCGATCACGACCCTGCTGGACTACCACCACAGCCCCCACCGCAAGGCCACCAACGGCAAGCCCGGCGAGGGCGGCAACCGTTCCGGCAAGGACGGCCAGGACCTGATCCTGCCGGTGCCGGACGGCACCGTCGTCCTCGACAAGGCCGGTAACGTCCTCGCCGACCTCGTCGGCCAGGGCACCACCTACGTGGCCGCCGAGGGCGGCCGCGGCGGCCTCGGCAACGCCGCGCTGGCCTCGGCCCGCCGCAAGGCGCCCGGCTTCGCGCTCCTGGGCGTCCCCGGCACCGCCGGCGACATCGTCCTGGAGCTCAAGACCGTCGCCGACGTGGCGCTGGTCGGCTTCCCGAGCGCCGGCAAGTCCTCGCTGATCTCGGTGCTCTCCTCCGCCAAGCCGAAGATCGCGGACTACCCCTTCACCACCCTCGTCCCGAACCTGGGCGTCGTCACCGCCGGTTCGACCGTCTACACGATCGCCGACGTCCCCGGCCTGATCCCGGGCGCCAGCCAGGGCCGTGGCCTGGGCCTGGAGTTCCTGCGCCACGTCGAGCGCTGCTCGGTGCTCGTGCACGTCCTGGACACGGCCACCCTGGAGAGCGACCGCGACCCGATCGCCGACCTCGACGTCATCGAGGAGGAGCTCAAGCTCTACGGCGGCGGTCTGGAGAAGCGCCCGCGCCTGGTCGTCCTGAACAAGGTCGACATTCCGGACGGCCAGGAGCTCGCCGACATGGTGCGCCCCGACCTGGAGGCCCGCGGCTACAAGGTCTTCGAGGTCTCCGCGGTCGCCCGTACGGGGCTGAAGGAGCTGTCCTACTTCCTCGCCGAGGTCATCGCCAAGGCCCGTGCCCGCAAGCCGAAGGAGGAGGCGACCCGTATCGTCATCCGCCCGAAGGCCGTGGACGACGCCGGCTTCACCGTCGCCTACGACGAGGCCGAGGACGTGTACGTGGTGCGCGGCGAGAAGCCGGAACGCTGGGTCCGCCAGACCGACTTCAACAACGACGAGGCCGTGGGCTACCTGGCCGACCGGCTCAACCGACTCGGTGTCGAGGACGCGCTGAAGAAGGCCGGCGCCCGCGCCGGTGACGGCGTCGCCATCGGCTCGGACGAGAACGCGGTCGTCTTCGACTGGGAGCCGACCATGATGGCCGGTGCCGAGATGCTGGGCCGCCGCGGTGAGGACCACCGCATGGAGGCCCCGCGTCCGGCCACCCAGCGCCGCAAGGAGAAGGAAGCCAAGCGCGGGGACTCCGCACAGCGCGAGTACGACGAATTCCGGCCGTTCTAGGCCACTTCTGGCGGAACGGGTCCCGGAGGGTTTGAAGGTGCCTTTATCTCGGTCGCCTAGGATCCTCCGGGTGAACAGCAGCAACCTCCCCACCGTTTCCGTCGTGGTGATCGCGTACAACGACGCCGGGCTCGTGGGCGAGGCCGTCTCCTCGGCCCTCGCCCAGGGCCCGGTGGTCACCGAGGTCATCGCGGTGAACGACGCCTCGTCCGACGGCACCGCGCGGGTGCTGGACGAACTGGCCTCCGTCCACCCCCGCGTCAAGGTCGTGCACCGGACGGAGAACAGCGGCGGGTGCGGGACCCCGCGCAACGACGGGATCGCCGCGGCGTCCGGCCGGTACGTGCTCTTCCTCGACAGCGACGACATCCTGCCTCCGGGCGCGGCGGACGCCCTGGTGCGCACCGCCGAGGAGCACCGCGCGCCGGTCACCGTCGGC
Organism: Streptomyces sp. NPDC060232; assembly: GCF_042726555.1. NCBI lineage: Bacteria > Bacillati > Actinomycetota > Actinomycetes > Kitasatosporales > Streptomycetaceae > Streptomyces > Streptomyces sp. NPDC060232. The sequence goes on along the minus strand of NZ_JBHXAG010000007.1, from coordinate 84,096 downwards.
GCGGCCGTGCGGCGCGAGCTGCCCCAGCACCACGACGTGCCGTGGATGCCCGGCCTCTACACCCCGGGCGACGTCATCGAGCGTCCGGCGGACCGGCCCGAGCTCGTCCGCGACACCCTCTGCGTCAACAAGCTCTACGAGCGGGCCTTCCTGGAGGAGCACGGCCTGCGTTTCCCCGACGGCCGGTTCGTCTACGAGGACTTCGCCTTCACGGCCAGGGTCCTCGCCGCGGCCCCGCGCATCGCCGTCACCGGCGACCTCGTCTACGTGTGGCACGTGCGCCGCAGCGCCGCCCAGGTGTCGATCTCCCTGGACCGCAAGGACGTCGGGAACTGGCGCTCGCGCATCGAGGCCCACCGCACGGCCGCCCGGACCCTTGCCGAGGCCTCCCCGGTCCTGGGCAGCGCCTGCCAGGTGAAGTTCCTTGAGTACGACCTGCGCATGTACCTGCGCGAGCTCGGCGCGGACCCCGGCTACCGGGCCGCCTGGTGGGCCCTCACCCGCGAGTACGTCGACACCTTCGCCGAGGCGGACGTCGAGGCCGCCGCGGCCCACGCCCGCTGGATCGTCCGGGTGCTGCGCGCCACCGCGACCCCGCCCGCCGACGTCGGGCGGCTGACCCGGCTGGCCGCCGAACCGCCGCGCCTGCTGCCCCCGTACGCGGTCGGCGCGTCCGGCGAGCCGGTGTGGAGCGAGGAGCTCCCCGTCGAGCTCGACGGCCTGCCGACGCTGCCGGTCGAGGAGCTGCCCGTCACCGTCGACGCCGAACCGGCCGGCCGCGGCGCGGTCCGGATCCGGGTGCACGACCTCTACGGACGCCTCGCCGAGGCCGGTCCGCAGACCGCACGCCTGAGCTTCATGCCCCGCGCGGGCGGCGAGCCCGTCCTCGCGCGCCCCGTCGAGCTGCTGCCCGACCGCAGCGGCGGCTGGGTGGCCGTGCTGCCCTTCCGCCTCGCCGACCTCGCCGTCACCGGACGCCGCCAGGGGCTGCGCAGGATGCAGGCCTGGAACGTCGGGGTGGGCGTGCGGTGTGCCGACGGGAGCTCGGTGTTCACCTCCCTGCGCCCCCGCGGCCGGCTGCTCCGCCGTCGGGCCCTGCCCAGCAGCCGGTACGGTGTTCTGCTGGCGCAGCCCTACCGGACGGGGGCCGGCGCCCTCGCGCTGCGCCTCGCGCCGGGCGCCGAGGGAGCCCTGTACCTCGTACGCAACCGCATCCACCGGGCCCGGGCGGCCCGGGGGGCGGGCTGAACCGGATGCGCCCCGCTGCGCTTTCCCCACCGAAGTCGGACAGGACCAAGGAGATACACATGACGTTTCTGATCACCGGTGGCGCCGGTTACATCGGCGCGCACGTCGTCCGCGCCATGGTGCTCGCGGGGGAGAAGGTCGTCGTCCTCGACGACCTCTCCACGGGCAACGAGGACCGCGTCCCGGAGGGCGTCCCGCTGGTGGTCGGCTCGGTCCTGGACCGGCTGGTGCTGGACAAGACCCTCCGCGAGCACAAGATCACGGGCGTGGTGCACCTGGCGGGCAAGAAGCAGGTCGGCGAGTCCGTCGAGAAGCCGCTGTACTACTACCACGAGAACGTGCAGGGCATGACGGTCCTGCTCCAGGCCGTGGCCGACGCGGGCGTGCGCAACTTCCTCTTCTCCTCCTCCGCCTCCGTGTACGGCATGCCCGACGTCGACCTGGTCACGGAGGACACCCCGTGCGCGCCGCTGAGCCCGTACGGCGAGACCAAGCTGGCCGGCGAGTGGCTGGTCCGCGCCGCGGGCAAGGCGCACGGCATCGCCACCGCCTGCCTGCGCTACTTCAACGTGGCGGGCGCCGCGTCCCCGGAGCTCGCGGACACCGGCGTCTTCAACCTGGTCCCGATGGTCTTCGAGCGGTACGACGCCGGCCAGGGCGCCAAGATCTTCGGTGACGACTACCCGACGCCGGACGGCACCTGCATCCGCGACTACATCCACGTCGAGGACCTGGCGGAGGCCCACGTGGCGGCCGCCCGCAAGCTGGCCGAGTGGGCCGCGGCCGAGGACTACAAGGACCTCACCGTCAACATCGGGCGCGGCGAGGGCGTTTCGGTCGCCGAGATGGTCGAGCTGCTGAACAAGGGCACCGGGCACGACTACGCGCCGGTCATCAGCCCGCGCCGGCCCGGCGACCCGGCGAAGGTCGTGGCGTCCGCTGACAAGATCAACACCGTGCTGGGCTGGACGGCCCGCCACGACGTCAGCGAGATGGTCACCTCAGCCTGGGCGGGCTGGGAGGCCAACAAGGTGGCCCGCAAGGACGCGCACCGCGACGTCCACCAGGCCTGACGCCCACAGGGCCTGACGTCGACAAGGCCTGGTGGCCCCTGGCCACAGGGCGAAGCCGCCCGCCCCGGACGCCTCCGGGGCGGGCGGCTTCACCGTGTCACGTGCGGCCGGGCCGTCAGCGCTCCAGGAAGGAGAACAGCTCCTCCCACCGGTCGGTGATCTCGGCGCTGGAGTAGCGCTTCACCGAACGGAAGGCGTGATCGCCGAACCGGTCGCGCAGCTCGCCGTCGGACATCAGCACGTGCAGGTGTCCGGCGAGCTCCATCGTGTTGCCCAGCCGGGCCAGCAGCCCGTCCTCGCCGTGCTCGACGATCTCCCGCACGCCCGGGGCGCAGTCGAAGGCGGCCACCGGCACGCCCGCCGCCATCGCCTCCAGCAGTGTGATCGGGAAGCCCTCGGCGCGCGAGGCCTGTGCGAAGACCGAGGCCCCGCGCAGCGCGCCCAGCACGTCGTCGGTGCTGCCCATCCACTCGACGGAGTCGTCGATCCCCAGGCTGGTGCAGTGCGCCCGCAGCGCCTCCTCCTCCACGCCCGCGCCGTAGATCCGCAGGACCCAGTCGGGGTGGTGCGGCGCCGCGTCCGCCCACGCGTCGAGCAGCAGGTCGACGCCCTTCTCGAAGGCGAGGCGGCCGACGCTGGCCACGACCTTCGAGGTTCGGGGAGCGGGGGTGTCGGGCATGAAGGGGATCGGGTTCGGCATGCTGCCGACGTTCTCCATGCCCGTCCGGATCCACAGGTCCGCGTCCTCGGCGGTCAGCACCAGCAGCCGGTCGACCTCCCGGTAGTGGCGGCGGACCCGCTCGCCGCGGGTCGACTTCTGGCTGGCCTCGAACGACTCGTGGCTCATGCCGACGACGGACAGCCCCTTGGTGTCGGCGAGCGCCACCCACTCCATCGCCCAGACCTGGGTGACGATGACGACCGAACCTGGCCGGGCCTCGCGCAGCAGCTCGCTGAGCCGGTCGGCCTTGACCTGCATCATCGCCCGCCGGGCCGCCTGGCGGCGCCGCTCGGGCGCGTTCAGCCTGCCCTTGATGCCGCGCAGCCGGCGCGCCGCCGGCGGGTGGGTCTCATAGAGCGTGGTCATCTCGTACGGCAGGTCCTGCGGCAGCTTCTGCCGGATCTCCTCGGCGACGGGGGCGATGCCGACGATGTGCACCCGGTGGCCGCGTTCGGAGAACAGCCGGGCCATCTGGTGCGACCAGGTGGTCACGCCGCCGATCTCGTCGACGCTGTTGGAGACGATGAAGATGTCCCGGCTCACTTGCCGCTCCCGGTGAAGAACTTCTCGACGATTCTGCGGGCCGCGTCCCCGCGGTCGTACTCGCCGAACTCGGTGAGGAAGCGCTGCCGCGCCTCCGCGTACTTGGCGTCCGCCTCCTCGAAGGCCGCCAGCGCCTGCAGGAGTTCGTCCGCGGTGGCCACCACCGGGCCCGGGGCCTTCTCCTTCAGGTCGAAGTACGTGCCGCGGATGTCGGTGGCGTACTGCTCGTAGTCGTACGCGAAGAACACCATCGGCCGGTCCAGGACCGCGTAGTCGAACATCACGGACGAGTAGTCGGTGATCAGCCCGTCGGCGAGGGCCAGCAGCGGGGTGATGTCGTGGTGTCGTGACACGTCGACGACCTGGCCGGCCACCGACGGCGGAAGCGAGACGCTGTTGAGGTAGTGGGTCCGCACCAGCAGCGTGAAGCGGTCGCCGAGCCGGTCCGCGAACTCCTCCACGTCGAAGGGGAAGGTGAAGCCCTCCACCGTGCCGTCCGCGCCCGCCCGGAAGGTCGGCGCGTACAGCAGCACCTTCTTGTCCGGGTCGATGCCGAGCTCCGAGGCGAGGGCGCCGCGGACCCGCTCGCCGCTGTCCGCCTCGGCCCGGTGTGCCTCGACGAGGGCGTCGTTGCGCGGGTAGCCCGTGCGCAGCAGTACCTCGTCGCGCAGCCGGAAGCCCTTGGCGAGGGTGCGGGCGTCGTGCTCCGAGCGGATCAGGAAGTGGTCGAAACGGTCGACGGCCGCCTGGAAGCGGGCCTGGGCGGCCCGTCCCTGCGCCTTGGTGCGGGGCTCGTGGAAGCCCATCCGCTTGAGCGCGGAGCCGTGCCAGGTCTGGATGTACGTGGTGCCGGGGCGCTTGGCCAGGGCCAGCGGGAAGCCCTGGTTGTCGACCCAGTACTCGGCCTGGGCGAGGGCGCGCAGGTACTGCCAGCTCCACCGCCTGACCAGGGTGGCCTCCTTCGGGAAGCCGGTGGGCCTCGCGCCCGCGTAGGACCAGATCGCCTCGAACGGCACGCCCTGGCGGACCATCTCCTCGTAGATGGCCTTCGGGCTGTCGCTGTACTGCTTGCCCATGTGGCTCTCGAAGACGACCGTGCCCTTCTTGACGGGCAGCTTCGAGAAGACCTCGTGGTAGATCTTCACCTTCTGCTCGCCGGAGCCCATGTTCCGGCGGGCCCGCAGGGCCTTGCGCAGACCCCGCTTGACCACGCCCGCCGCCTTGCCCTGTATGGCGTTGTTGATCAGCGACTGGGTGCGGACGGCGGCGGCGCCCTCGGCGGTCAGGACGTAGGAGAGGTTGCCCTTCTTGGTCATCTCCGCCGTGAAGCGGTCGGAGACCAGGCGGGTCAGCCGCGGCCGGACGCGCAGCCGGGCCGCCGAGTCCAGGTCGAGGCCGCCGACCGAGACGCGGGTGGTGATCCGCTCGCCCCCGGCGGTCAGCTTGAGGCGGACGTCCCAGACGGCGTCGATGATGCCGAGGGGGCGCACGGTGCCGCCGATGTCCGCGGTGGTGCGCCACTCGATCGTGTCACCGGCGTGGCGCACGGTTGCCACCGGGAAGCTGAAGGAGCGCACGCCGACCTGCCGGCGGGCCCGGAGCTCCAGCGTGGCCTTCAGCTCGGCGTCGGCGTCGATGCGGCCCAGCGGGTTCACGACGGTGCCGGACAGCGTGACGGTGCCGCGGCCGTCGTCCTCGTAGGAGGTGAGGCGGTTGCCCAGGGTGAGGGACGGCAGGGGGGTGGTGTGGAAACCCTGCTCGGTGACGTCCAGTATCCGGCGGGCCTCGGCGGCGTCGGGGCCGTCGATGTGCTGCGCGCACCAGTAGACGCGGCCGTCGCGCTCGGCGAGCGGGGAGGTCAGCCGACCCTTGTTGATCATGGCGTCGGCAGCCGGGAGCAGGTTGTCCCAGTCCTCCTTGCCCAGCAGGTACGCGCAGATCGCCTGGAGGTGGGTGACGTGCTCGTACGCCTCCGGGTCGATGCCGGCGAGGTAGCCGTTGGCGAGGCCCGCGAACTCCTGGCGGTACTCGTCGCTCAGCAGCGGCAGGTCGCGCAGGTGCAGGACCAGGTCGTGCTTGAGGAACTTGGCGTCCTTGGCGGACTTGATGTCGGTGTGGCCCTTGGCCGCCAGCAGCTCGTCGACGCGCCGGTGGATCTCCATCCGGTGGACGAAGTTCGCGATCTCGTGACGCCGGTTGCTGATCGACTTGGCCGCGGCCTTCTCGACCACGTTCCAGAAGTACACGTGGTTGGGGATCAGCGTGATGCGCCGGGCCGCCACGTACGCCTGCGCGGAGAACAGCAGGTCCTCGTAGTGGATGCCGACCGGGAACTCCAGGCCCTGCTCCAGCAGGAACGCGCGCCGGTAGCACTTGTTCGTGGAGAGGGTGTCGTAGACCAGCAGGTCCGGGAATTCGGTGATCGACTCCAGCGTGCGCGTGCGCGAGTAGATCCAGGGGTACCACTCGGTGGTCTTGCCCCACCGGTTGTCGAGGTGCACGCGTACGCACATGCCCGAGACCAGGTCGGAGCCGGTCCGCTCGGCGGCGGCCAGCATGTTCCGGCAGGCGTTGCGCTCAAGTACGTCGTCGCTGTCGAGGAACATCACGTACGTTCCCGTGGCCTGCTGGATGCCGTGGTTGCGCGGCGCGCCGCAGCCGCCGCTGTTCTGCGGCAGCTGGAAGGCGCGCACCCTCCCCGGGTGCTCTGCCTCGAGTTCCTGGGCGACCGCGAAGGAGCGGTCCTGGCTGCAGTCGTCGACGATCACGACCTCGACACCCTGGAGTGTCTGGTCGAGAACCGACTGGACTGCTGTCGACAGACGCTCTGCGTCGTTGTAGACGATGACGACCACGGAGACGTCGGGCACGTGCACCTCGATCCCTTCGTTTCGTTCCGCTCATTCCGCTTATCCCGTCAAAGCTACCGTGTGCCGCCCCCGGCTCCGGCAGGGCGACTCCCGGCGGTCCCTCGCCGTGCATACTTCTAAGGAAGAGGTGAGGGGCGGGTCCGGTCGCCGACAATCACCCGTTCGGATCCAGCAGGAAGTGTTCATGACCAAGCTGTCCGTAGTTGTCCCTTGCTACAACGAAGAGGCCGTCATCGACCGCTTCGACGTCGAGATCCGCAGGGTCCTGGACTCCCTGCCCGTCGAGTACGAGGTCTGCTACGTCGACGACGGCAGCCGTGACGGCACCCTCGGCAAGCTCCGGAAGATCGCCGCGGAACACGGTGAACAGACCCGCTACGTCTCCTTCAGCCGCAACTTCGGCAAGGAGGCCGGCATGCTCGCCGGCCTGCGCGAGGCCACCGGCGACGCCGTCGTGATCATGGACGCCGACCTCCAGCACCCGCCGGAGCTCATCGCCACCATGCTGGAGCACTACCGGCAGGGCCACGACCAGATCATCGCCCGGCGTACGCGCGAGGGCGACAAGAAGGTGCGCTCCGCGCTCAGCCGCCTCTACTACCGGGGCGTCAACCGCTGGGTCGACGTGGAGCTGACCGACGGCGTCGGCGACTTCCGGATGCTGTCGCGCCCGGCTGTGGACGCCCTGCTGTCCCTGCCGGAGTACAACCGCTTCTCCAAGGGCCTGTTCTCCTGGATCGGCTTCGACACCGTCCACTTCGACTACCGCAACGCGCAGCGCGAGGCCGGCGAGACCAAGTGGAAGTTCGGCGCCCTGCTGAACTACGGCATGGACGGCCTGATCTCCTTCAACAACAGGCCGCTGCGGATCGGTATCTGGTTCGGCGTGTCGCTGGTCGCCCTGACCGGCCTCTACGCGCTGTGGATCACGGTCATGGCGATCACCAACGGTGTGGACTCCCCGGGCTACGTCACCCTTGTGGCCATCATCACGGGCCTGGGCGGCGTACAGCTGATCATGCTGGGCCTCGTCGGCGAGTACATCGGCCGCATCTACTACGAGACCAAGCGCCGGCCGCACTTCCTGGTGAAGGAGTCGCACGGCTCCCAGCCCCTCCCGAGGACCGCGCCCACCACCTCGGCGGCGGAGCCGACGATCGTGGAGCGCAGCGCCCGATGAGCCGCAGGGAACAGCTCGGCCAGGTATTCCGCTTCGCCCTGGTGGGCGGGGTCAACACCGGCACCTTCTTCGGCATCTACCTCCTGCTCCACCCCTGGATGCCGTACTTCGCCGCATACTCGCTCGCCTTCGTGCTGGCCATGGTCGGCTCGTTCTTCATGAACACCTACTTCACCTACCGGACCCGGCCGACCTGGAAGAAGTTCCTCCTCTTCCCGCTGACGAACGTGACCAACTACGTCATCCAGTCCGCCGGCCTCTACGCCCTGGTGGCCTGGGCCGGGATGGACACCCGGATCGCCCCGCTGGTCGCGGCGATCGTCGCCATCCCGTTCACCTTCGTGCTCTCCCGCAAGATCCTCGTCCCCGGCGCCGGCCGGGCCGCCGGGGGCGAGGAGCGCCAGGGGCAGGCCAGGACCTCGTCCACGGTCTGAAACCCCTGAGCGGCCCCCGTCGGCCACCCCGTAGATTGAGGTGGCAGGCATTGACGGCAAGGGGCAAGGGGAACAACGTGTCAGCGGCTAGGCAAGGTGTCGTGGACGCCCGCAGGATCGTGGTCAAGGTCGGCTCCTCGTCCCTGACCACCGCGGCCGGCGGGCTCGACGCCGACCGGGTGGACGCGCTCGTCGACGTCCTGGCCAAGGCCCGCAGCGGCGGTGAGAAGGAGATCGTCCTCGTCTCCAGCGGAGCCATCGCCGCCGGGCTCTCCCCGCTCGGCCTGCGCCGCCGCCCCAAGGACCTCGCCCGCCAGCAGGCCGCCGCCAGCGTCGGGCAGGGCCTCCTCGTCGCCCGCTACACCGCCTCCTTCGCGCGGTACGGCCTGCGGGTCGGCCAGGTGCTGCTCACCACCGACGACACCAGCCGGCGCGCCCACTACCGCAACGCGTACCGGACCCTGGACCAGCTGCTGGCCATGGGCGCCCTCCCCGTCGTCAACGAGAACGACACCGTCGCCACGGACGAGATCCGCTTCGGCGACAACGACCGCCTCGCCGCCCTCGTCGCCCACCTCGTGCGCGCGGACCTCCTCGTCCTCCTCTCCGACGTCGACGGTCTCTACGACGGCGACCCCTCCCAGCCCGGCACCACCCGCATCGACGAGGTCAGCGGGCCCGGCGACATCGCGCACGTCTCCATCGGCAGCGCCGGCAAGGCGGGCGTGGGCACCGGCGGCATGGTCACCAAGGTCGAGGCGGCACGGATCGCGGCAGCCGCCGGCATCCCGGTGGTGCTCACTTCCGCGAGCCAGGCCGCCGACGCCCTGGCCGGCCGGGGGACCGGCACGCTCTTCCACGCCACCGGGCGGCGCAGCGCGGACCGGCTGCTCTGGCTCCAGCACGCCTCCACCCCCCAGGGCCACCTCGTCCTGGACGACGGCGCCGTCCGCGCGGTCACCGAGCGGGGCAGCTCGCTGCTGCCCGCCGGGATCGCGGCGGTCGAGGGCGACTTCGTCGCGGGCGACCCGGTGGAGCTGCGAGCGGTGGACGGCCGCGCCGTCGCGCGGGGTCTGGTCAACTTCGACGCCAAGGAACTCCCGCAGCTCCTCGGCCGCTCCACTCGCGAGCTCGCGCGGGAACTCGGACCCGCGTACGAGCGGGAGGTCGTCCACCGGGACGATCTGGTCCTGCTCCAGGGCTGAGGTTCGGCAAAACCGCAGCGCGGCCGCCCGGGGACTGGTCAACTGTGAGGGGCGGAGCAGGCGGACACGCGTAGTGAGACAGGAGGCGGCTGGTGAGACGAGCGCTGACCAGCGTCGGTACGGGGGACGGTGACGGCGGCGGGTACGAGCAGGACCAGGCCTCCCGCCTGTGGCACGTGACCCTGAGCGTCTCCGGCAAGCCGGCCCCGCTGTCCGAGGTCCGGCGGGGGCTGGAGCAACTGGCACACGACCACCCGTTCCTGCTGACCAGCCGGTACGCCGACGACCACGCGGAGATCCGGTACTGGGAGGAGGCCCGCGACCTCCACGACGCGGCGGCCGTCGCGCTGCGCCTGTGGGGCGAGCACCGCTCCTCGGCACAGCTGCCGCCCTGGGAGATCGTCGGCCTGGAGGTCATCGACCGCGCCACCTACCACCTGCGTGTGGCGGAGGGCTACGGCCCACCCCCGGCCCACCCGGTGGGCGTCCACCCGTACTGACGCACCCTTTCAAGCCTCGCCGGCGTTTGAGGCGCGGGGTTCCCGGGGGCGGAGCCACCGGGAAACGGCGCAAGGGCGGGGCGGGGAGACGGCTCCGCGCAGCGGCCCCGGCCCCGTCTCGCGGGATGGAAGCCCCACCGGGGTCGCGTCCCCGGCGCACTACCCTGGACGGCATGACCTCGCTCGACGACGCCACCGCCGCCGCCACCTCGCCCGTCCTCGCCACCGCGCAGGCCGCCCGGACCGCCGCCGCGGCCATCGCCCCACTCCCGCGGTCCGCCAAGGACACGGCCCTGCTGGCGATCGCGGACGCGCTGGAGGCGCGTACCGCCGAGATCGTCGCGGCCAACGCCGTGGACACGGACAAGGCCCGCGCCGCCGGCACCAGCGAGACCGTCATCGACCGCCTCACCCTGACCCCGGAGCGGGTCGCCGCCATCGCCTCCGACGTCCGCGACGTCGCCGCCCTCCCCGACCCCGTCGGCGAGGTCGTCCGCGGCAGCACCCTCCCCAACGGCATCGACATCCGCCAGATCCGGGTCCCCCTCGGCGTCGTCGGCATCATCTACGAGGCCCGCCCCAACGTCACCGTCGACGCCGCCGCCCTCTGCCTCAAGTCCGGCAACGCCGTCCTCCTGCGCGGCAGCTCCTCCGCCTACGCCTCCAACACCGCGCTCGTCGCCATCCTCCGCGACGCCGTCCTGAGCGCCGGCCTGCCAGCCGACGCGATCCAGCTCGTCCCCGGCGAGTCCCGCGACTCCGTCCGCGAGCTGATGCGCGCCCGCGGCCTCGTCGACGTGCTCATCCCGCGCGGCGGTGCCTCCCTCATCAAGACCGTGGTCGAGGAGTCCACCGTCCCGGTCATCGAGACCGGTACCGGCAACTGCCACGTCTACGTCGACGCCCAGGCCGACCTCGACATGGCCGTGGCCATCCTCATCAACTCCAAGGCCCAGCGGCCCTCCGTCTGCAACGCCGCCGAGACCCTCCTCGTCCACCGCGACATCGCCGCCGCCTTCCTGCCGCGCGCCCTCGACGCGCTCGCCGATGCCGGCGTCACCGTCCACGGCGACCAGGCCGTCCTCGCCGCCGCCGAGGGCACCAAGGCCACCGCCCTGCCCGCCACGGACGAGGACTGGGCCGCCGAGTACCTCTCCTACGACATCGCCGCGGCCGTCGTGGACTCCCTCGACGACGCCGTCAGCCACATCCGCCGCTGGACCTCCGGGCACACCGAGGCGATCGTCACCACCTCGCAGGCCGCCGCACGCCGCTTCACCCAGCTGGTCGACTCCACCACCGTCGCCGTGAATGCATCCACCCGGTTCACCGACGGTGGTCAGTTCGGCTTCGGGGCCGAGATCGGCATCTCCACGCAGAAGCTGCACGCCCGGGGCCCGATGGGGCTTCCCGAGCTCACCTCCACCAAGTACATCGTCACCGGCGACGGTCACGTTCGGTAGTCGAAGCAGCCACTCCGTGTGGCCGGAATTCGGCGGACACCCTGCCCAAAGGCTTCCCCCAGGTCTACTCTGTTCCCGTGCCGGACGACGTGGGGGGCAAGCCGTTCCCGGACGACGGGGAGCCCGACGACGACCGCGGAGGCGCGGAAGAGTACTTCGCCTCCGTGGTGTTCGACGAGGACTTCGTCCGGAACGCCGAGATCCGTGAACCGAGCGCCGCCGAGCGCCAGCGGGCGGCCGACCGGGCGCGCGCGGAGGCGGAAGCCGCCCGAGCCGTCGCCGGCGGCTGGACGGGCGACGACGACCACGACGGCTACGGCTACGGCCACCCCGACGGGTACGACGCCGACGAGTACGGCTGGGACCGCGGCGGCGGCCACGAGCGGGGCGACGGACACCCCGACGGCCCGTACGGGGCCTACGGCGGCAGCCTGCGCCCCTACCGGGGCCGCGCCCCGTGGCTGCGCCCGGTCGCCTGGGTGCTCGCCTTCGTGATGGGCCTCGGCATGGTCGCCCTCGCCTTCAGCGCCGTCTACCGCAGTGCCTCGGGCGAAGCGGACCCCGCTCCGGCGCCCGCCAGCACCCCCAGGCGTGAAGTCACCGGCGTCGGCGCGTTTACGTACCCCTCAGTACGCCAACCCTGAAGGTACGACCCCACTCGCGTTCGCCGGAGCCGGGGGCTTCTCTGAAGCGGGGACAGCGGGGAGAAGCGATGGCCTTGCCAGGAGACCCACCCGAGGGCACCCCCGACGGCACCGGCGGGGGCGACGACGAATTCCGGTCGGACGAGTACCGATCGGTGGTGTTCGACGAGGACTTCGTCCGTGCTGCCCGGCTCCAGGAGTACTCCGCCCAGGAACGCATGGGCGAGCACGCCAGGGCCGTCCGCAGCCGGTCCATCTGGTCGAGCTCCGCGCCCCGGACCAGCACCCCCGGCCGCGGCGCCCGGCAGGGCATGCTGCTCGTACTGCTCATCGCCACGGCCTTCGCCGTCGCCGTCTACATGGGGCTGCGCAGCCCCTACGTCCCCCCGCCCGGGGGGCATGCCCAGCCGCTCACCAGCACCGTGGTCCCGCTCGCGCCGACCACCGCCGTGCCCGGCGGGCTGCCGCCCGAGCTGTTCGCGAAGAGCCCCGCCGCCGGCTACCGGGTCGGGGCGGCCGGGATCAGCCTGCCCGCGGTGCGCCGCACGCAGCACTTCACCGACGTCCAGGTCGTCACCGCGCTGTCCATCGCCAAGGACTACCTGGTGCAGTCCTCGCTGGACCCCGACGTCCTGGCCGGATCCGCCACCCGGCCCGTGCGCGTCCTGCTCGACCCCGACCAGCTGGAGCAGTTCGACCGCAGCATGACCTCGCCCTCCGGCGACGGCCGGCACGCCGCCACCGGCTGGCTGGTCCGCTTCGACCCGGCCACCGCCGTCATGGCCGACCCCCGGGTCCGGGTGAGCGGCAGTCTCGCCTACGAGGAGGTGGCCCAGGACGTGCTGGAGGTCACCGCCGATCACACCTTCGTGTACGCCGTTCGGCCGGCGACCGGAGCCCCGGCCGCGGCCGACGGTGCGTCGCTCTTCACCGTCCGGCGCGAGCTGCGGCTGCGCTTCGACCGGGACGACCTGAGCGCACGGCGGCTGGAGCTGGCTTCGGCCTACGTGATGGCCGGGCCGCAGGACTGCTCTGCCGACCCGGCCGGAGGCTTCCGCCCGCTCCTGGCCGGGGCCGACCCCACCACCGTGGGACCGGCCGCGAGCGACCCGTACGCCAGCGGCCAGCCGAGGCGCACGGCCGGGCTGTGCGGCGTACTGGCGCCCTCGGCGACTTCGGGCACCCCGGTCAGCCCTGCCCCGTAGCCCCGCCCTTGCCTTCGGAGCCCGTGTCCGCGCCGGAGCCGGAGCCGGCGCCAGCTCCGGCGCCCGTGAACTTGTCACGCAGCCTGCCGCCCATGTCGGCAGCGCCGCCCGCGATGTCACCCACCAGCTTGAACAGCGGGTCCTTGCTGGTGCGCACCGAATCGGCGTAGTGCGCGGCCGACTCCCGGAAGGAGTCCGTGACCGAGGCGTCCTTGTCCTCGTCGCGGCGCGGGTAGTGGCCGTCCATGATCCGCTGGTAGTCGCGGCTCTCCGACCACTTCTTCAGCTCGGCCGCCCGGACCGTGGTGAAGGGGTGCGTGCGCGGCAGCATGTTGAGGATCTTCAGCACGGAATCCCGCAGGTCGCCGCCCTTCTCGTACTCGTCGGCCTGCTCCAGGAAGGCATCCACGTTCATCTCGTGCAGGTGGTTGCCGCCCGCCAGCTTCATCAGACCGCGCATCGAGGCCGTCACGTCCTGCCCCACCAGCAGCCCCGCCCGGTCGGCCGAGAGCTCCGACTTGCGGAACCACTCCCGCAGCGCGGTCACCAGCGTCATGACCGCCACATTGCCCAGCGGGATCCACGCGACCTTCAGCGCCAGGTTCGTCAGGAACAGCAGGATCGTGCGGTACACGGAGTGCCCCGACAGCGCGTGGCCCACCTCGTGGCCGACCACCGCCCGCATCTCCTCCTCGTCGAGCAGCTCGACCAGGCTCGTGGTCACCACGATGATCGGCTCGTCCAGCCCGATGCACATGGCATTGGGCCGCGGGTCCTGCTGCACATACATCTGCGGGACCTTCTCCAGGTCCAGGATGTAACAGGCGTCGCGGAGCATCGCGTGCAGGTGCGGGAACTGCGTCTCGCCCACCCGCACCGAGTCCGACAGGAACAGCAGGCGCAGGCTCCGCTCCGGGAGCAGCCCGCTCAGGGCCTTGAAGACCGTGTCGAAGCCGCTCAGCTTGCGCAGCGCCACCAGTGCCGACCGGTCCGCCGGATGCTCGTACGCACGCGAGGAGATGCCGGGGAACCTCTTGCGGTCCCGCGCCGGCGTCTTCTCGAATCCCGTCTGCGTCATTGCGCCCTCCCCTGATTGACCTGCTCGACCATGCGTCTATCCTCTCCAACGCCTGAGTCGGCACGAGCGTGCCCCGGGCGCCCGCATACGATGTGAGCGAAGTCTCCGCCCGCTCCCCGACTCGATAGGTACCTGCCTGATGAGCCTCTCCTCCACCGCCCACAACCTGGTCGTCCTCGCCTCGGAGGGGGCCGAGCAGCACGGCGGCAACCACGACAGTCTCAACCCGTACCTGACCGGCGGCGCCGCGTTCGTGATCCTGATGCTGATGCTCTGGGTCACCACGCGCCTGAACCGCGACCGCTAGTCGGCCCGGTCCGCCGGGCCAGTAGGCTCTGCGCTCATGGGAGAGCAGGAGATGCCTACCGGTCCGGTCAAGCGCCGGCTCGGCGTGATGGGCGGGACATTCGACCCGATCCACCACGGACACCTGGTGGCCGCCAGCGAGGTGGCCGCCCTTTTCCACCTCGACGAGGTGGTGTTCGTGCCGACCGGTGAGCCGTGGCAGAAGTCCCAGCGGGCCGTCTCGCCCGCCGAGGACCGCTACCTGATGACGGTCATCGCAACGGCCTCGAACCCGCAGTTCTCGGTGAGCCGCATCGACATCGACCGCGGCGGGCCGACGTACACGATCGACACCCTGCGGGACCTGAAGGCGCTGAACGACGACGCCGACCTGTTCTTCATCACGGGTGCCGACGCGCTCGCGCAGATCCTGACCTGGCGGAACGCCGACGAGCTCTTCTCGCTCTCCCATTTCATCGGAGTCACCCGGCCGGGCCACGTGCTCACCGACGACGGGCTGCCCGAGGGCGGCGTCTCCCTGGTCGAGGTGCCCGCGCTGGCGATCTCGTCCACGGACTGCCGTGCGCGGGTCGCCCAGGGGGATCCCGTCTGGTACCTGGTGCCGGACGGCGTGGTGCGCTACATCGACAAGCGTGAGCTGTACCGGGGAGCCTGAGCTTCCGGAGAGAGGGGCCCGCGGTGAACGACCGACAGGATCCGTACGACCCGTATGCCGCGCACGAGCAGCAGCTCATCGGCTACGACGCGTACGGGCGGCCGGTGTACGGCCAGGCGCCCGCGCAGCCCGCCGCCCCCCGCTACGAGCAGCAGGGCTACGGCTACCAGGACTACGGCCAGTCCCAGCAGCCGCAGCAGTACTACCCGCAGCAGCCCGCGGCCCAGGAGTACGGACAGCAGGAGTACACCCAGGCACCGCCCTCCTACGGGTACGACGCCCAGCAGACCCAGCACCAGGCCCAGGCCCAGCAGTGGATCCCGCAGCAGGCGGCGCCCGAGCCCCCGGCCGCCGAGCGGCCCGAAGCCCCGGCGGAGCGGCTGGCCGCCCAGGTCCCCGAGCCGCGCCGGCCCGAGGGCGGATCCGAGGCGGGCCGCGACTACCGCACCGAGATGTTCGCCTTCATCGACCAGCCGGACGAGGACTCCGAGGACGTCATCGACTGGCTCAAGTTCACCGAGAGCCGCACCGAACGCCGCGAGGAGGCCCGCCGCCGAGGCCGCAACCGGGTCGTCGCGCTGATCGTCGTCCTGGCGG
Source organism: Streptomyces sp. NPDC060232 (assembly GCF_042726555.1). Classification (NCBI taxonomy): domain Bacteria; kingdom Bacillati; phylum Actinomycetota; class Actinomycetes; order Kitasatosporales; family Streptomycetaceae; genus Streptomyces; species Streptomyces sp. NPDC060232. Next base: position 68,374 of record NZ_JBHXAG010000007.1, on the reverse strand, counting down.
TGTTCGTCGTCGCCGGCGCCGGCTACCTCTGGTACGCGGGCAAGCTGCCCTTCCTCGACGGTCCCGGCACCAAGACCGCCACCGCCGCGGACGCCGGGGCACAGAAGCGCGACATGATCGTCGTGCACCTGCACAACACCAAGAAGGGCGGCACCTCCTCGGCGCTGCTCGTCGACAACGTCACCACCAAGCAGGGCGCCACCGTCCTGCTGCCGAACTCCCTCGCCGTCACCGGCCAGGACGGCACCGCCAAGGCCCTCGGCAAGGCGGTCGAGGAGGGCGGCCTCGGCACCCGCGAGGCCCTCGACGCCGTGCTCGGCACCCGCATCGGCGGCACCTGGCGCTTGGACACCCCCTTCCTGGAGAACCTGGTCGAGCTGGTCGGCGGCATCGAGGTCGACACCGACAGCGCGGTCCCGGCCGACGACGCGGCCAAGACCCCGGCCGTGGCCCAGGGGCAGAAGCAGAGCCTGAGCGGCCCGATGGCCGTCGCGTACGCCACGTACCGCGCCCAGGGCGAACCGGAGGCCAAGCAGCTGGAGCGCACCGGCAAGGTGCTCCACGCGGTCCTGCGCAAGGTCCCCAGCGACCCGAAGGCCGCGGCCGTCACGGTCGAGAGCATCGGCCAGATCCTGGATCCCGCGCTGGACGCACAGACCCTCGGGGCCATGCTGTCCAAGCTCGGCGCGCACGCCAAGGTGGGCGCGTACCGCACCGACGTCATCGCGGTGAAGCCGGACGGGACGCTCACGGACGAGGCCAACAAGAAGGTCGTCAAGGAGGTGCTCGGCGGCTCCGCCGACGTGGCGCAGCCCGGAGCCACTCCGCGCGTCGGCCTGAAGGACGCCACCGGCGACGAGAAGACGCAGGTCGCGGCGAAGGCGGCGCTGATGAACGGCGGCTACACCTTCGTGGACGGCGGCAAGGCCGACAAGACCGCGGCGGCCTCGCAGATCACCTATCAGGACGACGCCCAGCGCGACCGCGCGATCGAGGTGGCCAAGACGCTGGGGCTGCCCGAGACGGTCGTGAAGAAGGCCGAGAACGTCGTGAACGCCGAGGTCGTGGTGCTCCTCGGCAAGGACTACAAGCCGTCCTGAGCGGGCCGCGGCCGGCCGGGAGGAGCGCTCGCGCCCGTGCGGAACATTCCGCGCGGGCGCCGTCGGCGGTACATGAGACCCTTGTAAGGATCTGCCCGCCAACCCGAAAGCATGGCCAGTGACCGCCACGGACCGCTCCATCGAGCTCATCACCACCGCTGCCCAGGCAGCGGCCGACCGGCTCGCGCACGACATCATCGCGTACGACGTCAGCGACGTGCTGTCGATCACCGACGCCTTCCTGCTCGCCTCGGCGCCCAACGACCGCCAGGTCAAGTCGATCGTCGACGAGATCGAGGAGCGCCTGCAGAAGGAGCTCGGCGCCAAGCCGGTGCGCCGCGAGGGCGACCGCGACGCCCGCTGGATCCTGCTCGACTACGTCGACATCGTCGTCCACGTCCAGCACAGCGAGGAGCGCGTCTTCTACGCGCTGGAGCGCCTGTGGAAGGACTGCCCCGAGATCGAGCTGCCCGAGGACGCCAAGCTCACCATCGGCAAGGCCGAGGAGCACGCCAAGCTGCGCGAGGCGGCGGGCGACGAGGACCTGGACGGTGATCTGTTCTGAGCGCGACCAACGCGGCCGAGCAGGCCAGGTCCAGCAGGAAGATCGTCCTCTGGCGGCACGGGCAGACCTCCTGGAACCTGGAGCGGCGCTTCCAGGGCTCCACGGACATCGAGCTGACCGAGACCGGCCTGGCGCAGGCGCGCCGCTCCGCGCGGCTGCTCGCCTCGCTGAAGCCGGACGCCATCGTCGCCTCGGACCTGCGGCGTGCCGCGGTCACCGCGGCCGAGCTGGCCGCGGTCACGGGGCTGCCCGTGACGCACACCGAGGCGCTGCGCGAGACGTACGCCGGTGAGTGGCAGGGGCTGACGCACGAGGAGATCCTCGGCAAGTTCGGCGAGCAGTACACGGCGTGGAAGCGCGGCGAACCGGTTCGCCGCGGCGGGGGCGAGCTGGAGACCGAGGTCGCCGACCGCGCCGCGCCCGTGGTGCTGGAGCACGCCGACGCGCTGCCGGAGAACGGCACGCTCGTCGTGGTCAGCCACGGCGGCACCATCCGTACGACGATCGGGCGCCTGCTGGGCCTGGAGCCGTACCACTGGGAGGGCCTGGGCGGGCTCTCCAACTGCTGCTGGTCCGTCCTCGGCGAGGGCGCCCGCGGCTGGCGTCTGCTGGAGCACAACGCCGGCACGCTGCCGGAACCGGTGCTCGGCGACGACGACTGAGCGGCTCCCTGCCGCTTCCCACCGGGGCTCCGACCCGGATTTCACTTTCCGGCTGGTCGCAGGCTAGAGTTCTTCTTGTTCGCAGCGAAGAACACCGGAGACGGGGGAAGCGCAGCGGAGAGCGGGGCTATAGCTCAGTTGGTAGAGCGCCTGCATGGCATGCAGGAGGTCAGGAGTTCAATTCTCCTTAGCTCCACAATCAGGATCCCGTCCCCAAGTGGGGGCGGGATCCTTGTTTTTGTACCCTTTGCGTTTGCTGACCTGGCCCGCACCGGCGTGGCAGAATCGGACAGCCGGAGGGGGAGTCGACGGCCCGAGGCGGGAGGGAGTCGCGAACGGATGGGTGCACACCGGCGCCGGTGCGACTGGTGCAACAACGGGACGCCGATCGTGCGGGACATGGACCCGGTCAACCCCGACTACCAGTACTGGTGCGAGGAATGCGCGCGGGCGCTGATCATAAAAGGCGACCCGATCGAGACGTACCGCGAGCTGGAAGGGGAGCCGATCTATGGTCGGCTGCTCGACGATCACTGCACGCTCAAGCGCTTCTACCAGTTCGCGAGAGCGTGACAGATCATTGCAAATCGGACATGGCCCATGGTTGGTGGAAACCGATTTTTGGACCAGGGCCATGACCGTGTAATGTTTGGGACGTCGCCAAGGGGAACCGGCAAGGGAAACCGAAGCGGCACGCAGGGCAAGGGGCTATAGCTCAGTTGGTAGAGCGCCTGCATGGCATGCAGGAGGTCAGGAGTTCAATTCTCCTTAGCTCCACAGTGAAGAAGCGGGCCACCCGGATCGGGTGGCCCGCTTCTCGTTGTGCCACCGGGTGGAACGGCCGAGCGTCGGCGGGGGCCGCTGCGGTACCCTGACGCCATGCGTGCCGTACGCCTCCTGCTTACCGAGCCGCGCTGACCAGTACCGACCTTCGAAACGGTCGGCCTCGGCGCGGCGCCCCCTCCTGTGCGAGGGGTTTTTTCGTTTGGGCAGGCAGAGACGGCAGAGACGATCGATGGAGCTTCAGAAATCATGAGCGAGACGAACACCCCGGCCCCCGAGGCGGCCGAGGCGCACCGCTACACGGCTGCCATGGCCGCCGACATCGAGGCACGCTGGCAGGACGTATGGGACGCGCAGGGCACCTACGAGGCCCCGAACCCGACCGGTGACCTGGCCGACCCTGATTCCGTTCATGCGGCCGCGGTCGTCGCGCGGCCCAAGAAGTTCATCATGGACATGTTCCCGTACCCGTCCGGTGCGGGCCTGCACGTCGGTCACCCGCTCGGGTACATCGCCACCGACGTCTACGCCCGCCACCAGCGGATGACCGGCCACAACGTCCTGCACACCCTGGGATTCGACGCCTTCGGCCTGCCTGCCGAGCAGTACGCCGTGCAGACCGGCACACACCCGCGCGTGTCGACCGAGGCGAACATCGAGAACATGAAGGTCCAGCTGCGCCGGCTGGGCCTGGGCCACGACAAGCGCCGGTCGTTCGCCACGATCGACCCGGACTACTACAAGTGGACCCAGTGGATCTTCCTGCAGATCTACAACTCCTGGTACGACACGGACGCGAAGAAGGCCCGGCCGATCACCGAGCTGGTCGCCGCCTTCGAGGACGGCTCCCGTGAGGTTCCCGGCGGCCGCGCCTGGGCCGAGCTGACCGCGGCCGAGCGGGCCGACGTGCTGAACGGCTTCCGGCTGGCGTACTCCTCGGACGCGCCCGTCAACTGGTGCCCCGGGCTGGGCACCGTACTGGCCAACGAGGAGGTCACCGCCGACGGTCGCTCCGAGCGCGGCAACTTCCCGGTCTTCAAGTCCAAGCTGAGCCAGTGGAACATGCGGATCACCGCCTACGCCGACCGGCTGCTGGACGACCTGGACGCGCTGGACTGGCCCGAGGCCATCAAGCTGCAGCAGCGCAACTGGATCGGCCGCAGCGAGGGCGCGCGCGTCGACTTCGCGCTGGGCGACGAGGCCATCACCGTCTTCACCACCCGCCCCGACACCCTGTTCGGCGCCACCTACATGGTGCTGGCGCCCGAGCACCCGCTGGTGGAGAAGTTCATCCCGGCCGCCTGGCCCGAGGGCACCCACGAGGTGTGGACGGGCGGGCACGCCACCCCGGCGGAGGCCGTCACCGCCTACCGCAAGCAGGCCGCCTCGAAGTCGGACGTCGAGCGCCAGGCCGAGGCCAAGGACAAGACCGGCGTCTTCACCGGTGAGTACGCGGTCAACCCGGTCAGCGGCGACAAGGTCCCGGTCTTCATCGCCGACTACGTCCTGATGGGCTACGGCACCGGCGCGATCATGGCCGTTCCGGCGCACGACAGCCGGGACTTCGAGTTCGCGCGCGCCTTCGAGCTGCCGATGCGCTGCGTCGTGCAGCCCTCCGACGGCCGCGGCACCGACCCGGCCGAGTGGGACGACGCCTTCGCCTCGTACGACGCGAAGCTGGTCAACTCCACCGGCGAGGGCATCTCCCTGGACGGCCTGGGTGTCGTCGAGGCGAAGGCCGCGATCACCGCCTGGCTGGCCGAGCGCGGCATCGGCGAGGGCACGGTCAACTTCCGCCTGCGCGACTGGCTGTTCAGCCGCCAGCGGTACTGGGGCGAGCCCTTCCCGATCGTCTACGACGAGGACGGCGTCGCACACCCCCTGCCCGAGTCGATGCTGCCGCTGGAACTGCCGGAGGTCGAGGACTACTCGCCGCGCACCTTCGAGCCGGACGACGCGGACTCGCAGCCGGAGACCCCGCTGTCGCGCAAGGCCGACTGGGTCAACGTCGAGCTGGACCTGGGCGACGGCGTGAAGTCCTACCGGCGCGAGACCAACACCATGCCCAACTGGGCCGGTTCCTGCTGGTACGAGCTGCGCTACCTGGACCCGAACAACGCATCCAGGCTGGTCGACCCGGAGATCGAGCAGTACTGGATGGGCCCCCGCGAGGGCGCCCCGCACGGCGGTGTCGACCTGTACGTGGGCGGCGCCGAGCACGCCGTGCTGCACCTGCTGTACGCCCGCTTCTGGTCGAAGGTGCTGTTCGACCTGGGCCACGTGTCGTCGGCGGAGCCGTTCCACAAGCTGTTCAACCAGGGCATGATCCAGGCCTACGCCTACACCGACGAGCGCGGTGTGTACGTCCCGGCGGCCGAGGTCGAGGAGCGCGACGGCGCGTACTTCTACGAGGGCAAGCAGGTCAAGCGCGAGCACGGCAAGATGGGCAAGTCCCTGAAGAACGCCGTCACGCCCGACGAGATCTGCGAGGAGTACGGCGCCGACACGCTGCGCCTGTACGAGATGGCGATGGGTCCGCTGGACGTCTCCCGTCCGTGGGACACGCGCGCCGTGGTCGGCCAGTACCGCCTGCTGCAGCGCCTGTGGCGCAACATCGTGGACGAGGAGACCGGCGCGGTGACGGTCGTCGACGCCGAGCCGGGCGAGGACACGCTGCGCGCCCTGCACAAGGCGATCGACGGGGCCGGAGCGGACATGGCGGGGCTGCGGTTCAACACCGCCATCGCCAAGATCACCGAGCTGAACAACGCCCTGACCAAGGCGGGCCGCCCGCTGGAGCGCTCGGTCGCCGAGCGGCTGGTCCTGCTGGTCGCCCCGCTGGCCCCGCACATCGCGGAGGAGCTGTGGCACCGGCTGGGCCACAGCGAGTCCGTGGTCCACCAGGAGTTCCCCGTAGCGGACCCGGCGTACGTCGTGGACGAGAGCGTCACCTGCGTGGTGCAGGTCAAGGGCAAGGTCAAGGCGCGGCTGGAGGTGTCGCCGTCGATCACGGACGCCGAGCTGGAGCAGCTGGCCGTGAACGACGCCGGTGTCGTGGCGGCCCTGAACGGCGCGGAGATCCGCAAGGTGATCGTGCGCGCGCCGAAGCTGGTGAACATCGTCGTCTGAGGGAGGACCCGCCGCATAGGGGTGATCCCGTACGGGCAGGTTGGGGGTTCGATTGGAACCCCTGGCCTGCCTGTGGCGTTTACGGTGGAGGGGAAGAGCTGATGCCTGGGGAAAGGGGCCGTCATGGAGGTGGCGTTGATCATCTTCGCGTTGATGTTGCTGGTCGTCGTCGGCCTCGGCGCGTACCTCACGGTCAAGGCGGTGGGCGCGGCCAAGCGGGGCGTGGAGCGCACAGTCGTGCAGGCCCGGCGCACGGTGGAGGACACCGCGCTGCGGGCCAAGAGCTTCGGCCAGGTCGGGGTGGCCGGAGCGCTCGCGCAGCTGCGGCTGGACCTGCGGACGTCGATGCGCGCCACCCAGCAGGCGCTGGCCGAGGGGGTTCGGGAGGACGCCTCGCTGCGGGAGTCCCTCGGGCTGTTCGAGCGGCTGAGCGCGCACGGGCACGAGCTCGACGGGGAACTGAAGCGGCTGGAGCAGGAGCCCGACCGGCGGCGCACCGCCGACCTCCTGCCGGATCTGCGGGAGCGCGCAGCCAAGATCATCCAGGCGGCGGACTCGCTGCGGTGGGCCGCCCGCGACCGGGCCCTGCGCTTCGCGGAGGGCGACCTGTCCCTGCTGTCCGACCAGATCGAGATGGAATCGGGCGCGCTGCGCGACTGGTACCGCGAACCGGTGGACGACCTGGCGGCGGCAGCCGCCGAATGGGACGCCACCCAGTCCGCGCAGACCCCCGAGCCGGCGTCTACGCCCCCGCCCCCGCCTGCGGCCCTGAACCCGCCCACTCCCACGATGCAGTACCCGTGGCAGAAGACCCGCCGCCCGGAGAGCGCCGGCTGAGAGAGGCCTGCGACCCGGGCGTTCGGGTCTCCGGGCGGCCCGCCGGGGTCTCGGGGGGCGGACACCCCCTGGGCGCACGGGCGAGCTCGGGGTCCTGAGGCCCGGGGAACGGTGTGTGGTCCAAAGGGCGGAGCCCCCAGGCGGTCCGGCAGCGCCCCGGGAGCGGGCTCGCGGGGCGGAGCTCCGAGTTCCGGGAAGGGGCGGGGTGGGCCCCGCAGACTCCCGGGCGCCCCCGGCGCCACCCTCCGGCGCTACCCCCGCCGCGCTGCCCGTAGGCTCGACCCGCCTCCGGCGGAAGCCGAAGCCGCCGCGCTCCCCGCCCCGGCCAGGGGCCCCGGCTGCCGTCCCGCCCCCACGAGCGGTAACCTCCGCCTCATGTCCCGCCATGTCGCCATCGTCACCGATTCCACGGCCTACCTGCCCCGACCGGCCATGGCGCGGCACGGAATCACCGCCGTCCCGCTCACCGTCGTACTGGGCGGAGAGGCCCTGGAGGAGGGCACCGAGATCTCGGCGCGCAGTCTGGCCCTCGCCCTTCAGAAGCGCCGCTCGGTCACCACCTCCCGCCCCAGCCCGGAGGAGTTCGTACGGGCCTACCAGGCGGCCGCGGACGCCGGGGCTGCCGGCGTCGTCAGCCTGCACCTGTCCGCCGAGTTCTCCGGGACCTACGACGCCGCCGTGGTGGCCGCCAGGACCGCGCCCGTGCCCGTACGCGTCGTGGACACCGGCATGGTCGCGATGGCCCTCGGATTCTGCGCGCTCGCCGCGGCCGAGGTCGCCGAAGCGGGCGGCACCGTGGACGAGGCCGTGGCGGCCGCCGAGAAGCGGGCGGCGGACATGGCCGCGTACTTCTATGTCGACACCCTGGACTACCTGCGCCGCGGCGGCCGGATCGGGGCCGCGCAGGCCCTGCTGGGCTCAGCCCTCGCGGTGAAGCCGCTGCTGACCCTGGACGGCGGGCGGATCGAGATGCTGGAGAAGGTGCGTACGGCCTCCAAGGCCATCGCCCGCCTGGAGGAGCTGGCCGTCGAGCGCGCCGGTTCCGCGGGCGTGGACGTGGCGGTGCACCACCTGGCGGCGCCGGAGCGGGCCGAGAAGCTCGCCCAGCGGCTCCGCGAGCGGATTCCCGGCCTGGTCGAGCTGCACGTCAGCGAGGTCGGAGCGGTCATCGGCGCGCACACCGGGCCGGGGCTGCTGGCGGCGGTCGTCTCGCCCCGCTGATCACCGGAACGAGTGGCGCGGTTATCCACAACGGGTCTGCCATCCACCGGAATTGAAGCCTCCGGACGGCTGTCGAAATCTGCCCCTACGGTCGTGGCATGACTCTTCGAACGCGTACTCCGTATCCGTCGGGCGCCACCAGCGGCCCGGGCCGTTCCCGTCTCTCCGACAGCCGTCTCCGGTACGGCCGTGGCCGCGGCAGGCGCCGCCACGGCCTCCGTGCCGCGCCCGCACAACTTCAGCATTCCGACCCCGACCCCGACGCCGTTCCCGACCCCGACCCCGTTCCCGACCCCGTTCCCGACCCCGTTCCCGATCCCCATTGCGATCCCGGCCCGAGCCCGGATCGGGACCCGCAGAGGCATACGGACGCGGTGCGGCGGAGGGCCGAAGCCCTGTTCGGCGGAGCCGGCCCGCCGCAGGCGTCGCCGCCGGCCGCGCAGGAGCCTGCGGCACCGTCCGGGGAGGCGGCCGCCCTGCCCACCGGTACCGCGCGGAGGCTGGCGGTGCGGGAGCGGCTGCCGGTGTGGCTGCAGGCCCGGTGCGCGGTGGAGGCGCGCACGGTGGCCGCGGTCGGTGTGGTGCTGGTCGCCGCCGTCGGCTTCGCCGGGCAGCAGTACTGGTCGGCCCGGCCGCGGGAGGTCACCGCCCCCGCACTGGCCGGCCCCGCGGTGGTGCCGGCGGGGGCCACCGCCTCGGCCGCGACACCGGCCGCGGCAGGTGGCGGCGCGGGGCCCGCGCCGATCGTCGTCGACATCGGCGGCAAGGTCCGGGATCCGGGAGTCCGGCGGCTGCCTGCCGGTTCCCGCGTCGAGGACGCGCTGGCCGCAGCCGGGGGAGTGCGGCCGGGCACGGACACCACCGGACTGAACCGGGCCCGGGTGCTGGTGGACGGCGAACAGGTGCTGGTGGGCGTGATCGCGACGGACCGGCCGCCGCCCGGAGGAGCCGTGCCCGGCGGACCGCCCGCCGGGCCGCTCAGCCTGGGTTCGGCCACCGTCGAGCAGCTGGACGGCCTGCCGGGGGTGGGGCCGGTCCTGGCCCAGCACATCGTCGACTTCCGCACCGCCCGCGGCGGCTTCCGTTCCGTGGAGGAGCTCCGCCAGGTCAACGGCATCGGCGAGCGGCGCTTCGCCGACCTGCGCACGCTGGTGCGGCCGTGAACCGCCCCGCAGGCCCCACGGATCTGCGTCTCGCGGTGCCCGCCGTGGCCGCCTGGGCGGCGGCCGCTCTCGCACTCGGCGCACCCGCCGGGCGGACCGCCCTCGGAGTGGGCCTGGCGGTGGTCGGCGCGGGAGTGCTGATGCTGCTCCACGGAGGGCGCCCAGAGGCGCTGTGGAGGGTCGCCCCGGCCGTGGCGGCGGCCCTGCTGTGCGCGGCCGCCGGAGCGGGCGTCGCGGGGCTCCAGCTGGCCGAGGCGCGGGCCGGGCCGGTCGCCGGGCTGGCGAGCCGGCACGCCCGGGTCCTCGCCGAGCTGACCGTCGCCTCCGATCCCAGGACCGCGCGCAGCGGGAGCGGGCCGCCGGTGGTGGTGCTGGACGCGGTGGTGACCCGGGTGACCGGGCCCGACGGGGCGAGCACCCGGGTCACCACCCCGGTGCGGGTGCTGGCCGGGCACGCGGAATGGGCCCGGCTCCTGCCCTCCACCCGGGTGGCGGTGGTCGCCCGGCTGGCCCCGGCGCAAGGCGGTGAGCGGGCCGTGGCACTGCTCCGCCCGGCCGGTGACACACCGCCGGGGGTGACCGGCGGCCCGGACACCGCCCAGCGGCTGGCGGGGCGGCTGCGGGCCGGGCTCCGCGAGGCCACCGAGGGGCTCGCACCGGATGCGCGGGCCCTGCTGCCAGGGCTGGTCGTCGGGGACACGTCCAGGGTCCCGCCCGACCTGCACGAGGCCTTCCGGGCCACTGATCTGCTCCACCTGCTGGCCGTCTCCGGGTCGAATCTGACCGTGGTGCTGTTCCTGCTCATCGGGCCCCCGGCCCGCGCGCAGCAGGCCGAGCGGCGCGGGCTGGCGCCCCGCCTCGGACTCTCCCTGCGGACGACCGCCCTGTGCGGGACGGCCCTGGTGCTGGCGTTCGTGGTGGTGTGCCGGCCGGAGCCGAGCGTGCTGCGGGCAGCGGCCTGCGGGGCGGTCACCCTGCTGGCCATCGCCACCGGCCGCCGCAGGTCGCTGATCCCCGCCTTGGGGGCCGCGGTGCTCCTGCTGGTGCTCTACGACCCGTGGCTGGCCCGCAGTTACGGCTTCCTGCTCTCGGTCCTGGCCACGGGGGCGCTGCTGACCCTCGCTCCCCGGTGGAGCGCGGTCCTGCGGCGGCGCGGGATGGGGCCCCGGCTCGCCGAGGCGGTGGGCGCCGCCGCTGCCGCCCAGGCGGTGTGCGCGCCCGTGGTCGCCGTGCTCGCGGCCCGGGTCAGCCTGGTGGCGGTGCCGTGCAACCTGCTGGCCGAGCTGGCCGCCGGTCCGGCGACCGTCCTCGGCTTCGCCGCGCTGACGGCCGCCCCGCTCTGGATGCCCGCCGCGGAGGTGCTCGCCCGGTGCGCCGGGGTGCCCGCGGGGTGGATCGCCGCCGTGGCGCGGGCCGGGGCGAGGTTCCCGGGCGCGGAGCTGCCCTGGCCGGGCGGGCTCACCGGCGGCCTGCTCCTGGCCGCCGCCACCCTGGCGGTCGTCGTGATCGGCGCCCGGTGGGGGCGGCGGCGGTGGCTGTGTGCCGCGCTGGCGGTGCTGCTGCTCCTCGCGGTACTGCGGCCGCCGCAGCTCACCCGTACGCTCACCGGCTGGCCCCCGCCCGACTGGAGCTACGTCCAGTGCGCCGTGGGGCAGGGGGACGCGGCGGTCCTCGCCGTCGGCCCGGGGGAGGCAGTGGTCGTGGACGCGGGCGCGGACCCCGGGCCGGTGGACGCGTGCCTGCGCGAACTGGGAGTGAACCGGGTGCCGATGCTGCTGCTGACGCACTTTCACGCCGACCACGTCGGAGGCCTGGCAGGCGTCCTGCGGGGCCGGTCCGTGGGGGTGATCCAGGTCACCGTGCTGGAAGAACCGCCCGGGCAGGCCGCGTTCGTCCGCCGGACCGCGGCGGCCGCCGGGGTGCCGGTCGTACCGGCGGTGCAGGGGGAGCGGCGGCGGGCCGGCCCGTTCGAATGGCAGGTGCTGTGGCCGCCAGCGGCCGGGTCGCCCTCCGAAGGGCCCAACGACGCGAGCGTCGTCCTGCTGGTGCGCGGCGCCGGGCTCACCCTGCTGCTGCTCGGCGACCTCGAACCCGAGGCGCAGCAGGCCCTCCTGAGGGAGCATCCGCAGCTCGGTCCGGTGGACGTCCTCAAGGTCGCCCACCACGGCTCCGCGCACCAGGATCCCGGGCTGCACGAGCGGGTCCGGCCGCGACTCGCGATTGTTCCCGTCGGCACAAAAAACCGCTACGGGCATCCCGCGCCCGGTACGCTCGCCCGCCTGCGGACCGTGGGGGCGACGGTGCTGCGCACCGACACCGACGGTTCGATCGCCGTCAGTGGAACCGGCGTTCGGCTGCGTGCGTTTCCAGCCAGGAGACGGCGTATGCGACGCGGGCATACCGGGCGCGACCGCTCTGTTTGCCCACAACCCGACAGCATGATCGAATGCGTCTTCGCCAGAGCGGTCCAAGTCCACACAGCACGGGGGTGCACACGTCATGTTCGGTCGCCGACGGGGGATGGAGTCGGCCGGAGGTTCCAGCCCGCACACATCCGCGACACTGACGCTGCCGCCGACGGCGGGTCTGCTCAGCTGCCGGGTCCTCGACACGGTCCACCGGCCTGTCCGGCAGGCCGCGTTCGAGGTGACGGATCCGATCGGCCGCCGGATCGTCAGTGGCGAGACCGACCCGTTCGGCGGCTTCACGGCCGCCGTGCCGGAGGGGGAGTACCGGCTCTCCGTCACCGCCGAGGGGTACACGCCGTTCCACGGGGTCACGCTCGTGGGAGACCCGGCCCAGCCGGGTACGGGGGAGATCATCCTCGACGCGGTGGAGCCGCCGGTCCTGCCGCAGCCCGGCCACTGGGAGCTCGACCCGGCGCACTCGTCCATCGGCTTCACGGCCCGGCACATCGGCCTCGCCCGGATCAACGGACGGTTCAACACCTTCGCCGGGGCGGTCCGGATAGCCGACCGCATGGAGGACTCCTCCATGCACGTGATCATCGACGCGGCGAGCATCGACACCGGGGTCCGGCTGCGCGACGACCACCTGCGGTCGGGGGACTTCCTGGACGCGGTCCGCCACCCCACGGTGGAGTTCTACAGCGAACGGTTCATCCACCGCACCGGCAGCCGCTGGGCGGTCGCGGGCGCCCTGACCCTCCACGGAGTGAGCAGGTCGGTGACCCTGGACACCCAGTATCTGGGTCTCGGCACGGGCATGGAGGGCGAGGTGCGGGCGGCCTGCCGGGCCACCGCCGAACTGCACCGCGAGGACTTCACCCTCAACTGGCAGTCGGTGCTGGCCCACGGGATCGCGGCGATCGGGTCGAGCGTGGACGTGACACTGGACGTCCAGATCGTGCACAAGGCCTGAGACTGCGGACACTCCTCACGGAGCCTCCAGCCAGCCCTCGTACTCGGCGGCGAGGTCGTCCAGAGCGGTGGCGTCGAGCCGTTCCCGTGGGTCCTCGACGACCACCAGCCACTGGGCGTCCTCGGCGTCGTCCTCGCCGGCCAGCGCGTCGCGGACCAACTGCGGTTCCTCCGGGAGGCCGAAGCGGTCGACGGCCTCCTGCGCCACCTCCTCGGCGGCGTCGCGGTCGGGCAGGACCAGTACATGTCGCACGTTCACCGGGCCATTGTCGAATACACGGCGGAGGGGGCCGGGGCGCGGGGGGCTGTCAGTGCGGCGTGGGATGCTGGAGGCGATGGCCACCAGGAAGAACCCCACCGACGATCCGCTTGCCCCGATCACCCTCGCGGTGGGGCAGGAGGAGCTGCTGCTCGACCGCGCCGTGCGGGAGGTGGTGGCGGCCGCCCGTGCCGCCGACGCCGACACCGACGTCCGCGACCTCACCTCCGACCAGCTCCAGCCCGGCACGCTCGCCGAGCTGGCGAGCCCCTCGCTCTTCTCCGAGCGCAAGGTGCTGGTCGTGCGCAACGCGCAGGACCTGTCCGCCGACACGGTCAAGGAGGTCAGGGCCTACCTCGCCGCGCCCTACGAGGAGATCGCGCTGGTCCTCCTCCACGCGGGCGGGGTCAAGGGCAAGGGTCTGCTGGACGCGGCGCGCAAAGCCGGCGCCCGGGAGATCGCCTGCCCGAAGATGACGAAGGCGGCGGACCGCCTCGCGTTCGTGCGGGGGGAGTTCCGCACGCTGGGCCGTTCGGCGACCCCGGAGGCGTGCCAGGCGCTGGTCGACGCGATCGGCAGCGACCTGAGGGAGCTGGCGAGTGCCGCGGCGCAGCTGTGCGCGGACGTCGAGGGGACCATCGACGAAGCCGTCGTCGGCCGCTACTACACCGGCCGGGCAGAGGCCTCCAGCTTCACCGTCGCCGACCGGGCGGTCGAGGGGCGTGCGGCCGAGGCCCTGGAAGCCCTGCGCTGGTCCCTGGCCACGGGCGTGGCCCCGGTGCTGATCACCAGTGCGCTGGCGCAGGCGGTCCGCGCGATCGGCAAGCTCGCCTCGGCCCCGCGCGGGGCCCGGCCCGGGGACCTCGCCCGCGACCTCGGCATGCCGCCGTGGAAGATCGACCGGGTCCGCCAGCAGATGCGGGGCTGGTCGGCGGACGGCGTCGCGGACGCGCTGCGTGCCGTGGCCGCCGCCGACGCGGGGGTCAAGGGCGGGGGCGACGATCCCGAGTACGCCCTGGAGAAGGCGGTCGTCGCGGTGGCCCGCGCTGCCCGCCCCCAGCGCCGCTGACCGGCCTGAGCCGTCCGCGCCCGCCCGCCCCCCGGAGCAGCGCGAAGGCCCCGGCCGTCACCCTGGGGAAGGGGGGCGGCCGGGGCCTTCGGTCACTGCTGGTGTTGCGCCGCACCCGCGTGGCGAACGCTTCGTGTGCGGAGCGGGGTGCCGGTCAGGAGCGGGAGAGAGGGCCCGCTGGGTCCCTTCCGGCGATCACATCGAGTGCGGAACTCAGATGGCGGCAACCTTGGAGGCCAGCGCCGACTTCTTGTTGGCGGCGGCGTTCTTGTGGATGACACCCTTCGAGACGGCCTTGTCCAGCTTCTTGGAAGCCAGGCGGGCCGCAGCGGTGGCCTTCTCCGCGTCGCCGGCGAGGATGGCCTCGTTGGCCTTGCGGATGAAGGTGCGCAGCTCGGACTTGACCGACTTGTTGCGAAGGCGAGCCTTCTCGTTGGTCTTGTTCCGCTTGATCTGGGACTTGATGTTCGCCACGAAAGAGCCTTTTCAGGTTCAGAGTTTGATCTTCGGATTGTGTCCCTCCCCCGGACTTCGTCCGGAGGGACCCCCTGCTGAGAGGGCATACGAGACACAGCTGCCCAGGCTACCAGGCGCGCTCCTGGCGGCCCAAACCGAGCGCACTGCCCCGTCCATGGGACCATGGGAGCCTGCGTATGGACCGACATCGCGCCGCCGAGAGCGACCGGAGCCGGACCGTCCGCTCAGACCGACGCTCCGAAACGCTTCCGACTGCGACCCGAGAATCAGGACACTGCGTGCCCGCGATCCCCAGCCACGTGCCCGAGCCGAGCCGTACCGACCCGGCGCTGATCCGCAACTTCTGCATCATCGCGCACATCGACCACGGCAAGTCGACCCTTGCCGACCGGATGCTCCAGCTCACCGGTGTCGTCGACCAGCGGCAGATGCGCGCCCAGTACCTCGACCGCATGGACATCGAGCGTGAGCGCGGCATCACGATCAAGTCCCAGGCGGTGCGACTGCCCTGGGCGCCCACCACGGGCGAGGGCCAGGGCAGCACCCACATCCTCAACATGATCGACACCCCCGGGCACGTCGACTTCACCTACGAGGTCTCGCGCTCCCTCGCGGCCTGCGAGGGCACGATCCTGCTGGTGGACGCCGCTCAGGGCATCGAGGCGCAGACCCTCGCCAACCTGTACCTGGCGATGGAGAACGACCTCGCGATCGTCCCCGTCCTCAACAAGATCGACCTGCCGGCCGCCCAGCCGGAGAAGTTCGCCGAGGAGCTCGCGAACCTGGTCGGCTGCGACCCCGACGACGTGCTGCGCGTCTCGGCCAAGACCGGCATGGGCGTGGACGCGCTGCTGGACAAGGTCGTCGCCACCGTCCCGGCCCCGGTCGGCGTCAAGGACGCCCCCGCCCGCGCGATGATCTTCGACTCGGTCTACGACTCGTACCGAGGCGTCGTCACCTACGTCCGTGTGGTCGACGGCCAGCTCAACAAGCGCGAGCGCATCCGGATGATGTCCACCGGCGCCACCCACGAGCTGCTGGAGATCGGTGTCTCCTCCCCGGAGATGACCCCGGCCGACGGCATCGGCGTCGGCGAGGTGGGCTACATCATCACCGGCGTGAAGGACGTCCGCCAGTCCAAGGTCGGTGACACCATCACCAGCCTGCACAACGGTGCGACCGAGGCGCTCGGCGGCTACAAGGACCCGAAGCCGATGGTCTTCTCGGGCCTCTACCCGCTCGACGGCTCCGACTACCCGGACCTGCGCGAGGCCCTGGACAAGCTCCAGCTCAACGACGCCGCGCTGGTCTACGAGCCCGAGACCTCCGCGGCCCTCGGCTTCGGCTTCCGCGTCGGCTTCCTCGGCCTGCTCCACCTGGACGTGGTCCGCGAGCGCCTGGAGCGCGAGTTCGGCCTCGACCTGATCGCCACCGCGCCCAACGTGGTCTACCGGGTCGTCCTTGAGGACGGCAAGGAAGTCACCGTCACCAACCCGAGCGAATTCCCCGAAGGCAAGATCAAGGACGTCTTCGAGCCGGTCGTCCGGGCCACCGTGCTCGCCCCGACCGAGTTCATCGGCGCGATCATGGAGCTGTGCCAGCAGCGCCGCGGCACGCTCCTCGGCATGGACTACCTCTCCGAGGACCGCGTCGAGATCCGCTACACCCTCCCGCTCGCCGAGATCGTCTTCGACTTCTTCGACCAGCTGAAGTCCAAGACGCGCGGCTACGCCTCCCTCGACTACGAGCCCACCGGCGAGCAGGCCTCCAGCCTGGTCAAGGTCGACATCCTGCTGCACGGCGACAAGGTCGACGCCTTCTCCGCCGTCTGCCACAAGGACGCCGCCTACGCCTACGGCGTGCGCCTCGTCGCCAAGCTGCGCGAGCTCATCCCGCGGCAGGCCTTCGAGGTGCCGATCCAGGCGGCCGTCGGCTCGCGCGTCATCGCCCGCGAGACCATCCGCGCCATCCGCAAGGACGTCCTCGCCAAGTGCTACGGCGGTGACATCTCCCGTAAGCGGAAGCTGCTGGAGAAGCAGAAGGAAGGCAAGAAGCGCATGAAGATGGTCGGCTCCGTGGAGGTCCCGCAGGAGGCCTTCATCGCCGTCCTCTCCAGTGACGAGTCCGGCGCCAAGAAGAAGTAGCCACCTCTCCGTCACCCGGCGTACACAGGCCCCCGCGCAATGGCGAGGGGGCCTGTTTCGTTATGAAGCGGCCGCTCGCCAACTCTTACGCGCACGCCGGACGCGCTCTAGTCTGATCACTGCTCGACGGTTACTCGCCAGTTTAAGAAGTCAACGGCTGCAAACCCGCCAGTCCCAAGCGCCCCCAGCGCCCCACGCCCACGCACTGCCCGCGTGGTTCGGTCCGGAGGATGTCGTGAGCGACACACAGACCTATCTCGAGAACCGCCCGCCCACGGTGGCGGTGCTCTTCCGTGAGCGCGTCGCCGCGACGCCGAACGACGAGGCCTACCGGTACCCGGTGCCCGCGGCCGGCGGTCAGGGCGCCGCGGACGACTGGAAGTCGCTGAGCTGGAGCCAGGCGGCCGAGCGGGTCTACGCCATCGCCGCCGGACTGCTCTCCCTCGGCCTCGAAACGGAAGAGCGCGTCGCGCTCGCCTCCAACACCCGGGTCGAGTGGATCCTGTCCGACCTCGGCGTGATGTGCGCGGGCGGCGCGGTCACCACGATCTACCCCAGCACCAACGCGGACGAGTCGGCGTTCATCCTCGCGGACTCCGAGAGCCGGGTCCTCATCGCCGAGGACGCCGCGCAGCTGGCGAAGGCCCGCGAGCGCCGCGCCGACCTGCCGAAGCTGCGCCACGTCGTGGTCCTGGAGGCCGCCGACGCGGTCGCCTCCGAGGGCGACCCGGAGGGCTGGGTGCTCTCGCTGGCCGACCTGGAGGCGAGAGGCAGGGAGTACCTCGCCAAGCACCCCGAGTCCGTCGACGAGCGCATCGCGTCCATCACCCCCGAGCAGCTCGCCACCCTCATCTACACCTCCGGCACCACGGGCCGCCCCAAGGGCGTCCGGCTGCCGCACGACAACTGGTCGTACATGGCCAAGGCCATGGTCGCCACCGGGCTGATCGGCAAGAATGACGTCCAGTACCTGTGGCTGCCGCTGGCCCACGTCTTCGGCAAGGTGCTGACCTCCGGGCAGATCGAGGCCGGGCACGTCACCGCGGTCGACGGCCGCATCGACAAGATCATCGAGAACCTGCCGGTCGTACAGCCGACGTACATGGCGGCCGTCCCGCGCATCTTCGAGAAGGTCTACAACGGCGTGGCCGCCAAGGCCCGGGCCGCCGGCGGCGCCAAGTACAAGATCTTCCAGTGGTCCGTCGGCGTCGCCCGCGAGTACGCCAAGGTCACGCAGGACAACTTCCGCCGCACCGGGCGCGCGACAGCCCCCTTCGCGCTCACCACCAAGCACAAGGTCGCCGACGCGCTCGTCTACTCCAAGCTCCGCGACGCCTTCGGCGGCAGGCTGCGGGCCGCCGTCTCCGGCGCGTCCGCCCTGGCCCCCGAGATCGGCTTCTTCTTCTCCGGCGCGGGCGTCCACATCCTGGAGGGCTACGGCCTGACCGAGTCCAGCGCCGCCTCCTTCGTCAACCCGGGCGAGGCCTACCGCACCGGCACGGTCGGCAAGCCGCTCCCCGGCACCGAGGTCCGCATCGCCGACGACGGCGAGGTCCTGCTGCGCGGCCCCGGCATCATGCAGGGCTACCACGGGCAGCCGGACAAGACCGCAGAGGTCCTGGAGTCCGACGGCTGGCTGCACACCGGCGACATCGGAGAGCTGTCGGCCGACGGCTACCTGCGCATCACCGACCGCAAGAAGGACCTGATCAAGACCTCGGGCGGCAAGTACGTCGCCCCGGCGGAGATCGAAGGCCAGTTCAAGGCGATCTGCCCGTACGTGTCGACCATCGTCGTGCACGGCGCCGACCGGAACTTCTGCTCGGCACTGATCGCGCTCGACGAGCCGTCGATCCTGACCTGGGCGGCCGAGAACGGGCTGGAGGGCCGGACGTACAAGGAGGTCCTGGCGGCGCCGGAGACCAACCGGCTCATCGAGACCTACGTCCAGACCCTGAACGAGGGCCTCCAGCGCTGGCAGACGGTCAAGAAGTTCCGGATCCTGCCGCGCGACCTGGACGTCGAGCACGGCGACCTCACGCCCAGCCTGAAGCTGAAGCGGCCGGTCGTCGAGCGTGAGTTCAAGCACCTGATCGAGGAGATGTACGAAGGCTCCCGCGAGGCGTAGCGCCTGCCGCGGGCCCGGCGGGGCGGGGCGACCGGGCAGCCCCGCACACCCCCTTCTCCGGCTCCGCCCCGGACCCCGCGCCTCGAACGCCGGCGGGGCCGGACGGGCGCGGGGCCGGAAGCCGTGCCGGGTGCGGGATGATGGGGGTATGCCTTCCGCACTCCCCGACGGTGAACCCATGCCCGAAGACGGCTCGCTGCCGTCGCATGCCCTGGCGGGCGCGGGGGAGCGGCCGCTCGGGTTCTACCTGCACGTCCCGTACTGCGCCACGCGCTGCGGGTACTGCGACTTCAACACCTACACGGCCACCGAGCTGCGGGGCACCGGAGGCGTGCTCGCCTCCCGCGAGAACTACGCCGACACCCTGATCGACGAGGTCCGCCTCGCGCGGAAGGTCCTCGGCGACGACCCGCGGCCCGTCCGCACTGTCTTCGTCGGCGGCGGCACGCCGACGCTGCTGCCCGCCGCCGACCTCGTACGGATGCTCGCGGCGATCCGGGACGAGTTCGGCCTGGCCGACGACGCCGAGATCACCACGGAGGCCAACCCGGAGTCCGTGGACCCGGCGTACCTGGCCGAGCTGCGCGCGGGGGGCTTCAACCGGATCTCCTTCGGCATGCAGAGCGCCAAGCAGCACGTCCTGAAGGTCCTGGACCGCACCCACACGCCCGGGCGCCCCGAGGCGTGCGTCGCCGAGGCGCGCGCGGCGGGCTTCGAGCACGTCAACCTCGACCTGATCTACGGCACGCCCGGTGAGAGTGACCAGGACTGGCGGGACTCCCTCGCCGCCGCCCTCGGGGCCGGCCCCGACCACGTCAGCGCCTACGCGCTGATCGTCGAGGAGGGCACGCAGCTGGCCCGCCGGATCCGCCGCGGCGAGGTCCCCATGACCGACGACGACGTCCACGCCGACCGCTACCTGATCGCCGACGAGGTCATGGCCCAGGCCGGCTACTCCTGGTACGAGGTGTCGAACTGGGCCACCTCGGAAGCCGGACGCTGCCTGCACAACGAGCTGTACTGGCGCGGCGCCGACTGGTGGGGCGCCGGGCCGGGCGCCCACTCGCACGTGGGCGGGGTGCGCTGGTGGAACGTCAAGCACCCCGGGGCCTACGCCGCGGCCCTCACCGAGGGCCGCTCCCCGGGCGCGGGGCGCGAGCTGCTCTCGGAGGAGGACCGCCGCGTGGAGCGGATCCTGCTGGAGCTGCGCCTCGTGGACGGCGTGCCGCTGGCCCTGCTCGCCCCGGCCGGCCTCGCGGCGTCCCGCAGGGCCCTCGCTGACGGCCTCCTGGAGCCGGGCCCCTACGAGGCCGGGCGGGGCGTGCTGACTCTGCGCGGCCGGCTGCTGGCCGACGCCGTGGTCCGCGACCTGGTCGACTGATCACCCGGCGGAGTGAATACCCCCGGATCCTTGTCCGGACTGCCTACGCTGTCCCTAGGCTGCCGCCGACAGCACGCGGCGGATGTGGAGGACCACGGAGATGACCGCTGTGGACGAGCGTGGGATGGCCAAGTTCTTCGAGGGGTTCCAGCCTCCCGACGGAGTCAAGGCCGAGCTCCTCCGGGGGGAAATCGTGATGATGGCCGGCCCCGATCTGGTGCACAACCTGATCGTGGAGGACGTGCAGGATCAGATTCCGCGCAAGCGGTGGGCGCGCCTTCAGACCCAGGACGTCGACATCGTCGACGAGGCGAGCGAACCCGTGCCCGATCTGGTGGTCCTGGATCGCGAGGCGCAGCCGGGGTCGGGCCGTCTCCTGCCCTCGCAGCTGATCACGCTGGTGGTGGAGGTCGTCTCCAAGACCAGCGTCGACCGCGACTACGTGGTCAAGCGCTCCGTCTACGCCGCGGGCCGGGTGCCCGCCTACCTGATCATCGACCCCATCGTCGCGCAGTGCGTCCTGCTGACGATCCCGGCCGGCAGGGGTGACGACGCCGACTACCGCTCCCAGAGGGTCTCGAAGTTCGGTGAGCCGCTGCCGCTGGAACTGCTCGGCATCGAGCTGGACACGAGCGACTTCGGAACCTTCGAGGGTGTCAGGCCCCACCGTCACCCGTGACGAAGTCGATGAGCTCCTCCACGCGGCCCAGCAGGGTCGGCTCCAGGTCCTTGTAGGAGCGCACCCGGGACAGGATGTGCTGCCAGGCGGCCCCGGTGTTCTCCGGCCAGCCCAGCGCCCTGCAGACGCCCGTCTTCCAGTCCTGGCCGCGCGGGACGGCCGGCCACGCCGGGATGCCCAGCGCGGACGGCTTCACCGCCTGCCAGACGTCCACGTACGGGTGGCCCACCACCAGCACGTCCGGCGAGGTCACCGAGGCGGCGATACGGGACTCCTTCGAGCCCGGCACCAGATGGTCCACCAGCACCCCCAGCCGGGCGTCCGGCGCCGGACCGAACTCCGCCACCACCGCCGGGAGGTCGTCGACGCCCTCCAGATACTCGACCACCACGCCCTCGATGCGCAGGTCGTCGCCCCAGACCCGCTCCACCAGCTCGGCGTCGTGCCGGCCCTCGACGTAGATCCGGCCCGCCCGGGCCACCCGTGCCCGCGCACCGGGGACGGCGATCGACCCCGACGCCGTACGGGCCGGTGCCGACGGCCCCCGGGGCGGGCGGACCAGGGTGACCACCGCGCCGTCCAGCAGGAAGCCCCGCGGCTCCATCGGGAACACCCGGCGCTTGCCGAAGCGGTCCTCCAGGGTCACGGTGCCCGCCTCGCAGGCCACCACCGCGCCGCAGAAGTCCGTACCCGCCACCTCGACCACCAGGTCCGGTTCCGCGGCGACCTCCGGCACGGCCTTGGGGCGCTTCCACTGCGGGGTCAGGTCGGGGGAGTACTCGCGCATCCGGCCGACACTAGGAGAGCCGCGCGCCCGCCGTCTACGACACGCCGGAACGGGCCGCCAGTGTGGCGCGTTGCGCACGCACGAACTCCGCGGTGACCACCGCTCCGTGACCCGGCACGTACAGCGCGTCCTCACCGCCCAGCGACAGCAGCCGGTCCAGGGCGGCGGGCCACTGCCGCGGCATTGCGTCCGGGCCAGCCAGCGGCTCGCCCGACTCCTCGACCAGGTCCCCGCAGAACACCGTCTCGCGTTCGCCCGGGACGAAGACGGCCAGGTCGTGCCCGGTGTGCCCGGGCCCCACGTTGGCCAGCAGCACCTGTACCCCGCCCAGCTCCAGCGTCCACTCGCCCGACACCGCATGGCCGGGCAGCACCAGCAGGTCCACCGCCTCGGCGGCCTCCTCCTCCGCGAGCCCGTGCCGCACCGCGTCCCCGCGCAGCTCCTCGCGGCCCGACGCGAGGAGCAGGTCCAGCCCGACCGCCCCGAAGACCTCGGCCCCCGCGAAGGCGGACGCGCCCAGTACGTGATCGAAATGCCCGTGGGTGAATGCGATATGGGTCACGCTCCGGCCCGTCAGCCGCTCTGCCTCCGCCCGTACCCGAGCGCCCTCGCGCACACTCGAACCGGGGTCGATCAGAAGGACGGACTCGTCCCCCACCACCAGCCCCACCGTGCAGTCCCACACCGGCAGACGCCGCCGGCCGGCCCGTCCGGTGAGCCGTTCCCAGCCCGCCTCTTCCCAACGCACGTCCATGCCGCGACGCTACCCTGGCGGGCCTCCCTTGCCAGGGTCTTACTGCCCGGCCGTACACTGAGCGGGGGATTCCTGGCACTCGAACGTACAGAGTGCCAACGAACGCCAGAACACGGCAGAACACGGCAACGGATCACGCTGGAGGTGTGCGCGATGCTCAGCGAACGCAGACTCGAAGTGCTGCGCGCCATCGTCCAGGACTACGTCGGGACGGAGGAGCCGGTCGGCTCCAAGGCGCTCACCGAGCGGCACCGGCTGGGCGTCTCGCCCGCCACCGTGCGCAACGACATGGCGGTGCTGGAGGAAGAGGGCTACATCGCCCAGCCCCACACCAGCGCCGGCCGGATCCCCACCGACAAGGGCTACCGCCTCTTCGTCGACAAGCTGGCGGGGGTCAAGCCGCTGTCGACGCCCGAGCGCCGGGCCATCCAGAACTTCCTCGACGGAGCCGTCGACCTCGACGACGTCGTCGGCCGTACGGTGCGGCTGCTCGCGCAGCTCACCCGGCAGGTCGCGGTCGTCCAGTACCCGAGCCTGACCCGGTCGACCGTCCGGCATGTGGAGCTGCTCTCGCTCGCCCCCGCGCGCCTGATGCTCGTACTGATCACGGACACCGGACGCGTCGAGCAGCGGCTCGTCGACTGCCCGAGCCCCTTCGGCGAGGCCTCGCTCGCCGACCTGCGGGCCCGGCTCAACAGCAGGGTCGTCGGCCGGCGCTTCACCGACGTGCCCCCGCTCGTCCAGGACCTCCCGGAGTCCTTCGAGGCCGACGACCGCGGCACGGTCTCCACCGTGCTGTCGACCCTCCTCGAAACCCTGGTCGAGGAGGCGGAGGAGCGGCTGATGATCGGCGGTACCGCCAACCTCACCCGCTTCGGACACGATTTCCCCCTGACGATCAGGCCGGTGCTGGAGGCGCTGGAGGAGCAGGTCGTGCTCCTCAAGCTGCTCGGCGAGGCCAACGAGTCGGGGATGGCCGTAAGGATCGGGCACGAGAACGCCTACGAGGGGCTCAACTCCACGTCGGTCGTCTCGGTCGGTTACGGTTCGGGCGGCGAAACGGTCGCCAAACTCGGCGTGGTCGGACCGACCCGCATGGACTACCCCGGAACGATGGGAGCGGTACGCGCAGTGGCACGTTACGTCGGACAGATCCTGGCGGAGTCGTAAGTGGCCACGGACTACTACGCCGTCCTCGGCGTACGCCGCGACGCATCGCAGGACGAGATCAAGAAGGCCTTCCGGCGCCTCGCGCGTGAACTCCACCCGGACGTCAATCCGGACCCGAAGACGCAGGAGCGCTTCAAGGAGATCAACGCGGCCTACGAGGTGCTCTCGGACCCGCAGAAGAAGCAGGTCTACGACCTCGGCGGCGACCCGCTGTCGTCCTCGGGCGGCGGCGGTGGGGCCGGCGGCTTCGGTGCGGGCGGCTTCGGCAACTTCTCCGACATCATGGACGCCTTCTTCGGCCAGGCCTCGCAGCGCGGCCCGCGCTCGCGGACCCGCCGCGGCCAGGACGCCATGATCCGCCTCGACCTGGAGCTGGACGAGGCGGCCTTCGGGACGACCAAGGACATCCAGGTCGACACGGCCGTCGTCTGCACCACCTGCTCCGGCGAGGGCGCCGCCCCCGGCACCTCGGCGCAGACGTGTGACATGTGCCGCGGCCGCGGTGAGGTCTCGCAGGTCACCCGGTCCTTCCTGGGCCAGGTCATGACCTCGCGCCCCTGCCCGCAGTGCCAGGGCTTCGGCACCGTCGTCCCGACCCCGTGCCACGAGTGCGCGGGCGACGGCCGGGTCCGCTCCCGCCGCAGCCTGACGGTCAAGATCCCGGCCGGTGTCGAGAACGGCACCCGGATCCAGCTCGCGGGCGAGGGCGAGGTCGGCCCCGGCGGCGGTCCCGCCGGCGACCTTTACGTGGAGATCCACGAGCTGGCGCACCCGACCTTCCAGCGGCGCGGGGACGACCTGCACTGCACGGTCACCATCCCCATGACGGCGGCCGCACTGGGCACCAAATGCCCGCTGGAGACGCTCGACGGCCTGGAGGAGATCGACATCCGGCCCGGCACCGGGTCCGGCCAGGCGATCCCGCTGCACGGGCGCGGCGTCACACACCTGCGCGGCGGCGGGCGCGGCGACCTGATCGTCCACGTCGAGGTCACCACCCCGACCAAGCTGGACGCCCAGCAGGAGGAGCTGTTGCGCCAGCTGGCGAAGCTGCGCGGCGAGGAGCGGCCCATGGGCCAGTTCGCGCCGGGCCAGCAGGGCCTGTTCAGCCGCCTGAAGGACGCGTTCAACGGTCGCTGACCGAAGGACGGAAACCGCTTCGAGCCCGGCCCGGGGATCCTCCGGCCGGGCTCTTCGCGTGGCTGCCGGAGCCGCCGGCGGGCCCGCCGGGAAGCGGACTATGCCAGGCGAATGCGGTGATTCGGCCCCATGGGCCGGACGTGGCACGATGCAGTCCATGTCCACCGCGGCGAACGGTCTCTCCTCCCACCCGATCGTGCAGGCCCCCATGGCGGGCGGCGCCTCCTGCCCGCCGCTCGTCGCCGCCGTGTGCGAGGCGGGCGGGCTGGGCTTCCTGGCCGGGGGCTACAAGACCGCCGACGGGATGTACCAGGAGATCAAGCAGGTACGCGCGCTCACCCGCCGCCGCTTCGGTGTCAACCTCTTCATGCCGCAGACCGGCCACGTCGACCCGGCCGCGGTGGAGGCGTACCGCGGGCAGCTGGCCGGCGAGGCCAGCTGGTACGCGATCTCGCTCGCAGAGGAGGACATCATCGGCACCAGCGACGACGGCTACGACGCCAAGCTCGCCATCCTCCTTGAGGACCCGGTCCCGGTCGTGTCGTTCACCTTCGGCTGCCCGGCCCCCGCGGCCCTCGCCGCCCTGCGCAAGGCCGGCACGTACACCGTCGTCACCGTGACCTCCGTGGAGGAGGCCCGCAGCGCCCAGCAGGCGGGCGCCGACGCCGTCTGCGTCCAGGGCGTCGAGGCCGGCGGCCACCAGGGCACCCACCGCGACGACCCGCAGATCGACGGCACGGCGGCGGTGGGACTGCTCGCGCTGGTGGCGCAGGTACGGGAGGCGGTGGCCCTGCCGATCATCGCGGCTGGCGGCGTCATGCGCGGTGCGCAGATCGCCGCACTGCTGGCGGCCGGCGCGGCGGCGGCGCAGCTCGGGACGGCCTTCCTGGTCTGCCCGGAATCGGGGGCGGACCCCGTGCACAAGAAGGCGCTGACCGATCCGCTCTTCGTCCGGACGGAGCTGACCCGGGCCTTCTCCGGGCGGCCGGCGCGCGGGCTGGTCAACCGCTTCATGCGGGAGCACGGCCCCTACGCGCCGGCCGCCTACCCCCAGGTCCACCACCTGACCTCGGGGCTGCGCAAGGCGGCCGCCGCGGCCGGCGACCCGCAGGGCATGGCCCTGTGGGCGGGCCAGGGGCACCGGCTCGCCCGGGCCCTTCCGGCGGCGCAGCTGGTGGAGGTGCTGGCGGCTGAACTGGCCGAGGCGCAGAGCACGTTGAAGGAAATGCAGATGAGGAGTGCGTCATGACGGCCCCGGTGTTCGTGGTCGAAGAGGTCCCCGCAGGGGCGGAGTTCGTCCTGGACGGCCCGGAGGGCCGGCACGCCGTGTCCGTGAAACGGCTGAACCCGGGCGAGCAGGTGGTCCTGACGGACGGCCGGGGCGGCTGGGCGGAGGCGGTGGTGAAGGCGGCCGAGGGCAAGGACCGGCTCGTCGTCGCGGTCACCTCGGCCGGCCGGGAGGAGGAGCCCGCGGTCCGCATCACCGTGGTCCAGGCCCTGCCCAAGGGGGACCGGGGCGAGCTGGCCGTCGAGACCATGACCGAGACCGGCGTGGACGCGATCGTGCCCTGGCAGGCCTCGCGCTGCATCACGCAGTGGCGCGGCGACCGCGGCGCCAAGTCCCTGGCCAAGTGGCGGGCCACGGCCCGGGAGGCGGGCAAGCAGTCCCGCCGGGTCCGCTTCCCGGAGGTGGCAGAGGCCATGTCCACCAAGCAGGTCGCGGCGCTGCTGGCCGGCGTCGACCTGGCGATGGTCCTGCACGAGGACCGCGACACCCCCTCGCAGGCCCTGGCCACGGCCGAGCTGCCCGCCTCCGGTTCCGTCGTCCTGGTGGTCGGCCCGGAGGGCGGGGTGTCCCCGGAGGAGCTGGAGGTCTTCGCCGCGGCCGGGGCGCACCCCTACCGCCTGGGCCGTTCCGTCCTGCGGACCTCCACCGCCGGCACCGCGGCCGCGGCGGTCCTGCTGGCCCGTACCGGACGCTGGGCCTGACCGGCCGGAACACACGCCCGCCGCGGGCGCCCGGCTGGATACGATGCCCCGACCGATCAACATCACGGGAGGGTGAGCAATGGCCGGGGAACCGCAGGCCGACTGCCTGTTCTGCAAGATCGTCGAGGGTGCCGTCCCGGCGACGGTGGTACGGGAGACCGAGACCACCGTCGCCTTCCGGGACATCAACCCGCAGGCGCCCACGCACGTGCTCGTCATCCCCAAGGTGCACTACCCCGACGCGGCCTCCCTCGCGGCCGCGGAGCCGGCCGTCGCCGCCGACATACTGCGTGAGGCCGCCCAGGTCGCCGCCGACGAGAAGATCGACGACTACGGCTACCGGGTCGTCTTCAACACCGGCTCCGGCGCCGGACAGACCGTCTGGCACGCCCACGCGCACGTCCTGGGCGGCCGCGGCCTCCAGTGGCCCCCGGGGTAGCACGTGTCCGTCAGAGAGTTCGTGGTGCTGGGCACCGCCAGCCAGGTGCCCACCCGCCACCGCAACCACAACGGCTACCTGCTGCGCTGGGACGACGAGGGCATCCTCTTCGACCCGGGCGAGGGCACGCAGCGCCAGATGCTGCGTGCCGGGGTGGCCGCGCACGACATCAACCGGATCTGCGTCACCCACTTCCACGGTGACCACAGCCTCGGCCTCGCCGGGGTGATCCAGCGGATCAACCTCGACCAGGTCCCGCACCCCGTCGCCGCGCACTACCCGGCGTCGGGGCAGAGGTTCTTCGACCGGCTGCGGTACGCCACGGCCTACCGGGAGACCGTGCCGCTCATCGAGGAACCGGTGTCCGAGGACGGGCCGGTGGCGCGCGGGGCCTCGTACGTCCTGGAGGCCCGGCGGCTCTCGCACCCGGTGGAGTCCTTCGGCTACCGGATCACCGAGCCCGACGGGCGCCGGATGGTGCCCGAACAGCTCGCCCGGCACGGGATCAAGGGCCCCGACGTGGGCCGGATCCAGCGGGAGGGACGGCTCGGTGAGGTCGCCCTGGAGGACGTGAGCGAGCCCAGGCCCGGGCAGCGCTTCGCGTTCGTCATGGACACCCGGCTCTGCCCCGGTGTGGACGAGCTCGCCGAGGGCTGCGACATGCTGGTGATCGAGTCGACCTTCCTCGACGAGGACGAACGGCTGGCCACCGACCACGGGCACCTCACCGCCGGGCAGGCGGCGCTGGTGGCGCGGGACGCGGGCGTACGGCACCTCGTGCTGACGCACTTCTCGCAGCGCTACACCGACCCCGCCGAGTTCGAGCGCCAGGCGCGGGCGGCGGGGTTCGAGGGGGAGCTCACCGTGGCCGCGGACCTGATGCGGGTGCCGCTGCCGAAGCGGGGCTGACGGGGGCGGCCCGGGGCGCATGCCGCCCCCGGGCCGGGCTTCCGCCGGTTCCGGCGACCGGCGCGGAGGGCATGTTCGAGGAGACCTGCGCCACACTGGGTTTTGATCCCGCCCCGGGCGGGAAGACCTGGCAGCTTTCACCGAGAAACGGCCCTTCGAGACCGACAGGGGAGACCACCGTGACCAGTGGGGACCTCGACAGCCGCACCGCAGCCCTGGACCCGCTCGGTCCGCTGCGCGACCCGGAGGAACCGGGCTGCGACGTCTTCCTGACCGGGACGGTCTTCCTCGACATCATCTTCACCGGCCTCGACTCGGCGCCCGTGCGCGGTACGGAGTCCTGGGCGCGCGGCATGGGCTCCAGCCCCGGCGGTGTCGCCAACATGGCCACCGCCCTGGCCCGGCTCGGCCTGCGCACCTCGCTGGCCGCGGCCTTCGGGGACGACCACTACGGCGAGTACTGCTGGGACGCCCTGGAGCAGGGCGAGGGCATCGACCTGTCCATGTCGCGGATCATCCCCGGCTGGCACAGCCCCGTCACCGTGTCGATGGCCTACGAGGGCGAGCGCACGATGGTCTCCCACGGCCACGAGGCCCCTCCGCCTGCCGGCCCCGGGGCCGTCCCGCAGTGCCCGCCGCGGGCCCGCGCCGCCGTGGCCTCGCTGGGGCCCGGCCGCGGCGAGGAGTGGATCGGCGAGGCGGCCCGGCGCGGCTCGCGGGTCTTCGCGGACGTGGGCTGGGACGAGAGCGGGCGCTGGGACCTGGGGGCCCTGGCCGACCTGGAGCACTGTGAGGCCTTCCTGCCGAACGCCGGCGAGGCGATGCGGTACACACGCACCGAGTGCCCGCGGGCGGCCGCCCGCGCACTGGCCGAGAAGGTGCCGATCGCGGTGGTGACCCTGGGCCCCGAGGGCTCGTACGCGGTGGACGGGCGCACCGGGGAGACGGCGCACGTCCCCGGCATCGCTGTCGACGCCCTGGACCCCACGGGGGCGGGGGACGTCTACGTGGCGGGCTTCGTCACCGGCACCCTGGCGGGCTGGCCGCTGGCGGACCGGCTGGCCTTCGCCGGGCTGACCGCCGCCCTGTCGGTCCAGGAGTTCGGCGGCTCCCTGTCGGCCCCCGGCTGGCCGGAGGTGGCCCACTGGTGGCGGGCCGCCCCGCACGCGCTGCGCGGCCGCTACGGCTTCCTGGACGACCTGATCCCGTCGGCCGCGACACCTGCCGCCCGGCGCAGGGCCGTGCCGACCATCGGCTTCCCGCACTCCGCGTAGCCGGGGAGCCTCGGAGCCGGGCAGCCCCGGGGGCGGCGGGTAAAACCTCTCGGGGAAGCAGCGGCGGCGACGTACGCTTGGTATTCCGGAGGTCGTCGATCGGCGCGGCCCCTCAGCGGGAGGTATGCGCAGGCCACAGTGCCGGCCCATGACTCAGACATCGACAGCCCACATCCCCGCGCCGGGGCAGGCGCGAGCGCACTTCACCGTACCGGCGACGCACCCGATGGTGACGGTGCTCGGCTCGGGCGACGCCCTGTTGCGCGTGATCGAGAAGGCCTTCCCGAAGGCCGACATCCATGTTCGGGGCAACCAGGTCAGCGCGATCGGAGAAGCGGCGGAAGTCGCCCTGATCCAGCGACTGTTCGACGAGATGATGCTGGTGCTCCGCACCGGGCAGCCGATGACGGAGGACGCAGTGGAACGCTCGATCGCCATGCTCAAGGCGAGCGCGAACGGCAACGGCGACGGGCCCGAGACGCCCGCCGAGGTGCTCACCCAGAACATCCTCTCCAGCCGCGGCCGCACCATCCGCCCCAAGACCCTCAACCAGAAGCGGTACGTCGACGCGATCGACAAGAACACGATCGTCTTCGGCATCGGCCCCGCCGGTACCGGCAAGACCTACCTCGCCATGGCCAAGGCGGTCCAGGCCCTGCAGTCCAAGCAGGTCAGCCGGATCATCCTGACCCGGCCCGCCGTCGAGGCGGGGGAGCGGCTCGGCTTCCTGCCGGGCACCCTGTTCGACAAGATCGACCCCTACCTGCGCCCGCTCTACGACGCGCTGCACGACATGCTCGACCCCGACTCGATCCCGCGGCTCATGGCGGCGGGCACGATCGAGGTCGCGCCGCTGGCCTATATGCGGGGTAGGGCGCAGCCGGTCTTCACCAACGTACTCACGCCGGACGGCTGGCGCCCCATCGGTGATCTCCAGGTGGGCGACCTCGTCGTCGGGTCCAACGGCGAGCCGACCCCGGTCCTCGGCGTCTACCCGCAGGGCGAGAAGGACATCTATCGCGTCACGGCCCAGGACGGGTCCTGGACGCTGAGCTGTGGCGAGCACCTGTGGACGGTCAGGACGCGCGACGACAAGCGCCGTGACAAGCCGTGGCGGGTCCTGGAGACCAAGGAGATGATCGGCAACCTCCGTGCGGGACACGCCCGCCGTTACGAACTGCCGATGCTCACCGCTCCCGTCGCCTTCCCCGAGCGTGAGGTCCCCATGGACCCCTACGCGCTTGGTCTGCTGCTCGGCGACGGGTGCCTCACCGGCTCCACCACGCCCTCCTTCTCCACGGAGGACGAGGAGCTCGTCCGAGCCCTGGAGACGGCGCTTCCCGGAGTCACCGCACGACACAAGGGCGGTCCCGACTACGTCCTGAACAGGACGAAGTCCCCCGGCGACGTGGTCACACTGGTGAATCCGGTCACCCGGGCGATGCGTGAACTGGATCTGCTCGGCAGCCGCTCGCACTCCAAGTTCGTGCCCGACGACTACCTGTTCAACACGGCGGAGGTCCGCCTCGCGGTCCTGCAGGGCCTGCTCGACTCCGACGGCGGCCCGGTCACCCAGCGGGACCGTACCTGCCGGATCCAGTACTCGACTGCCTCGATCGTCCTGCGGGACGACGTGATCGCTCTCGTCCAGTCGCTCGGCGGGGTGGCCTACACCCGGCGGCGCATGGCGGAGGACCGGGTGCAGGGCACGGCCATCGCCGCACACCGGTACGACGCGCACGTCGTCGACATCCGGCTCCCCGAGGACGTCGAGCCCTTCCGGCTCGCTCGCAAGCGGGACGCGTACCACGCAGCTGGCGGCGGTGGGCGTCCGATGCGCTTCATCGATTCCATCGAGCCCGCAGGCCGCGAGGAGGCGGTGTGCATCCAGGTGGCTGCCGAGGACTCGCTGTACGTGACGCAGGACTACCTGCTGACGCACAACACGCTCAACGACGCGTTCGTGGTCCTCGACGAGGCCCAGAACACGACCACCGAGCAGATGAAGATGTTCCTGACCCGGCTCGGCTTCGACTCGAAGATCGTCATCACCGGTGACATCACCCAGATCGACCTGCTCGGCGGGGCCAAGAGCGGTCTGCGCCAGGTTCAGGAAATCCTCGACGGGGTACCCGACATCCACTTCTCCAGGCTCACGTCCGAGGATGTCGTCCGGCACAAGCTGGTCGGCCGTATCGTCGACGCGTACGAGAAGTACGACGACGGCCAGCAGGCCGTCAACGGCTACCAGCGGAAGTAGAACCCAGCGCACCATGTCGATCGACGTCAACAACGAGTCCGGAACCGAGGTCGACGAGCGGGCGATCCTCGACATCGCCCGCTACGCGCTCACCCGGATGCGGATCCACCCGCTCTCGGAGCTCTCCGTCATCGTCGTCGACGAGGCCGCGATGGAGCAGCTCCACATCCAGTGGATGGACCTGCCGGGCCCGACCGACGTCATGTCCTTCCCGATGGACGAGCTCCGTCCGCCGGCGAAGGACGAGGAGGAGCCCCCGCAGGGGCTCCTCGGCGACATCGTGCTCTGCCCCGAGGTCGCGAAGAAGCAGGGTGAGGAAGCCCCGACGCAGCACTCCATGGACGAGGAGCTCCAGCTCCTGACCGTCCACGGGGTGCTGCACCTGCTCGGCTACGACCACGAGGAGCCGGACGAGAAGGCCGAGATGTTCGGCCTCCAGGCGGCCATCGTGGACGGCTGGCGCGGTGAGCGCGGGCTGACCGGCCCGTCCCCGGCTCCCACCGTCTCGTGAGCGCCCCGCAACTGATCACCGGCGCGGTGCTGCTGGTGGTCGTGGCCTGGTTCGCGGCGTGCGCGGAGTCCGGCATCGCCCGCATCTCGATCTTCCGTGCCGAACAGGCCGTACGGGAGGGCAGGCGCGGCAGCGAGAAGCTCGCCCAGGTCGCCGGCGACCCCACCCGCTACCTCAACGTGGCGCTGCTGGTCCGGGTCACCTGCGAGATGGCGGCCGGGGTCCTCGTCACCTACGTCTGCCTCGACGAGTTCGGCGAGAACTGGACCGCCCTGCTCGTGGCCATCGCCGTCATGGTGCTGGTCTCCTTCGTCGCCGTGGGCGTCTCCCCCCGTACGATCGGCCGCCAGCACCCGCTGAACACGGCGACGGCGGCCGCGTACGTCCTCGTACCGCTCGCCAGGATCATGGGACCGATCCCGCAGCTGCTGATCCTCGTCGGCAACGCGCTCACGCCCGGCAAGGGCTTCCGCAAGGGACCCTTCGCCTCCGAGGCCGAGCTGCGGGCGATGGTCGACCTCGCCGAGAAGGAATCGCTCATCGAGGACGACGAGCGCCGGATGGTGCACCAGGTCTTCGAACTGGGCGACACGCTCGTGCGCGAGGTGATGGTGCCGCGCACCGACCTGGTCTGCATCGAGCGCTACAAGACGGTCCGCCAGGCGACCACGCTCGCCCTGCGGTCGGGCTTCTCGCGCATACCGGTCACCGGGGAGAACGAGGACGACATCGTCGGGATCGTCTACCTGAAGGACCTGGTCCGCAAGACGCACATCAGCCGCGACGCCGAGACCGACCTGGTGTCGACGGCGATGCGGCCGGCTGTCTTCGTGCCGGACACCAAGAACGCGGGCGACCTGCTGCGCGAGATGCAGCAGGTGCGCAACCACGTGGCCGTCGTGATCGACGAGTACGGCGGCACGGCCGGCATCGTCACCATCGAGGACATCCTCGAGGAGATCGTCGGGGAGATCACGGACGAGTACGACCGGGAGCTCCCGCCGGTCGAGGACCTGGGCGAGGACCGCTACCGGGTCACGGCGCGCCTCGACATCACCGACCTCGGCGAGCTCTTCAAGGTCGATGCGTTCGACGACGAGGACGTCGAGACGGTCGGCGGACTGCTGGCCAAGGCGCTGGGGCGGGTGCCGATCGCGGGCGCCTCGGCGGTGGTCGAACTGCCCGACGGGCGTCCGCTGCGGCTGACGGCCGAGTCGCCGGCGGGCCGGCGGAACAAGATCGTGACGGTGCTGGTCGAACCGGTGGCCGCGGTGGATGCCGCGGGGGAGGAGGGGGAATGACCCCGGCGCAGCTGCGGCGGTTCCTGCTGGGTTTCAACGCGGCGGTGGAGGAGTTCCCCTTCACGCCCGAGACCTCGGTGTTCAAGGTGAAGGGCAAGATGTTCGCGCTCAGCGCGCTGGACGCCGAGCCGCTGAAGATCAACCTCAAGTGCGAACCGGAGCAGGTGGTGCGGCTGCGCGAGGAGCACGAGGCGATCGCGCCGGGCTACCACATGAACAAGCGGCACTGGAACACGGTGACCGTGGGCGGGATCCCCGACGCGCTGCTGCGCGAGCTCGTCGAGGACTCGTACGACCTGGTGGTCGCGGGGCTGCCGCGGGCGGAGCGCCTGAAGCTCGACCGGCCCTGATCCGGGCCCCGGCGGGGTCGTTGCGCTGCCCGGGCGGGGGGCTCCCTATGCTTTCGACCATGACGGAGAGCACCGGGATCGACCCCGAGGACAGCAAGATCATCACGCTGGCGCGCAGCGCCCGGGCCCGCAACGGGGTGCCCGAGGGGGCGGCGGTGCGGGACGAGACGGGACGGACGTACGTCGCGGGGACGGTGGAGCTCGACTCCCTGAAGCTGAGCGCGCTGCAGACCGCGGTCGCGATGGCCGTGGCCAGCGGGGCGCGCTCCCTGGAGGCCGCGGCCGTCGTGAGCGCGGCCGAGACCCCGGCGGAGGCCGACCGCGCGGCCGTCCGCGACCTCGGCGGCCCGGACACCCCGGTCCTCCTGGCGGCCCCGGACGGCACCCTGAGGTCCACGACCCCCGCCGGGTCCTAGGTCCTGTCTGGAGTTCCAGCGCGGGAGAAGGAGCGGCGTCCGGCACGCGCCGGCACGCCGAGAGCACGCACCGGACGCCGCTCCTGACGGGCAAACGCTGCCTGGCGCGGCACTAGCCTTCCGGCGGGGGCGCCGACGAGCCGCCCGCAGCCCCCCGGCGCGGTGCCGACGAGCCCGGGCCACGCCACCCGCGGTGCCCGGGCGCATCCAGCCTCGCCCCTGCGGGGCACGCCCATGGCCGGCCGCGGCCCGGCAGTCCCAGCCTCTCCGGGGTGTAAGGCGCGGGGTGTCCGGGGCGGCGCCCGGCAGCGGCGCCGCGGCGCGAAGCTCCCGGTCCGGGCCGGGACCGCGGGCTCACCGGGCTGCCCGCCGAACTGCCGCGGGGTCAGGAGGTACGCCTCGCAACCCGCTGGGGCGGCCCGCCCGGCGCGGAACGTTCCAGGTCACGGTGGCCGCGCGGGCCGACGGAACCACAGCTCAGGGCCGTGCGGCCTACGCCGCGCACCCGCCGCTCGCGGCCGTGCTCGCCGCCGTCGCGCTGGTCTGGTCGGCGCTGGGAGCCGCATCGGGGAGAATGGCCCGTATGAGCGATCGTTCCCCCGAGTCCACCGCCCCGCACCGTGCGGGCTTCGCCTGCTTCGTCGGCCGTCCCAACGCCGGCAAGTCGACCCTCACCAACGCACTCGTGGGCACCAAGGTCGCGATCACCTCCAACCGGCCGCAGACCACCCGCCACACCGTCCGCGGCATCGTGCACCGCCCCGACGCGCAGCTCGTCCTCGTCGACACGCCCGGCCTGCACAAGCCGCGCACCCTGCTCGGCGAGCGCCTCAACGACGTCGTGCGCACCACCTGGGCCGAGGTCGACGTGATCGGCTTCTGCCTGCCGGCCGACCAGAAGCTGGGCCCCGGCGACAAGTTCATCGCCAAGGAGCTCGCGGGGATCAAGAAGACCCCCAAGATCGCCATCATCACCAAGACCGACCTCGTCGAGTCGAAGGTGGTGGGCGAGCAGCTCATCGCCGTCCACCAGCTCGCGGAGGAGCTGGGCTTCGAGTGGGCCGAGATCGTCCCCGTCTCGGCGGTCGGCGACAGCCAGGTCCAGCTGCTGGCCGACCTGATCGCGCCGCTGCTGCCCGAGAGCCCGCCGCTGTACCCGGAGGGCGACCTCACCGACGAGCCCGAGATGGTCATGGTCGCCGAGCTGATCCGTGAGGCCGCGCTGGAGGGTGTACGCGACGAACTCCCGCACTCCATCGCCGTGGTCGTCGAGGAGATGATCCCGCGCGAGAACCGCCCGGCGGACCGCCCGCTGCTCGACATCCACGCCAACGTCTACATCGAGCGGCCGAGCCAGAAGGGCATCATCATCGGCCCGAAGGGCTCCCGCCTGAAGGAGGTCGGGATGAAGTCGCGCAAGCACATCGAGGCGCTGCTCGGGACCCCCGTCTTCCTCGACCTCCACGTGAAGGTCGCCAAGGACTGGCAGCGGGACCCCAAGCAGCTCCGCAAGCTCGGCTTCTGACCGGCCCCGGCTCCGGCCCCCTGACTCCCTGAAGGGACAGCCCTCAGGCCACGCGCCGTACCTTCAGCACGTTGTCGGGGCGGGTCCCGGGCCGGCCCTCGGGGTCGGTCATGGGCTGGACGTGCTCCGCCGCGGTCAGGACCTTCCAGCCGCCCTCCGGCAGCTCCAGCTGCGCGAGGACCTCCTGCGGGGTCGGGAAGTGGATGTCCGCGAGGGCCTCCGGGTTCCACGACGGCCCTCCCGCGTGGCCCACCACGAGGAGGGTCCCGCCGGGGGCCACCGCGGCGGCGGCCCTGCGCAGGATCCGCTCGCGCGGGAACTCGCCGTAGCTGTGCAGGAAGCACGCCGAGACGAGGTCGAACTCCCCCTCGGGGAAGGACTGCGCGAAGTCGTGCTGCTGCCAGTCGACGAGGTCGGCGACCCCCGCCTCGGCGGCGTGCTCGGCCGCGCGGCCGAGGGCCACCTTCGAGATGTCGGTGGCGGTGACCCGCCATCCGCGGCGGGCCAGCCAGACGGTGTCCGCGCCCTCCCCGCAGCCGAGGTCGAGCGCCCGGCCGGGGGCGAGGTCCTGGGCCTCGCGGACCAGGAGGGCGTTCGGATTGCCGCTCCAGATGCGGGTGCTCTCGCCGTAGCGCTCGTCCCAGAACTCCTCGCCGCCGGCGACGGGGCCGTTCTCGTTCTCCGGCGCGCTCGCGTGCTCGTGCTCGTGCGCGTGCTCGTGCGTGTGGTGGTCGTGCTGGGTCATGGGGGCCTCTTCCGCTCGGCGTCTCGTGCCCCCGATGCTGCGCCCGACCCGCCACCACTGGCAAACATTGTTGCCGACTCGGCAAACTGCGCCCGGTGGTCAGAGGGGCGCAGGCCGGCCCCAGTCGGGTCCGAGCAGGCGCTCGTGGCCGGTCAGGCCCATGTCCCGCCATTCCCGGAAGGTCAGCGGGGGCGCCCCGCTGGGGTGGTCGAAGGAGAGCGGCACGATCCGGTCACAGGTCGCCCGGCCGTCCCACCACACCGTGTCGGCCAGCGGTCCGCTGAGCACCAGCAAGGTGCGGAAGCCGCAGCCGTTCTCCTGCAGTACGACGGCGCCCGCCGTCTTGCGGTCCTGCCACCCCTCGCCCTCCTCGTCCCAGCGCGCCCAAGCCTCGGCGTAGGCCCGGTCGTCCGCGAAGTCCGCCGACTGCGGCTCCCGCGCCCACTGCTCGTCGTCCTCGGCCTCGTAGGAGTCGGGGTGCGGGAACGGCAGCGGCAGCAGGTCGCGCCGCGTCTCGTGGTTCGCGTCCCACCACCAGCCCTCCGGCCCGCGCCGGAGCCGGCGTATGCGTCCGCCCCCGGCGCTCACCTCCCGCAGGTACGTGCGGTAGCCGGGCGGGAAGCGCACGGTCAGGTCCCGCTCGGCCTCGGCCACCTCGGCCTCGGACAGCGGGGCCGACGCCGGGGGTGCGTCCGCCGGTCCCGTCTGTCGATCGAAACGGCCGCGGCGCCGCAGCAGCCGGAACCAGTCGGTCATGCCGCGGGCTCCGCCGGCGGCTCCGCGATCAGGGCCGTGCCCACCCGGCGGAAGCCGGCGCGGGCGTAGATCCGGGCCACGTCCTCGTCGCCCGCCGAGAGGAAGACCGTACGGGCGCCCCGTGCGCGGGCCTGCGCGACCAGGGTCGCGGTGACCCCGAGGGCCAGGCCCTGACGGCGGGCGGACGGGAGGGTGCCGACGCCCACGACCTCGGCGACATCGCCGACCGGGTTGAACATGCCCGAGCACAGCACCACGCCGTCCCGCACCGCCGCGGCCATCCCCGAGGTGCCCGCCGCGAGCTTCTCCGAGACGCTCGCCCGGCGGGTCTCCACCGACGGGTCCGCCAGCGCGGCCGCCAGCTCCGCAGGACCGGCCTCGCCGACGGCCGTCCCCGGGTCCGCGAAGGCGAGTGCCGGGACCGTCAGCGCGGCCGCCAGCAGGGGATCCTCGGCGCCGAGCAGCCGCACCTCCGGGTGCGGGGGCAGCTTTTCGCCGGCCTCCAGCACCATCAGCGGGTGTTCGTGGACGTGGAGCCGCGCCGCCTCCGCCGCGGCGCGCAGCGCCGGGCTGGTCTCGGCGACCCACTCGAAGGCCTCCGGGACGCCGAGTTCGCGCTGGCGGGCGAGCACCCGCTCCACGTCGGCGGCCGTCGCGTCGGAGCCGCCGAGCGCGGGCCGCGCGTAGTACGGCCAGCCCGCGCCCTCCTGGACGAACAGGGTCAGCGGCCCGAAGTCCTCGGCCCGGGCGCCGCCCACCCGCGGCACCGTGTCGTAGTACCGCTCCAGCTCGGACAACGTCGAATCGATCATGGGATTGGTCATCCGGCCATCCAAGCAAAGGGGCGTCGCTCAGGCACCTTCTTTCAGGACCCGTGAGATCAGCGCCCGCTGGGCCTCCGACAGGCGCGGCTCGGCGCAGGAAACCGTCCGCCCGTCCACCGTGATCCGGTACGAGAAGCCGTCCCGAACCCGGTCCGCCGGGTCGCCCGGCGGACCGGGCCGCAGCGCGAGTTGGGCCAGGGCCTGCCACTCCTCCTCGTCCGGCAGGCCCGAGGTGTCCACCTCGGCCCGGCGTTCGATGCCCGCGAAGCCGCCCGTCCGTACCACCTGAATCCGCATGGGAGCTGTCTACCCCGCGAGCGGGACGCCCACGGCCGACCACGCCTTCTGGAGTGCCTGGTGCTCCGCGCCGCCCTCCCCGTACCGGGTCGCGGCGGCCGCCGTCGAGAGCCGGGCGAAGTCCGCGAAGTCCGCCTTCGGGGTGAGGTCCCCGCCGGTGAGGGTGTCGTACCAGACCTGTCCGGCGCGCTCCCAGGCCTTGCCGCCGAGTTCGGTCGCCGCGATGTAGAAG
This sequence comes from Streptomyces sp. NPDC060232, assembly GCF_042726555.1. Taxonomy (NCBI): domain Bacteria; kingdom Bacillati; phylum Actinomycetota; class Actinomycetes; order Kitasatosporales; family Streptomycetaceae; genus Streptomyces; species Streptomyces sp. NPDC060232. The sequence continues at coordinate 29,718 of NZ_JBHXAG010000007.1, read as the reverse complement.
GCGTGGTTGGGGATGCCGGAGTTGATGTGGACCCCGCCGTTGTCGCTGTGGGTGTTCACGTAGTCGTCCATGGTGGCCGGCTGCGGGTCCTTGCCGAGCTCGTCGTCGTCGTACGCCGTGCCCGGCGCCTTCATCGAGCGCAGCGCGACCCCGGTCACGTTGGGGCCGAGCAGTCCGGCGCCGATCAGCCAGTCGGCGTCCTCGGCCGTCTGTTCCAGCGAGTACTGCTTGATCAGTGAGCCGAAGACGTCCGACATGGACTCGTTCAGGGCGCCGGACTGGCCGCGGTAGCGCAGGTTCGCCGTGTACTGGGTGACACCGTGGGTCAACTCGTGTCCGATGACGTCCACCGACACGGTGAAATCGAGGAAGAGGTCCCCGTCCCCGTCGCCGAAGACCATCTGCTGGCCGTCCCAGAAGGCGTTGTTGTAGTCCTCGCCGTAGTGGACGGTGGCGTCCAGCGGGAGTCCGGAATCGTCGATCGAGCGGCGCCCGAAACCCTTCAGGAACAGCTCGTAGGTCGCACCGAGCCCGGCGTAGGCGCGGTTGACGGTGGCGTCCTTGCTCAGCGGGTCGCCCTCCTCGCGGACCTTCGTCCCGGGGAGCTGCGTGCGGTGCCGGGCGTCGAAGACCGTCCGCTGCGGGTCGTCGCCGGCCGGCGCGGCGAGCGTGGCCGCGATCCCGCGCACGGCGGTCACCTGGCGCCGGGTGCGCAGCAGGGAGTCACGTTCGAGGGTGCGCTGGGCGAGGTCGGCGCGCCGGGTGTTGCCGGACAGCGCGGCCCTGTCGAGGAGGTGGGGCGGCACGACCGTGCAGAAGACGGGGTGGCGGTGAGTGTGGGAGGCATCCATGCCCGGCAATGTGGCACCGAGTCACCGTGATGTCACTAGGCGCAACCATGATTCATTCGGTTGTGTCACGTCCCGCCGCTGCAGAAACGTGCCTGGCCGGGGTGAGACCTTCGCGGCGGGCGCGGTGGTCCGACCGCACGGCCGGTCCGGGCGTCCTTCGAGGGATCGCCTCGACGCGTGCGGAGTGAACGAGGCTTAGCTCACATTTGGTGCAAATCGGACGCATGGGTCTTGCATACTGGAACAGGTCCTCGCGTTACGGCGCGGCTCGGCTAGGCTCGGCCCATCATGCGTTTCGGGCTGCTTCTTCTCCTTAGCTGCCGCGGCGAGGGTCTGTAGTCGTAGGCCGGCCCCCTCCCCGCGGAGTTTGGTGTTGCGGTTTTCACTACCGCCGTCGGCCGTCCCAGCGAACTACCGCGGACACGCGAGGAGCCCAACGCCATGAGCCAGCAGCCTTTTGTCGGTCGCCCCACGCCCATCACGAACGCGACGCACTCCCAGAAGCCCTCCGGGATGCCGATCCACAAGTACGGCTCCTACGAGCAGGTGGACATCCCGGACCGCACCTGGCCCGATGCCCGCGTCACCAAGGCCCCCCGCTGGCTCTCCACCGACCTGCGCGACGGCAACCAGTCCCTGATCGACCCGATGACCCCCGCCCGCAAGCGCGAGATGTTCGACCTGCTGGTGCGCATGGGCTACAAGGAGATCGAGGTCGGCTTCCCCTCCTCCGGCGAGACCGACTTCGCCTTCGTGCGCTCCATCATCGAAGAGGGCGCGATCCCGGACGACGTGACCATCTCCGTACTGACCCAGGCCCGCGAGGACCTGATCGAGCGGACCGTCGAGTCCCTGGTCGGCGCCAAGCGCGCCACCGTGCACCTGTACAACGCGACCGCGCCGACCTTCCGCCGGGTCGTCTTCCGCGGCTCCAAGGAGCAGATCAAGCAGATCGCGGTCGACGGCACCCGCCTGGTCATGGAGTACGCCGAGAAGCTGCTGGGCCCGGAGACCACCTTCGGCTACCAGTACAGCCCGGAGATCTTCACCGACACCGAGCTGGACTTCGCCCTGGAGGTCTGCGAGGCCGTCTGTGACGTCTGGCAGCCGGCCGAGGGCCGCGAGATCATCCTGAACCTGCCCGCCACCGTGGAGCGCTCCACGCCGTCCACCCACGCGGACCGCTTCGAGTGGATGGCCCGCAACCTGACGCGCCGCGAGCACATCTGCATCTCCGTCCACCCGCACAACGACCGCGGCACCGCCGTCGCCGCCGCCGAGCTGGCCCTGATGGCCGGTGCCGACCGCATCGAGGGCTGCCTGTTCGGGCAGGGCGAGCGCACCGGCAACGTCGACCTGATCACGCTGGGCATGAACCTGTTCTCCCAGGGCATCGACCCGCAGATCGACTTCTCGCAGATCGACGAGATCCGCCGCACCAGCGAGTACTGCAACCAGATGCCCGTCCACCCGCGCCATCCCTACGCGGGCGACCTGGTCTACACCGCCTTCTCCGGCTCCCACCAGGACGCCATCAAGAAGGGCTTCGACGCCATGGAGGCCGACGCGGCCGCCCAGGGCAAGACGGTCGACGACATCGAGTGGGCGGTCCCGTACCTGCCCATCGACCCCAAGGACGTCGGCCGCTCCTACGAGGCGGTCATCCGGGTCAACTCGCAGTCCGGCAAGGGCGGCATCGCGTACGTCCTGAAGAACGACCACAAGCTGGACCTGCCGCGCCGCATGCAGATCGAGTTCTCCCGGATCATCCAGGCCAAGACGGACGCCGAGGGCGGCGAGGTCACGCCGAAGGCGATCTGGGACGTGTTCTCCGACGAGTACCTGCCCAACCCGGAGAACCCGTGGGGCCGCATCCAGCTGCGCTCCGGCTCGACGGCCACCGACAAGGACGGCACCGACACGCTGACCGTCGAGGCGGTCGTGGACGGCGTCGAGACGGTCCTGAGCGGCACCGGCAACGGTCCGATCTCGGCCTTCTTCGACGCGCTGGCCGGCATCGGCGTCGACGCCCGCCTGCTGGACTACACCGAGCACACCATGAGCGAGGGCGCGTCCGCCGTGGCCGCCTCCTACATCGAGTGCGCGATCGACGGCCGTGTGCTGTGGGGCATCGGCATCGACGCCAACACCACGCGCGCCTCCCTGAAGGCGGTCATCTCCGCCGTCAACCGCGCGGGCCGCTGACCGCTCGCAGGTGAACCCCGCTCCTCCCGCCGGAGGGGCGGGGTTCCGCCGTTCCCCGCCTCCGCGGCGGCGACCACCGCCCGGCTGCCGTCCGGATCGCAGACGCCACCGCGCACCGCGGTGATCGCGTGGCCCTCGGCGGCCGGATCCGTACGCGCGCCTCCCCCCCCGGGACCGTTGACATCGGCCGCGGCCACCCGGGCCCCGGAGCGGGCCACAGCACGGCCGCGGCCCGGCCGGACCTGCTCGCAGCCCGGTCCCCGCGGACGATCTCGCGTGCACGCGGCAGACCCCTGGCGGAACCGGGGGTGCAGATCGGCCAACTCCCCCGCGGGGGCATGTTGTCTTGTCGCACGACTGACGCATCCTCACCGATGTGGCTAACATCACGCCAAGCCGGCGATGCCGCCGGACGACCACGGAGGTGCGACGTGCTGCCAGTTCGGGGTGGGGACGGCCGGAAGCTGACGGCCTGGGGCATCCGTACCACCTGGAGCACCGTGGGTGACGGGGAGTTCTTCTGCCCGGACTGCGGTGGGGACCGCAACTACCGCAGGCGCACCGGCCGCCGCCGGTTCACCGTCCTCGGGGTGCCGCTGCTGCCGCGCGGGCAGGCGGGGCCCGTCGTGGAGTGCCAGGGCTGCCGCGCGCGCTTCGGCACCGACGCCCTGGACCACCTCACCACCACCCGGTTCACCGCGCTCCTGCGGGACGCCGTGCACACCGTGGCGCTGGCCGTGCTCACGGCTGGCGGGACGGCCTCGCGCAGCGCGCTGGAGGCCGCCGTGTGCGCCGTACGGGCCGCGGGCTTCCAGGACTGCACCGAGGGGCAGCTGGAGTCCCTTGTGGAGGCGCTGTCCACGGACGAGGGCCGGCTCGGGCTGTACGACATCCCGGAGTGCTGCGGAGCCGCGCTGTCGATAGAGCTCCACGAGGCCCTGGAGCCGCTCGCCCCGCACCTGGCCGGCCCCGGCCGGGAGTCGATCCTGCTCCAGGGCGCGCGGATCGCCCTCGCGGACGGCCCGTACATCCCGGCCGAGCGCGAGGTGCTCGCCACTGTCGGGTCGGCGCTGCGGATCGGGGCGGACGAGGTGGCCCGGCTGCTGTCGGCGGTGCGCGCGCCCTGAGGGGGCCGGCGCCGCCCGGAACCGTCCGGAAGCGGCCGGTCAGACGTAACGATCCAGCCTCGCGGGGGGCCGAAATCTCGCCTGGTGAACAGTTGGGGAACGGTGGAGTCTGTGACTCCGGGCCCGTTCCGGCCGCCCGCGGGGGCGCCGGGACGGGCCCTTCCCTTGTGCGTCACCGAAGGGCCGCACAGCACGTCGTGGCAGCTCATGGCCGGTGCGGTCCGCTCTCGCACGGCCCGAACGCCCTCCTGCGGAAGGTCCGGCTCATACCCTCGCGCCGCTTCCTCCGCCACTGGAGAAATCCACAGATCTGAGGCCAGGTATGGTCAACAGTTTGTAGAAGTCGACGATATCTGTGAGGCCTCCCACAGGCGTTCAATTCCGGTCACACGCCGAGAAGCCGCCGCCCCGCACAGCGGGACTTCGACCCACGTGAACGTACTGAAAACCCTGGCGAACCAACGGGTTAACGACCCACTTCGCCCAGGGACAACCAGATCTCCTCTCACTTACCTACCTCGAAGGGCAAGGCTGAGATGGCACGTGTCGCCGCCCGGCTTTCCACCGACGGAAAGCAGAGCACGCACCCGGTCGACGAGGTGCTCCCCCTCCCCAAGCTCGCGCTGTACGGCTTCCAGCACGTACTCGCCTTCTACGCCGGCGCGGTGATCGTCCCGATCATCGTGGGCAGCGCACTCAAGCTGAGCCCTGAACAGCTGGTCTACCTGATCAACGCGGACCTCTTCACCTGCGGCATCGCGTCGATCATCCAGGCCTGGGGCATCGGCCGGATCGGCGCGCGGCTGCCGCTGATCCAGGGCGTGACCTTCACCGCCGTGTCCCCGATGATCGCCATCGGCCTCGGAGCCGGTGGCGGAACGGCCGCCCTGCTGGTCATCTACGGCGCGGTCATCACCGCCGGTATCGCCACCTTCGCCTTCGCCTGGCTGCCCGCCAAGGCGTTCCGGATGGTCATGCGGCTCTTCCCGCCCGTCGTCACCGGCACGGTGATCACCGTGCTGGGCATCGTCCTGATCCCGGTCGGCCTCAACGACGCCGCCGGCGGACTCGGCAGCCCCGACTTCGGCGAGCCCAAGAACTTCGCCTACGCCGGCGGCACGATGCTCTTCATCCTCGTCCTGATGAAGCTCGGCAGGCCGTTCCTCTCCAGCATCGCGATCCTCCTCGGCCTGGTCGCCGGCACCGGGGTCGCCTTCCTCCTCGGCGACGCGAAGTTCGGCGACGTGGGCACGTCCGACTGGATCGGCGTCACCACGCCCTTCCACTTCGGCGTCCCGAAGTTCGAGTGGTTCCCGATCGTCCTGATGCTCATCGTGATGCTGATCACCATGGTCGAGACGACCGGTGACACCTACGCCGTCGGCGACATCGTCGGCAAGGAGGTCGACAGCGAGACCGTGGCCCGCGCCCTGCGCGCCGACGGCGCCGCCACCGCGCTCGGCGGTGTCCTGAACTCCTTCCCGTACGTCGCCTTCGCCGAGAACGTCGGCCTGGTGCGGATGACGAAGGTGAAGAGCCGCTTCGTGGTGGTCGCCGCCGGTGTCTTCATGATCGTCCTCGGTCTGCTGCCGAAGGCCGCCGCGATCGTCGCCGCCGTCCCGCACGGGGTCCTCGGCGGCGCCGCGACCGTCATGTTCGCCATGGTCGCCCTGGCCGGCATCCAGACCCTGGGCAAGGTGGACCTCAAGGAGGAGAAGAACTCCCTGATCGTCGGCGTCTCCCTCGCCTTCGCCCTGCTCCCGGCCACCGTGCCGGCCTTCTTCAGCAAGCACATGGACGCGGACCTGTCCTCGCTGCTCAACAGCGGTGTCACCCTCGGCGCCACGGCCGCCATCGTGCTCAACCTCATCTTCAACGGCCTGGCGAAGGACGACGCCCACGACGCCCCGGAGGCGGGAGCCCGGGCCCTCGGCGCGGCCGGGGCCGACACGGCGCCCGGCTCCGACGCCTCCGCCCCCGAGGTCCCCGCGGCGGTGCCCGCCCAGGCCGCCGCCCCGGCCCCCTCCGCGGAGAAGGCGGACGACGCCGACCCCACGCCGTCCCCGTCCGCTCCCTGACCCCCAAGGGGTGCCGACCCCTCGCCCGGGCGACGTCCGGGCGAGGGGTCATCGCTGTCTCCGGGTGGTTCCCCGTACGGGACAATGGGCGCATGAGTCTGTTCCGCGACGACGGCATCGTGCTGCGCACCCAGAAGCTGGGTGAGGCGGACCGCATCATCACGCTGCTGACCCGGGGCCACGGCCGGGTACGGGCGGTCGCCCGCGGGGTGCGGCGCACGAAGTCCAAGTTCGGTGCCCGGCTGGAACCTTTCTCCCATGCCGACGTGCAGTTCTTCGCCCGCGGCAGCGACCTGGTCGGCCGCAGCCTGCCGCTCTGCACCCAGACCGAGATCATCGCCCCGTACGGCAACGGCATCGTCACCGACTACGCCCGCTACACCGCCGGCACCGCCATGCTGGAGACCGCCGAGCGGTTCACCGAGAACGAGGGCGAGCCCTCCGTGCAGCAGTACCTGCTGCTCGTCGGAGCCCTGCGCACGCTCTCGCGCGGCGAACACGAACCGCACCTCATCCTGGACGCCTTCCTGCTGCGCTCGCTCGCCGTCAACGGCTACGCGCCCAGCTTCGAGGACTGCGCGAAGTGCGGGATCCACGGCCCCAACCGGCACTTCTCCGTCGCCGCGGGCGGGGTCATATGCGGGGACTGCCGCGTGCCCGGCAGCGTCGTACCCTCGTCGGAGGCCATCGCCCTGCTCAGCGCCCTGCTGACGGGCGACTGGGGGCATGCCGACGCGTGTGAGGCGCGTCACGTGCGGGAGGGCAGCGGGCTGGTCTCCGCCTATTTGCACTGGCATCTGGAGCGCGGGCTACGCTCCCTGCGATACGTCGAGAAATAGGAGCTGGGCACATGGCACGACGCGGGATTCTGGGACGCTCTCGCCGGGAGTACAAGGTTCCCGAGCCGCACCCCTCCGGTGCGGTCCCGCCGAAGATTCCCGGCGAGCTGGTCCCGAACCACGTCGCCGTCGTCATGGACGGCAACGGCCGCTGGGCCAAGGAGCGCGGCCTGCCCCGCACCGAGGGGCACAAGGTCGGCGAGGGCGTCGTGCTCGACGTGCTCAAGGGCTGCCTGGAGATGGGCGTCAAGAACCTCTCCCTGTACGCCTTCTCGACGGAGAACTGGAAGCGCTCGCCCGAAGAGGTCCGCTTCCTGATGAACTTCAACCGCGACGTCATCCGGCGGCGCCGCGACGAGATGAACGAGCTGGGCATCCGTATCCGCTGGGTCGGCCGCATGCCGAAGATGTGGAAGTCGGTCGTCCAGGAGCTGCAGGTCGCGCAGGAGCAGACCGTCGACAACGACGCCATGACCCTGTATTTCTGCGTGAACTACGGCGGCCGCGCGGAGATCGCCGACGCGGCGCAGGCCATCGCGCGCGATGTGGCCGCGGGCAGGCTGGACCCGGCGAAGGTCAACGAGAAGACCTTCGCCAAGTACATCTACTACCCGGACATGCCGGACGTCGACCTGTTCCTGCGCCCGAGCGGCGAGCAGCGCACCTCCAACTACCTGCTCTGGCAGAGCGCGTACGCCGAGATGGTCTTCCAGGACGTGCTGTGGCCGGACTTCGACCGGCGCAACCTCTGGGCGGCGTGCCTGGAGTACGCCCAGCGCGACCGCCGCTTCGGCGGCGCCGTCCCCAACCAGCCGGAGGGCTCCGCCGGCTGACGGCGGCACCTGGCCGCCCGACTCCGCCCCGCCGGTAGGGTCCGCTGTCATGAACACGGATGAGGATCATGGACAGCGGACCGAGCAGGCCGCCTTCGTCTACCGGCTGACGCTCGCCGACCTGCAGGGGGTCGTCCGGGTGCGTGCCCGGCGGACGGGGGCGGGGCGTGCGGAGACGTTCCTGCCCCCGCTGATGACCACGGTCGTCGTGGTGGCGTTCGGCCTGTTCCGCGGGTTCCTGCCGGTTGTCCTCGCGGTCAGCGCGGTGCTGGGACTCGGCGCGGGACTCTTCGGTGCCGTACGGGGCCGACGCGGCATGGCGCGTCGGCTGCACGCGGTGTGGGCTGCGTACGGGCAGTGCCGCACGGTGGTGGACGACCAGGGCACCGCGACCACGGGCGAGACCATGTCGTACACGTCCGACTGGAAGCTCTTCACGCACTACGCCGAGACGCCGGAGCTCTTCGTCCTGGTCGGGGGCCCGCGCGCGAGCTGCCTCGCGGCGGTGCCGAAGAGGGGAGCCGAGGAGCCCGCAGACGTCGACCGCCTGCGCGCGATCCTGGAACGGAACCTGCGCCGCCTCTAGGCCGTGGCCGCCGCGCAGTCGGCGCAGGTGCCGAAGATCTCCACCGTGTGGGCGACGTTCACGTAGCCGTGCTCGGCCGCGATGGACTCCGCCCACTTCTCCACGGCCGGGCCCTCCACCTCGACGGCCTTGCCGCACTTGCGGCAGACCAGGTGGTGGTGGTGATCGCCGGTGGAGCAGCGGCGGTACACGGACTCGCCGTCGCTGGTGCGCAGGACGTCCACCTCGCCCGCGTCCGCGAGGGACTGGAGGGTGCGGTAGACGGTGGTCAGGCCCACGGAGTCACCACGGTGCTTGAGCATGTCGTGGAGTTCCTGGGCGCTGCGGAACTCGGCCACCTCGTCCAGCGCCGCCGCCACTGCGGCTCGCTGCCGGGTGGATCGTCCTCGTACTGGCGCGGTATTCATCTCGCCAGGCGCAGTCGCCACCGGTTCCTCCTCGTGTAGGCCTGCGGCCATTGTGCCAGCCCTGCAGAAGGAGTCCGGCGGATCACCGTCCGCCGGGCACCCCACTAGACCTTCACATCGTCGCGCGTGCAGACCTCTTCGACGGCCAGGGCGGCTTTGGCCCGGCGGCGGGCCAGGGGGGCGGAGAGGGCGGTCAGCGCCATGAAGACGCCGATCGCGAGCAGCACGATCGTCGCGCCCGAGGGCACGTTGATGTAGTAGGTGGCCGCCGTGCCGGTCAGGGAGACGGTCACGCTGATGGCCATGGCCAGGCCCAGCGTGGTGGCGAAGCTGCGGGTGAGCCGCTGGGCGGCGGCGACCGGGATCACCAGCATCGCGCTGACCAGCAGCAGGCCGACGATGCGCATGGCGACGGTGACGGTGACCGCGGCCGTGACCGCGATCAGCAGGTTCAGGGCGCGTACGGGCAGCCCGGTGACCCGGGCGAACTCCTCGTCCTGGCACACGGCGAAGAGCTGCCGGCGCAGACCGATCGCGACGGCGAGGACGAACGCGGCCAGCAGCGCCATCGCGGTCACGTCCTCGGTGGCGACCGTGGTGATCGAGCCGAACATGGAGCCCAGGAGGCTGGCCGTCTGGCCGCCGCCGAGGTTGATGATCATCACGCCGCCGGCGAGGCCGCCGTAGAAGAGCATGGCGAGGGCGACGTCGCCGCTGGTCCTGCCGCGGGCCCGGATCAGCTCCATGCCGACGGCGCCGACGACGGCGACGAGGGTCGCCATCCAGACCGGGCTGGTCTGGAGCACGAAGCCGAGGGCGACACCGGTCATGGCGACGTGGCCGAGGCCGTCGCCCATGAGCGCCTGTCGGCGCTGGACGAGGTACGTGCCGATGGCGGGGGCCGTGATGCCGACCAGGGCGGCCGCGATCAGCGCTCGCTGCATGAAGGCGTAGTCGAGGATGTCCATCAGCTCAGCAGTCCCGTCCGCAGGGGCTCGGCGTCGTGCGCCGCGTGGGGGTGTACGTGGTCGTGGCCGGGCAGGGCGTGCTGGCCCACGGCCTCCGGCGGCGGGCCGTCGTGGACGACGCAGCCGTCGCGCAGCACGACGGCGCGGTCGATCAGGGGCTCCAGCGGGCCCAGCTCGTGCAGGACGAGCAGGACGGTGGAGCCGGCGGCGACCTGTGCGCGCAGGGCGCTCGCCAGGACCTCCTGGTTGGCGAGGTCCACGCCCGCCATCGGCTCGTCCATGATCAGCAGATCGGGTTCGACGGCGAGCGCCCGGGCAATGAGGACGCGCTGGTGCTGGCCGCCGGAGAGGGCGTCCACGGAGACGTCGGCGTGCGCGTCCATGCCGACCAGGGCCAGGGCCTGCTCTATGGCCTCCTTGTCGGCCTTGCGCAGGAGCCCGAAGCGGGAGCGGGCGAGCCGGCCGGAGGAGACGACCTCGCGGACGGTGGCCGGGACGCCGCCGGCGGCGGTGGTGCGCTGGGGGACGTACCCGATGCGCGACCAGTCGCGGAAGCGCTTGAAGTCGGTGCCGAAGAGGCTGAGGGAGCCGTCGGACAGCGGGACCTGGCCGACCACGGCGCGGACGGCCGTGGACTTGCCGGAGCCGTTGGCTCCGAGCAGGGCTACGACCTCACCGCGCTGGACGGTGAGGTCGATTCCGCGCAGCACGGGGCGCGAGCCGAGCGAGGCCTTGGCCCCGCGCAGGGATATGACGGGCCGGTCGTCGGCCGGTCGGGGCGGGGACTGCATGGCTCGCGCCTCCGTTGCTGCTGTCATCACTTGGCTCCGAGTGCCTTCTGGAGGTTCTTGAGGTTGGACCGCATGACCTCGAAGTAGTCGGCGCCCTGGGACTTGTCGGTGATGCCCTCGAGGGGGTCGAGGACGTCGGTCTTCAGGCCGGTGTCCGTGGCGAGGGTCCTGGCCGTCTTGTCGCTGGCCAGCGTCTCGAAGAACACCGTGGTGACATTGTCCTTCTTCGCGACCGCCTGGAGGTCCTTCATCCGGGCCGGGCTCGGCTCGGACTCGGGGTCGACGCCGGAGATGCCCTCCTGGTCGAGGCCGTAGCGCTCGGCGAGGTGGCCGAAGGCGGAGTGGGTGGTGATGAAGGTCCGGGAGGCCGTGTCCTTCAGGCCGTCCTTGAACTCGGTGTCCAACGCGGCCAGCTTGCCGACCAGTTCGTCGGTGTTCTTCTTGTAGTCCGCCGCGTGGCCGGGGTCGGCCTTCTCCAGGGCCGCGCCGACGCCCTTGGCGATCTCCGCGTACTTGACGGGGTCGAGCCAGACGTGGGGGTCGGTGCCGCTCTCGCCGTGGTCGTGGCCCTCCTCGCGCTCCCCGGCGCCCTCACCGGCGTGCTCGTCGCCCTCCTGGTGGGCGTGGCCCTCCTCGCCGTGGCCCGGCTCCTCGCCCCGGGCCTCCAGTTCGGTGAGGGTGGCGGCGTCGACGATGTTCTTCACGCCGGACTGGGCGACGGCCTTGTCGACGGCCGGCTGCAGGGTCTTGAGGTAGAGGACCACATCGGCCTCGCCGAGCTGCGCGGTCTGCTGGGGAGTGATCTCCAGGTCGTGCGGTTCGACGCCCGGCTTGGTCAGCCCGTCGACCTTCACGTGCTCCTTGCCGATCTGCTCGGCGACGAACTGCAGGGGGTAGAACGACGCCGTGACGCCGAGCTTGCCGTCCTTGCCGGCGACGGCACCCGCTCCGGAGCAGGAGGTCAGGGCCGTGGCGCCGAGGGCGACGGCGCCGGCGAGGGCGGCGGTGGGTATGAGGCGTCGTACGTTCATGACATCCATTTTCATCAAAGATGGAAACGATTGTCAAAAACCCAGGTGGGAGGGCCGGGTGGGCGGGCGTTGAAGGGGAACCGATTTGAAAGGGGGGGTGCGGGCGCCGGTAATCTAGAGACTTCGCCGTTCGTCCTCGTAATGAAGAGAGCACCGTGGCCGCCGACAAGATCGAAACCATCGTCAGCCTGAGCAAGCGCCGTGGCTTCGTTTTCCCGTGCAGTGAGATCTACGGCGGCTCCAGGGCTGCCTGGGACTACGGCCCGCTCGGTGTCGAGCTCAAGGAGAACATCAAGCGCCAGTGGTGGAAGGCGATGGTCACCGGGCGTGAGGACGTCGTCGGTCTCGACTCGTCCGTGATCCTGGCCCCCGAGGTCTGGGTTGCCTCCGGCCACGTCGCCACTTTCTCGGACCCGCTGACCGAGTGCACCTCCTGCCACAAGCGCCACCGCGCCGACCACCTCGAAGAGGCGTACGAGGCCAAGCACGGCCGCCTCCCCGCGAACGGCCTGGCCGACGTCAACTGCCCCAACTGCGGTGTGAAGGGCCAGTTCACCGAGCCCAAGCAGTTCTCCGGCATGCTGGAGACCCACCTCGGCCCGACCCAGGACACCGGCTCCAAGGCGTACCTGCGCCCCGAGACCGCCCAGGGCATCTTCACGCAGTTCGCCCAGGTCCAGGTCACCTCGCGCAAGAAGCCGCCCTTCGGCATCGCGCAGATGGGCAAGTCCTTCCGCAACGAGATCACGCCGGGCAACTTCATCTTCCGCACCCGCGAGTTCGAGCAGATGGAGATGGAGTTCTTCGTCAAGCCGGGCGAGGACGAGCAGTGGCAGGAGTACTGGATGCAGGAGCGGTGGAACTGGTACCGCGACCTCGGCATCCGCGAGGAGAACATCCGCTGGTACGAGCACCCGAAGGAGAAGCTCTCCCACTACTCGAAGCGCACCGCCGACATCGAGTACCGCTTCAACTTCGGTGGCAGCGAGTTCTCCGAGCTTGAGGGCGTCGCCAACCGCACCGACTACGACCTCAAGGCGCACTCCGCGGCCTCCGGCCAGGACCTCACCTTCTTCGACCAGGAGGCCGGTGAGCGCTACACCCCGTTCGTCATCGAGCCGGCGGCCGGTGTCAACCGCGCCATGCTCGCCTTCATGCTCGACGCGTACAACGAGGACGAGGCCCCCAACGCCAAGGGCGTCATGGAGAAGCGCACCGTGATGCGCCTCGACCCGCGCCTGGCTCCCATCAAGGTCGCCGTCCTGCCGCTGTCCCGCAACGCGCAGCTGTCGCCGAAGGCCAAGGGCCTGGCCGCCGACCTGCGCAAGAACTGGAACATCGAGTTCGACGACGCGGGCGCCATCGGCCGCCGCTACCGCCGCCAGGACGAGATCGGTACGCCGTTCTGCGTCACCGTCGACTTCGACACCCTGGACGACAACGCGGTGACCGTGCGCGAGCGCGACACCATGAAGCAGGAGCGCGTCTCCCTGGACCAGATCCAGGCCTACCTCGGCAGCCGCCTGCTCGGCTGCTGACGGACGCCGCACGAACGACCGGTGGCCCGGCGCACACAGTGTGCGCCGGGCCACCGGTCGTTCATGGCCGTGCAGGGCGGACCGACGAGCGCGTGGCCGCGAGGGGTCTCAGGCGCGCGGGGATCCCACGGCCGCGGGGGGACCGGCGGACTCCTCCAGGGTGCGAGCCGTGCGTTCCGCCGTTCCGCGGGCCCAGCTGCCGCTCGTGGCCGCGCCCACGACCAGGACGAGCAGCCCGCACAGCGTGATGATCCACCAGGCCGGCTGGGCCGCCCCGGAGAAGCCCTGGCCGCCGGCCAGCCCGGCCGCCAGGACCGACCCGATGACCGCGACGCCGAGCGTGCCGCCCGTCTGCCGGCTGGTGGAGGCGATGGCGGCCGCGACACCTGCCTGGGCGCGCGGCATCCCGGACACCGCCGTGTTGGTGATCGGCGCGTTCACCATGCCGAAGCCGAGCCCGAAGAGCACGTACCCGGTGAAGAGGAGCGGGTTGGACGTCTCCGCCTCGAACAGGGCGAACAGCAGCCCGCTCGCCGCCATCGCCACTCCCGCGATCAGCAGGCAGATCCGCGGCCCGCGGCTGCCCACCAGCCGCCCCGCCAGCGGCGCGAACAGCACGGTCAGACCGGCCATCGGCAGCATGTAGAGCCCCGCGTGCAGGGCGCTGAGCCCCCGTACGTCCTGGAGGTAGAGCGTGTTCAGGAAGAGGAAGCCGGCCAGCCCGGCGAAGGCGCTGATCGCGATCACCGTCGAGCCGCTGAACGGCGCGCTCCGGAAGAACCGGAGGTCGATCAGCGGCTCCGCGCGCCGGGGCTCGTGCACCAGCAGCCCCACGAGCGAGGCGACGGCCACCACCGCGCACCCCATGATCAGCGGCGAGCGCCAGCCGTGGGCGGGCGCCTCGATGATCCCGTACGTCAGGCTGCCGAGCAGCGCGATGACCAGCACCTGACCCAGCGGGTCGGGGCGGCGGGGCCGGGCCGCCCGGGACTCCGGGATGTGGCGCAGGGTCAGCACGAGCGCCGCCAGGCCGATCGGCAGGTTGATCAGGAAGATCGAGCGCCAGCCCACGGAGTCCACCAGCACCCCGCCGATCAGGGGGCCCGCGGCCATGGAGATGCCCCCGACCGCGCCCCACACGCCGATGGCCCGGGCCCGCTCGGCCGGATCGGTGAAGGTGTTGGTGATGATCGACATCGCCACCGGGTTGAGCATCGCGCCGCCGACCGCCTGCACCATCCGGAAGACGATGAGCCAGCCGAGGCTCGGCGCGAGCGAGCACAGCAGCGAGCCGAGGCTGAAGGCCAGCAGACCGGCGACGAACACCTTGCGGCGGCCGATCCGGTCGGCCGTGGAGCCCATGAGCATCAGCAGTGAGGCAAGGACGAGCGTGTACGCGTCGATGGTCCACTGCAGCCCCGCGATCGAGGCGTCGAGCTCGCGTCGCATCGACGGGAGCGCGACGTTGAGCACGGTGTTGTCGAGGCTGACGATGAGCAGGCTCATGCAGCAGATCGCCAGGACGATCGTGCGCTGCCGGTGACTCGGCTCGATCATGCGCCGATGCTACGTCCGCCCGACCCCCTCGGCATGCGGGACAATGGGCGGATGACCACGCTCCCCCCGCCTCTCGCGATCGGCCCGCACACCGTGCAGCCCCCGGTGGTGCTCGCACCCATGGCCGGCATCACCAATGCCCCGTTCCGTACCCTCTGCCGGGAGTTCTCGGGCGGCAAGGGGCTGTTCGTGAGCGAGATGATCACGACCCGCGCCCTGGTCGAGCGCAACGAGAAGACCATGCAGCTGATCCACTTCGACGAGACCGAGAAGCCGCGGTCGATTCAGCTGTACGGGGTGGACCCGGTGACGGTCGGCAAGGCGGTCCGCATGATCGTCGAGGAGGGCCGCGCCGACCACATCGACCTCAACTTCGGCTGCCCCGTCCCCAAGGTCACCCGCAAGGGCGGCGGCTCGGCGCTGCCGTACAAGCGCAACCTGCTGCGCGCGATCCTGCGCGAGGCCGTCGCGGGGGCCGGCGACCTGCCGGTGACCATGAAGATGCGCAAGGGCATCGACGACGACCACCTCACCTACCTCGACGCCGGCCGCATCGCCGTCGAGGAGGGTGTCACCGCCATCGCCCTGCACGGACGGACCACCGCGCAGCACTACGGCGGGACCGCCGACTGGGACGCCATCGCGCGGCTGAAGGAGCACGTGCCGGAGATACCGGTCCTCGGCAACGGCGACATCTGGTGCGCCGAGGACGCGCTGCGCATGGTCCGCGAGACCGGCTGCGACGGCGTGGTCGTGGGGCGCGGCTGCCTGGGGCGGCCGTGGCTGTTCAACGACCTGGTGGCGGCCTTCGAGGGGCGGCCGGAGGACTTCCACCGGCCCACGCTGCGCGAGGTCGCCCGGACCATGCACCGGCATGCCCAGCTGCTGGGGGAGTGGATCGGCGACGAGACGCGCGGCGTGATCGACTTCCGTAAGCACGTCGCCTGGTACCTGAAGGGCTTCTCGGTCGGGTCCGAGATGCGCAAGAAGCTCGCGGTGACCTCTTCGCTGGCCGAGCTGGACGCTCATCTGAGCGAGCTCGACTTGGATCAAGCATGGCCGGAGAGTGCCGACGGTCCGCGCGGCCGGACGTCCGGAAACAACCGAGTTGTCCTGCCGGACGGCTGGCTGAAGGATCCGTACGACTGCGCGGGCGTGAGTGAGGACGCCGAACTGGACACCTCCGGAGGCTGACAAATCGCCCTCCGTGGCGCGTGATATACGCCACGCATGGGAGAGGTTTCGCTCAGATGAGCAGATAAGTCACGGGTAAGACTTTCAAAGGGTGGCACTGGGTGCCACCCTTTGTGTGTTCAATACTTGAACGCAAATGTATCGATGATCGCTCATCCGAGCGTAAGTAAGCCTCAAGCGCCCCCTCTTTCTTCGGGATCTGAACGCTGTGGGCCCCTTCTGGTTACCCTTGAGTTACTTTCGATCTGCTGGCGCACGGGTGGTTACGTCCGTATGACGGCCAAGTGGACGTACCCAGAAGCCTTCGATCTGGGTATGTTCCTGGCCGTCAGGGCAGCCACCGAGCCTCGAGGAGTCGAGACCCGTGTCGGAAAACAAAGATCAGAAGTTCGTCTACGACTTCACCGAGGGCAACCGCGACCTCAAGGACCTTCTCGGCGGCAAGGGCGCCAACCTCGCCGAGATGACCAACCTGGGTCTGCCGGTCCCTCCCGGCTTCACCATCACCACCGAGGCCTGCAAGGTCTACCTCGAGAGCGGCTCGGCCCCGGCCGCCCTGCGTGACGAGGTCAGCGCCCACCTTGCGGCCCTTGAGGCGAAGATGGGCAAGAAGCTCGGACAGTCGGACGACCCGCTGCTGGTCTCCGTGCGTTCCGGCGCCAAGTTCTCGATGCCCGGCATGATGGACACCGTCCTGAACATCGGCCTTTCCGACGAGTCGGTCACCGGCCTCGCCTCCCAGGCCGGTGACGAGCGCTTCGCGTGGGACTCCTACCGCCGCCTGATCCAGATGTTCGGCAAGACCGTCCTCGGCGTCGAGGGCGAGCTCTTCGAGGACGCCCTCGACGAGGCGAAGGCCGCCAAGAAGGTCACCGTCGACACCGACCTCGACGCCGCCGACCTGAAGAAGCTCGTCAAGGTCTTCAAGAAGATCGTGGCGAAGGAGGCCGGCCGCGAGTTCCCGCAGGACGCCCGCGAGCAGATGGACCTCGCCGTCGAGGCCGTCTTCAACTCGTGGAACACCGACCGCGCCAAGCTCTACCGCCGCCAGGAGCGCATCCCCAGCGACCTGGGCACCGCGGTCAACGTCTGCTCCATGGTCTTCGGCAACCTGGGTCCCGACTCCGGCACCGGCGTCGCCTTCACCCGCGACCCGGCCAGCGGCCACGCGGGCGTCTACGGCGACTACCTCCAGAACGCCCAGGGCGAGGACGTCGTCGCGGGTATCCGCAACACCGTGCCGCTCGCGGACCTGGAGTCCATCGACAAGGCGTCGTACGACCAGCTCATGACGATCATGACGACGCTGGAGACCCACTACAAGGATCTCTGCGACATCGAGTTCACGATCGAGCGCGGCCAGCTGTGGATGCTCCAGACCCGTGTCGGCAAGCGCACCGCCGGCGCCGCCTTCCGCATCGCCACCCAGCTCGTGGACCAGGGCCTGATCGACGAGGCCGAGGCCCTCCAGCGCGTCAGCGGCCACCAGCTGGCGCAGCTGATGTTCCCGCGCTTCGACGAGGGCGCCAAGGCCACCCTGCTCGGCCGCGGCATCGCCGCCTCCCCGGGCGCGGCGGTCGGCAAGGCCGTCTTCGACTCCTACACGGCCGTCAAGTGGTCCCGCTCCGGCGAGAAGGTCATCCTGATCCGCCGCGAGACCAACCCGGACGACCTGGACGGCATGATCGCCTCCGAGGGCATCCTGACCTCGCGCGGCGGCAAGACCTCCCACGCGGCCGTCGTCGCCCGCGGCATGGGCAAGACCTGCGTCTGCGGCGCCGAGGAGCTCGACGTCGACACCAAGCGCCGCCGTATGACGGTCGGCGACACGGTCATCGAAGAGGGCGACGTCGTCTCCATCGACGGTTCCACCGGCAAGGTCTACCTCGGTGAGGTACCCGTCGTACCGTCCCCGGTCGTCGAGTACTTCGAGGGCCGCATGCACGCCGGCGCCGACGACGCCGACGAGCTCGTCGCCGCCGTGCACCGGATCATGGCCTACGCGGACCGCGTCCGCCGCCTGCGGGTGCGCGCCAACGCCGACAACGCCGAGGACGCGCTGCGCGCCCGCCGCTTCGGCGCCCAGGGCATCGGCCTGTGCCGCACCGAGCACATGTTCCTCGGTGAGCGCCGCGAGATGGTCGAGCGCCTGATCCTCGCCGACACCGACGGCGAGCGCGACGAGGCACTCAGTGCCCTGCTGCCGCTGCAGAAGAAGGACTTCATCGAGCTGTTCGAGGCGATGGACGGCCTGCCCGTCACCGTCCGCCTGCTCGACCCGCCGCTGCACGAGTTCCTGCCCGACATCACCGAGCTGTCGGTGCGCGTCGCCCTCGCCGAGTCCCGCAAGGACGCCAACGAGAACGACCTGCGCCTGCTCCAGGCCGTCCACAAGCTGCACGAGCAGAACCCGATGCTGGGTCTGCGCGGTGTCCGCCTGGGCCTGGTCATCCCCGGCCTGTTCGCCATGCAGGTCCGGGCCATCGCCGAGGCCGCGGCCGAGCGCAAGAACGCCAAGGGCGACCCCCGCGTCGAGATCATGATCCCGCTCGTGGGCACCGTCCAGGAGCTGGAGATCGTCCGCGAGGAGGCCGACGCGGTCATCGCCGAGGTCGAGGCCGCCACCGGCACCACCCTCAAGCTCTCCATCGGCACCATGATCGAGCTGCCGCGCGCCGCCCTGACGGCCGCCCAGATCGCCGAGGCCGCGCAGTTCTTCTCCTTCGGCACGAACGACCTGACCCAGACGGTGTGGGGCTTCTCCCGCGACGACGTCGAGGCCAGCTTCTTCACCGCGTACCTGGAGAAGGGCATCTTCGGGGTCTCGCCCTTCGAGACCATCGACAAGGACGGCGTCGGCTCCCTCGTGCGCTACGCGGTCGAGCAGGGCCGGGCCACCCGTCCCGACCTCAAGCTCGGCGTCTGCGGCGAGCACGGCGGTGACCCCGAGTCCGTCCACTTCTTCCACGAGGTCGGCCTCGACTACGTCTCCTGCTCGCCCTTCCGGATTCCGGTGGCGCGCCTGGAGGCCGGCCGTGCGGCCGCCGAGGCGAAGGGCAGCGACAGCCGCTGACCCCGCCGGGCCCCCAAGGGCCCCATAGACCGCGCCTGTCCCCGGGTTCCCTGACTGCCCGGGGGCGGGCGCGCCTCAATTTCTTTGTTCAACAAGTCTTTACGCCAGCAGGCGGTGGACGGATCCCCACCCGTCCACCGCCGCTGTCATTCTGCCGGGCACGTCGGCGCTTCCCGGTGCGACCGACCGCCAGGCCCCGCAAAGCCCCCCACGGCCTTCGCGGAGCGTTTCGGTCGCACCGGAGTGTGCCCGGCGGAGTACAGGATTTCGGTTGTCACGCCCCTGCCGAAAGGGGTTTCAACTGTGGCCGAAAGGGCGTGGTGACCACGTGTGACTGCGTGCATACTCATGGGGCGGGGGGATTGCGGTTGCACAGGTGGGGGTTCGGTGCTGCGTATCCATTTCACTGGAGTGGACCTGGCACGCGTACGGATGGCAGGGCGTCCCGATGCGTTGTGGGAGACGATTCTCAGCTTTCACCGACTAAGAGACCGGCGCGACGCCCGGTTGTTCGGTGAATGGCGTACGGAAACCCGGAGCAGGTTGAATAGTGAAATACGCACGCTCGGTATGCTCATACCGAGTCGCGGTTATTTCCCCGATTTCCTGACCCCTGTGGAGGGGCAGTACGGGTGGGACGTGGGCCTCGACGCGCTGCGCGGGATCCGTCCCGAGCGCATGCGCCGCGAACTCCAGCTGCTGGGCGCCGGAGCGCCCACGACGCCACGGCTGCGGGACTTCATGGAGGGCGGCACCAAGCAGCTCCCGAGGCTGATGGGCGAGCTGCGCGCCTACCACCGGGCCGCCGTGGAGCCGTACTGGACCCACATACAGGCCCAGATAGAAGCCGAACGGGCGGCACGCGGCCGCGCGTTGCTCGACGGCGGCGCCGACGAGCTGCTGGCCTCGCTGCCGCCCATGCTGCGCTGGCGGGCGCCGGTACTGGAATGCGACTACCCCGTGGACCGGGACGTCCGGCTGCGGGGGCGCGGGCTGCTCCTCCAGCCGTCGTTCTTCTGCCGGCGCACCGCGGTGACCCTGCACGACCCGGAGCTGCCGCCGGTGCTGGTCTATCCGGCCGCCGCGCAACTGGCCTCCGCGCCGGGGAGCGGCGAGGCGGCCCGGCCCGCGGCGGACCAGCGCCAGCGCACCCTGGGCAAGCTGGTCGGGCACACCCGCTCGGTCGTGCTGCGGGCCATAGGGGACGGCGCAACCACCAGCGAGCTGGCCCGCCGGGCCGGTGTCTCGTTGGCCTCCGCGAGCCAGCACGCCTGCGTGATGCGCGAGGCGGGCCTGGTCACCACGCTGCGCCGCGGCAACGCGGTCCTGCACACCGTGACCCCGCTGGGAGCCGCGCTGCTCAAGGGCGGGGCGGTGGCGTCGTGACGGGCCGCACCCCGACGGGTCCGACCCGTCGGGGCGCGGCCGGCCGTGCGGGCGCGGCGCCGCTGCCTACACCCGGAACGGGCCCGTCACCTCGTAGGTGATGCCGCCGGAGGAGCTGCCGCTCGTACCCCGCTGGCTGGAGAAGTAGAGGCGGTCGCCGGCGGGCGAGAAGGCCGGGCCGGTGATCTCGGAGGAGGACTGCCCGGTGATCCGCAGGAAGGGCGCCACCACGTCGTCCGGGGTGATCACGCAGATCTCCATGGTGCCGCCGTCCTCGGCGACGTACAGGTCGCCGTACGAGGAGCCGGTGACGTTGTCGACGCCGGTCAGCGGGGCCGCGCCGCCGGGTACGAGCGAGTCGTCGTAGGCCAGCTCGTACGTGTTGTTCGTGAGGTTGAGCTGCCAGACCCGGTTGTCGCCCTTGGTGGTGAACCAGACGGTGTCGTTGGCGTAGTGGCAGCCCTCGCCGCCGCTGAACTTCTTGGAGCCGGAGACCTGGCTGCGGGTCGCCGTGGGGGAGCCGTTCGGGTCCGGGACGTTCTGCCAGGTGAAGGAGCCGGAGGTGGCCGTTCCGGCCTTGAGGACCTGGAGGGTGCCCGAGGAGAGGTCGCCCCAGGTGGTGGGGACGAAGCGGTAGAAGCAGCCGCTCGACTCGTCCTCCGTCATGTAGATCACCTGGCGCACCGGGTCGGCGGCGGCCGCCTCGTGCTTGAAGCGGCCCATCGCGGACCGGCGGACGGCCGCGTTCACGCCGTACGGGTCGGTCTCGTAGACGTAGCCGAGGCTGACCTCCTCGCAGGACAGCCAGGTGTTCCACGGGGTCTTGCCGCCCGCGCAGTTCTGCCGGGTGCCGGAGAGGATCCGGTAGGCGCCGGTGACGGTGCCGGAGGAGTTGAACTTCACCGCGCTCGCGCCGCCGGAGGGGTTGATCTCCGAGTTGGACACGTAGATCCAGCCCGAGCCGTCGGCGAAACACGCACCGCCGTCGGGAGCGCTGTGCCAGGTGTACGAGGTACCGCTGACGGTCTGGCCCGAGCGGGCGATCACCCGGCTGGTGAAACCGCTCGGGAGCATGATGCCGTTGGCGTCGGCGGCGCCGAGTGCCCCGTAGGGGCCGGCTCCGGGCTGGGCGGGAGCCGCGTAGGCCGCCCCGTGCATCAACGTGCCGCCGAAGGCGGCGGCCGACGAACCGATCACTGCGCCGCGCAGGAAGGTACGACGTTCCACGGTCACTCCTGGGGGAGGAAGGCCCCGCGGCCGGTCGGACGCGGGGTCGCACGCGTCGAGGAACCTAGGGGGCGCCAGTTGACGTGGCGCCACATCCTCATTACGCCCGGGCGACAGGTCGGCGTTCAATCCCGCGGCGGGGATTTCCACGCGCCCGCGGCATTGCGCCCGCGGCATTGCGCCCGTGGCATTGCGCCCGCGGCATTTTCCCGAGGGCCTTGGGGAACCAGGCCGCACCGGCAGGGGGCGGATTCCCGCGGCCGGCGGACGGCGTTCGCACACCGCCGCGTCCGCGAAGACCCCCGCGGCCCGGCGCCCGCGGAGCGGGCCGCCCGGCCGGCCGCACCCGCCAGTTCCGGCCTGTCTCGGCGGCCGGTGTTTAGCGTTCTCCCGCCCGGTGTCCGGCCCGGCTCACACCCTGTCAGGCCGGCTCGGTCTGCCGAGCTGGCGGCGCTGCAGCTGCGCTCACCGCCCTGACCTGCGGTTTCGTCGGTCCGGAAGAAAAGTTCAGAAAAACTTCGCGAGCGGCGATGAGTTCTCGGCGGTCCAGCGGTCTACCTCTTGAAAGCACCGGCCGAGCAGCAGAGAGAGGGACCTCGATGTCCGCGACCATGATCTTCGTCAACCTGCCCGTCAAGGACCTGGACGCCAGTAAGGCCTTCTGGGGCACGCTGGGCTACTCCTTCAACGCCCAGTTCACCGACGAGAACTGCGCCTCCATGGTCATCAGCGACACCATCGTCGCGATGCTCCTCACCGAGGCCCGCTACAAGGACTTCACCCACAAGGAGATCGCGGACGCCACCAAGACGTCCGAGGTGCTCCTGTGTCTGAGCGCCGAGAGCCGCACCGCGGTGGACGAGCTGGTGGACGGGGCCCTCGCGGCCGGCGCCACCGAGCCCCGTCCGGCCCAGGACCACGGCGTCATGTACGGCCGTGCCTTCGACGACCTCGACGGCCACACCTGGGAGATCATGTGGATGGACCCGGCCGTCGTCCAGAAGCAGGACTGACCACCGGGCCCACGACGCCCACCACTCCCTCCGGTCAGGAGGTCGCGGCGGTCCGCACCGGGTAGGTGCGGACCGCCACCTCCTCGTCGTCCAGGCAGCGCCCCGTCTCCAGGTCGAAGCGCTGCTTGAGCAGCGGGGAGGCCACGAAGGGGCGGCCCGCCGTGGCCCCCACCAGACCGCGCGAGAGCACCTGCGCCCCGGTGAAGGGGTCCTGGTTGCCGATGGCGTACGCACGCCCCGCGCGGTCGACGAACACCGCGGCCTGGCTGCCGTCGGGCAGCAGCGCCGCGACCCCGCGCCCGGGGATGAGCGCCGACAGCTCGCACACCGTCAGCCAGCCCTGCGCCACTTGCAGTTCCACGGTCATCGGACGGCACCTCCTATGGTCAGGACGGCCAGGTCGGGCTTGACCTGGTCGCGCTCGGGGACGAACTTCACGGTCGGGTCGGGAGCGCCGGGCGCGTTCACGAAGGACACGAACCGGCGCAGCCGCTCCGGGTCCTGGAGCGTCTCGGCCCACTCGTCCCGGTAGTTGGCCACGTGGTCGGCCATCAGGGACTCCAGCTCCGCGCACAGCCCCAGCGAGTCGTGCACGACCACGTCCCGCAGGTGGTCCAGGCCGCCTTCCAGCCGCTCCAGCCAGGTGGAGGTCCGCTCCAGCCGGTCGGCGGTGCGGATGTAGAACATCAGGAACCGGTCGATCAGCCGGACCAGTTCCGCGTCCGACAGGTCCTGGGCGAGGAGGTCGGCATGGCGCGGCGTGGCACCGCCGTTGCCGCCGACGTAGAGGTTCCAGCCGCTCGCCGTCGCGATGACCCCGAAGTCCTTGCTCTGCGCCTCCGCGCACTCGCGGGCGCAGCCCGACACCGCCGACTTCAGCTTGTGCGGGGCGCGCAGACCCCGGTAGCGCAGCTCCAGGTCGATGGCCATCCGGACGCTGTCCTGCACGCCGTAGCGGCACCAGGTCTGCCCGACGCAGGACTTCACCGTCCGCAGCGCCTTCCCGTAGGCATGTCCGGACTCGAAGCCGGCGTCGACGAGCCGCGCCCAGATCCGGGGGAGCTGGTCGACGCTCGCGCCGAACAGGTCGATCCGCTGACCGCCGGTGATCTTCGTGTAGAGGCCGAAGTCGCGGGCCACCTCGCCGATCACGATCAGCTTGTCGGGGGTGATCTCACCGCCGGGGATGCGCGGGACGACCGAGTAGGAGCCGTTGCGCTGCATGTTCGCGAGGAAGTGGTCGTTGGTGTCCTGGAGGGCGGCCTGCTCGCCGTCCAGCACGTATCCGCTCGCGCCGAGCGTCGCCGCGAGGGAGGCGATGATCGAGCCGACGGTCGGCTTGCAGACCTCGCAGCCGTCGCCGCCGCGTGCCTCGGGGCGGCCGTGGCCGTCGAGGATCTGCTCGTAGGAGGTCAGCCGGCGGGTGCGGACGATCTCGTAGAGCTCGGCGCGGGTGTACGGGAAGCAGCCGCACAGCCCCTTGTCGGCGGCGGCCGGGAGCAGCTGCCCGATCACCTTGATGCAGCTGCCGCAGCCGGTGCCCGCCTTGGTGCACTTCTTGACCTCGGGGAGGGTGGCGCAGGCGGTGATGGCCTTCTTCGTGACGTTGTGGCAGGAGCAGATCACCGCGTCGTCCGGGAGTGCGGACGGCCCGAGCGCGACGGGCGCGCCGACGCCCGCGGGCAGGACCAGCTGCTCGGGGGCGACGGGCGGGACGCTGCCGGTGAGCGGGCGCAGCAGGCCGTAGGAGTCGGCGTCACCGACCAGGACCCCGCCGAGGAGGACCCCGTCGGGGGAGACCACCAGCTTCTTGTAGACGCCGGAGCGGGAGTCGGACCAGACGACGTCCAGGCTGTCGGGGGCGTTGCCGTGGGCGTCGCCGAAGGAGGCCACGTCCACGCCGAGCAGCTTCAGCTTGGTGGAGAGGTCGGCTCCGGTGAACTCCTTCTCGTGGCCCAGCAGATCGTCGGCCGCTGTCTCGGCCATCTCGTAGCCGGGGGCGACCAGGCCGTAGACGCGGCCGTCGACGGCCAGGGCGCACTCGCCGATGGCGTAGACGTGCGGGTCGGAGGTGCGGCAGCGGGCGTCGACCGCGATGCCGCCGCGCTCGCCGACGTCCAGGCCTGCGTCGCGGGCCAGCTGGTCGCGGGGGCGGACGCCGGCGGAGAAGACGACGAGGTCGGTGTCGACGGTGGAGCCGTCGGAGAGCCGCATTCCGCTGACGCGGCCGTCCTCGCCGGTCACGACCTCCTGGGTGCCGACACCGGTGTGGACGGTGAGGCCCATGGACTCGATGGTGCGCAGCAGGGCAGCGCCGCCGCCCTCGTCGACCTGGACGGGCATCAGGCGCGGGGCGAATTCGACGATACGGGTGGCGAGACCGAGGCCCTGGAGGGCGCCGGCGGCCTCCAGGCCGAGGAGTCCGCCGCCGACGACCGCTCCGGTGGACTTGTCCTTCGCGTACTCCTCGATCGCGAGGAGGTCCTCGATGGTGCGGTAGACGAAGCAGCCGGGGGCGTCCTTGCCGGGGACGGGCGGCACGAAGGGGTAGCTGCCGGTGGCCAGGACCAGCACGTCGTACGGGAACACCTGCCCCGAGCGGGAGGTGACGGTGCGGGCGGCCCGGTCGATGTGTTCGGCCGGGTCGTCGAGGTGGAGGGCGATGCCGTGCTCGTCCATGAACCCGGCGGGCACCATGGACAGGTCCTCGGGGGTGCTGCCGGAGAAGTACGAGGTCAGATGCACGCGGTCGTAGGCGGGCCGGGGCTCTTCGCAGAGCACGGTGATCCGGTGCGTGGCGGTGACCCCGCGCTCGGCGAGCGCTTCGAGGTAGCGCTGGCCGACCATGCCGTGCCCGATGAGCACGATCGTGGGCAAGGGCTCGGTCATGTCAGTGGCCTCCGTCGTCGGTGAGCAGGTGGAACAGGTCGTGCGGTGCTTCCCCGCCCTCCCAGGTGCGGGCGAGGGCGCCCACGGTGGAGAGTTCGCCGAGCAGCACGCCGCCGACGAGGCGGTCGCCGCGCACGACGACCTTCCGGTAGGTCCGGCGGGTGGCGTCGGCGAGCCGGACCACGTCGTCGCCGGGGAGGGGGGTGGTCTCGCCGAAGGCGGCGAGGTCGAGGGAGCCGTCGCCGGCTCCGCCGAGGGTGAGGCGGGTGAGGGCGCGGGTGCCGGTGTAGGGCGCGGAGCCGCCCGTCAGGACCGAGGCGAGGGCGTCGGCCTGCTCCAGGGCCGCGCCGGCCAGTCCGTAGACCTGGCCGGCGTGCTCGGCGCAGTCGCCGATGGCGTGGATGCGGGGGTCGCTGGTGCGGAGCTCGTCGTCGACGAGGATGCCCTTGCGGATCTCCAGGCCGGCGGCCTGCGCCAGGCCTGTGCGGGGGCGTACGCCGCAGGCGAGCACGACGACATCGGCTTCCAGCCGGTATCTGTCGGCGAGCTCGACCCCGGTGACCCGCCGCTGGGCGATGGCGGCCCCGCCGGACTTGGCGCGGGGTCCGGGGCGGAGCCCCGGCAGCGGCACCGCAGACGTGTGCACACCACGGACCCGGCACTCCGTGTGGATCTCCACGCCGAGGTCGGTCAGGTGCGTCGCCAGCAGGGCGGAGGCGTCCGCGTCCAGCTGGCGTTCCATCAGGCGCTCGCCCTGCTGGGCGAGGACCACCACCGCTCCGCGCGCGGCGAGCGCCCGGGCGGCCGAGACGCCCAGCAGGCCCCCGCCGATCACCACCGCCCGCACCCCGGGGCGTACGGCCGCCGAGAGTGCCAGGCAGTCGTCCATCGTGCGGAACGCGTGGACCCCGTCGGGGAGTTCCCGCCCTTCCGGTTCGAACAGCCCGCGCAGCGGCGGGAGCACCGCGTTCGATCCGGTGGCCAGTACGAGGGTGTCGTAGGGGGCCACCGTGCCGTCGTCGCAGTGCACGGCCTGCTCCGCGCGGTCGACGCGCACCGCCCGGACCCCGCGCCGAAGCGCCGGGCCCGGCGCCGGGAGGGCGGTCACCTCCGGCGCGTACCGGCCCGCCAGGACCTCGGCGAGCAGGACCCTGTTGTACGGGACGTGGGTCTCCTCGCCGAGGACGGTCACCGTCGCGGCCGGGCCCAGCCGGTTCGCGAGCCGCAGGCCCGCGAGGCCGCCGCCGATCACCACCACACGCTTTTCCGAGGTCATGCCATGAGGGTGCGCGGCCGCTGTTTCCCCGCCGCATCGCCTCTGTTACCCGGACGGAACGCCGACCTCAGCGACCGGTTTAAGGGTCGGTGAGGCCTTCCTCAAGGCCGCCTTAAGGATCACCACGGCCGCTGCCGGGGCCTCTAGCGTGATCCGCATGCGAGATGCGGCGGTGCGGGTCAGGGGCGGGATCCTGGGCGGGGCGGGTGTGGTGGTCCTGCTCTGGGCGGTGCAGGTCCGTCCCTCGGCGCGGCCCGACGCGCTGTTCGCCACCGTCGCGCACCTGACCGGACTGCTCGCCGGCTACGGGGTGCTGGTGCTGCTCTTCCTGATGGCCCGGGTGCCCGCGGTCGAGCACGGGGTCGGCGCCGACCGGCTCGCCCGCTGGCACGCGTTCGGCGGCCGCCATGTCCTGCTCCTCTGCTTCGGCCACGGGCTCTTCGCCCTGCTGGGATACGCCGTGCACACGGGGGTCGACCTGGTCCGCGCCGTACGGGAGCTGCTCGGCTACCCCGCCGTAGCCGCTGCGGCGGCCGGGACCGTCCTCCTGGCCGCGGTCGGTGTGAGTTCTGCCCGGGCGGTCCGCCGCCGGATGTCGTACGAAACCTGGCGCGGGGTGCACCTGCTCGTATACCTCGCCGCAGCCCTCGGCTTCGGGCACCAGCTCGCCGGGCCCGACCTCGCCGCCGCGGCCTGGTTCTGGGCGCTCGCCCACACCGTGGTCGCCGTGCTGCTGGTCTGGTACCGCGCCGTGGTCCCCGTACGGCAGGCCCTGCGGCACGCGCTGCGGGTCGCGGAGGTCCGCTTCGAGGGGCCCGGGGTCGTCTCCGTCGTCGTCCGGGGCGAGCACCTGGCGGAACTGCGGGCCGAGCCGGGGCAGTTCCTGCGCTGGCGGTTCCTGCAGCGGGGGCTGTGGCCGACCGCCCTGCCCTTCTCCCTGTCGGCGCCCGTCCGCGGGGACACGCTGCGGATCACTGTGAAGGGGCTCGGCGGCCACTCCCGCCGTATCCGCCGGCTGCGTCCCGGTACGCGGGTCCTCGCCACCGGGCCGTTCGGTGCGCTGACCGCGGCCCGGCGGACCCGGCCCAAGGTGCTGCTGATCGCCGGCGGGGTCGGGATCACCCCGATGCGGGCACTGTTCGAGACGCTGCCGGGCGGTCCCGGGGACCTCACCCTGCTCTACCGGGCCGGAGCCGAGGAGCACCTGGTGCTGCGCGCCGAGCTGGAGGCCATCGCCGCCGAGCGGCAGGCAGGGCTGCACTACCTGCTCGGGCCTTCGGGCGCCGCCTACGACCCGCTGGCCCCGCAGGCGCTGGCCGCGCTGGTGCCCGACCTTTCCGAGCACGACGTCTACCTGTGCGGGCCGCCGGGGATGGCCGGGGCGACGCGGGCCGCGCTGCTGCGGGCCGGGGTGCCGGCCGGGCGGATCCATGCGGAGGCCTTCAGTCTCTGAGACGCGCGGGCGGGGCGGTGCCCCGGCCGGTCCGCGCCGCCCGTTCGCCCGTCGTCCCCGGCCGTCCGCGGCCTCCGCTCGCCCACCGTCCCCGGCCGGTCCGTGCCGCCCGGGCGCCCGTCGTCCCCCGCCGCTCACGCGTCCCCGAGGAGCTCCCGCCCCATGCGTCACCCGCTGCACGTCGCCCTGTCGGTGCCCGTCGGAGCCGCGGCCGCGCGGCCCGCCGCCCGGCACCGCAAGCCCCGCAGACCCTCGCCGGTGCGGACCGCGCTGGCCGCACTGGCCCGTGTACCCCCGGCGGGGCGGCTCGCGGCGGGGCTGGGGGCGGCCAGTGTGCTGGCCGCCAGCGCGCTCACGGCGGGCGTGGACCCGGCCGCTCCGGTGGCCCCGGACCGGGCCCCGGCCGGGCAAAGCTCAACCTTTGCGCAAGTTTCCGAGGATTGAATGGCCACTGCACCCGACAGCTCCATAAGGTCGGTACGTGCCTGACATATCAACGACCATGATCATCGTGCTGTGCGTGGCCGCCGCGGCTGCGGGCTGGATCGACGCGGTGGTGGGCGGCGGCGGCCTGCTGCTCCTGCCCGCACTCCTGCTGGGCCTGCCCCACGCGCATCCCGCCACCGTCCTCGGCACCAACAAGGCGGTGGCCATCGTCGGCACGGCCGGCGCGGCGGTGACCTACGTCCGCAAGGCCCCCGTGGACGTGAAGCTCGCCGTCCGCATCGGCCTGGCCGCACTCGCCGGATCGATGGGCGGCGCCGCACTCGCCGGCGGCATCAGCAAGGACGCCCTCCGGCCGATGATCATGGTGGTGCTCGTGATCGTCGCCGGCTTCGTGCTGTTCCGGCCCGGCTTCGGCACCGCCCCCTCCGCCTCGCCCGTCAGCCGCGCCCGGGTACTGCTCGCCATCGGCCTCGCCGGCCTCGGCATCGGCTTCTACGACGGCCTCATCGGGCCGGGCACCGGCACCTTCCTGGTGCTCGCGCTCACCGCCCTGCTCCACCTCGACCTGGTCACGGCCTCCGCCACCGCCAAGATCGTCAACTGCTGCACCAACGCCGGGGCGCTCGCGATGTTCGCCTACCAGGGCATGGTGCTGTGGCAGCTGGCCGCGCTGATGGCGGTGTTCAACCTGGCCGGCGGCATGATCGGCGCCCGGATGGCGCTCAAGAAGGGCAGCGGCTTCGTCCGCGGGGTGCTGCTGACCGTGGTCGGCGCTCTGGTGGTCAAGCTCGGCCTGGAGCAGTGGGGCTGACCGGCCGGAGCCGCCAGGGGGTGTCTTGTCGGTCGGGCCGGGCCCGACCGACAAGACCCTAGGGTCTGTATCGAGTTGCCCCGCGGCGTCGCGACGCCCGGCACGCACCCTCGGCGCCCGAGCCGAATGCCCCAGTCT